>NZ_JANLOF010000039.1:0-156183 GCF_025466135.1 Pseudomonas sp. 14P_5.3_Bac1 | reverse complement strand
CGAGGCGGTGGTAAACATGAAAACTCTGACAGCCAGGCAATTGGCCACTGAAAAAATCCGCATCTGCCCGTACTCTAGGGGCCTTTGTTACCAGCGCCGGATTGTTCATGTCTTCTGTTGCCGATGGGTTGCCCTTCAATAAACGCCTGCCGGCCGTGATCGCTCTTTCTTTAGGGATCGGCATGGCGACCCTCGACACGGCCATCGTCAACACCGCGCTGCCCACATTGGCCGAAGGCATCGGCACCGACTCGGCCTCGGTGATCTGGGTGGTCAACGCCTACCAACTGGCGATTATCGCCACGGTGCTGCCATTCGCTTCGTTGAGTGATGTGTGGGGGCACCGTCGGGTATACCTCGGTGGGTTGCTGCTGTTTATTGTCTCGTCGCTGTTGTGCGGGCTGGCCGGGTCGTTGCTGACCCTGACGGCCGCGCGTGTGGCGCAAGGCCTGGGCGCGGCGGCGGTCATGAGCGTGAATACCGCGTTGCTGCGGCATATCTACCCGGCAAAAATGCTCGGGCGCGGCCTTGGCTATAACTCGCTGGTGGTGGGGCTGGCGTTCACCCTCGGGCCGACTGCCGCGTCGGCGATTCTGTCGGTGGCCAGCTGGCACTGGCTGTACCTGATCAACGTGCCGCTGGGCCTTTTGGCCCTGGGGCTGGGCCTGCGGTCATTGCCGACACTGCCCATGACCGGTCACGCGTTCGACCGCCTCGCCGCGCTGCTGTGTGCCGGATTGTTCGCCTTGCTGGTGCTTGGCCTGGGCACGGCGGTGCACGGCGTTCAGGGCGCATTGACCCTGGGCCTGATCGCCGTGGCGCTGGTCTGCGGTGCGTTACTGTTACGCCGCCAGGCTGGGCACCCGGCGCCGATGCTGGCCCTGGATCTGTTCAAGCGCCCGGTGTTTGCGCTGTCTTCCCTTACGGCGATCTGTGCGTTCAGCGCTCAAGGCCTGGCCTTTGTGTCATTGCCGTTTCTGCTGCAGGCGGTGCTTGGTCATAGCCAGGTGGAAACCGGTTTTCTGATGACGCCGTGGCCGGCCGTTGTTGCGGTCATGGCCCTGGTCGCAGGGCGCCTGGCAGACCGTGTGTCGCTGGGCGTGTTGTGCGGCATCGGCCTGTTGCTGCTCAGTGCGGGGATGGCGGCGCTGGCCACCCTGAGCAGCGGCGCGTCGGCCTTTGATATCGGCTGGCGCATGGCGCTGTGCGGCGCCGGGTTTGGCTTTTTTCAATCGCCCAACCTCAAGGCGATCATGACCAGCGCACCCTTGGCCCGCAGCGGCGGGGCCAGCGGCATCGTGGCGATCTCGCGGTTGCTGGGGCAAACGCTGGGGGCGTCATTGGTGGCGTTGTGTTTTCACCTGTCCCTGGGCAGTGGCCCGCAATACGCGCTGTGGCTGGGTTGCGTGTTTGCGTTGGTGGGCAGTGTGGCCAGCGGTTTGCGTTTGTTGCCCTATGGGAAAAAGGCGTGATTGGGCGTTGTAAAGTCCGCCATGGGAAGGCTAACGTGGCGGCCTGAATATTTCAGGATGTTTCAGATTTATGTCCAGCCTGGCCCAACGCACTGCCGATACCACGTCCCGACGCGCCGCGCTGACCCTCGCGTTATGCCTGCCCAGCGACGTGTTGCTGTACTTGCTGTTGCCGATGGAGTCCCAGGCCTTTGGCATCACGCTGGCGCAGGCCGGGGTGTTGTTGGCAGCCAACCGCCTGGTGCGGATTTTTGGCTATCGGCATGTGCTCAATTTCTATGCGCGCAACGGTGACCGGCTGACGTGCATGATTGCTGCCGGGGCGGCGACGGTGTGCGCCCTGGGCAATTCGCTGCTGTCGGGGTTCGCTGCGCTGCTGGGCCTGCGGCTGATCTGGGGCCTGTGTTTTGCCGCGCTGAACCTGTCGACCCAAGTGTTGGCAACGTCCGAGCCCGTTGGCGCAGCCCGCCGCGCGGGGCGTTCACGCGCGATGATCGCCCTCGGCCCGATGCTGGCGCTGCCGCTGGGTGGCTGGTTGACCTTATGGGCCGGCCCACGTCCGATCTTTGTGATGCTTGCCGGCTGCTGCCTGGCGGGCTTGTGGGTGGCGCGTGGCTTGCCCACTGCCGGGCATGATTTGCACAGCACCGGGCGGCGCTTCAAGTGGCCCGACAGTGTGGCGACCTGGTCGTTTATCGAGGGCGTGGCGCTGGACGGGCTGTTTATTTTTGGCCTGTCGATCCAGGCACAAAAGATTCTCGGCGGCGATGCGGTGCTGATCGCCGGCGGCTTGATGGCCCTGCGGTATGCCTCGGAAATGCTCCTGAGCCCCCTGGGCGGCCGGGCGGCGCAACGCTTTGGCGCCACGTCGATGCTGTTGCTGTTTTCATTCTTGAGTGCCCTGGCCCTGACGGCGTTCGGCAGTTATTGGGTGATTGTCGGCGCGGCGGCGGTATTGGTGCTGCGCGCGCTGCAACTGCCGCTGGTGACCACCCTGGTGGCCGAGCGCAACCCGGGCTCGATGCGCGTCTCGGCACTGGCCTCGAATGCGGTGTGGCGCGATGTCGGCGCGGGCCTCGGGCCGTTGCTGGCGGGCCTGTTGCTGCCGGTGGCGTCAGCGCCTTGGGTGTTCGGCCTGGCGGGCGCGGCCATCGCGGTGAGCGCGGTATTTTGCTGGCGCACCCAGGTTTCCAACTGACGCGGTGAGGGAGTGTGTGTCCCTTCAAGAAGCTTTCGTGCGGGGGCTGGATGAACAGCGCATCGGCGTGCTGGCTTAGGCGCTTTTAAGGCTGTCCAGCCATGCGGGGTCCAGGCGTGTTTGCTCGGTGTCGATGCCCAGTGCCTGCATCTTCGCCTGGTGGGCGTCGATCTCGCCGAGCAATTGCGCCTGGGCACTGGAGTTGGCGTCCAGCGCATGCATCTGCGTGAGCCCCAAGTGGTAAAAACGCAGCAGCTTGATCGCCGTCGGGTCGTTGGCTTGCACGCCTTCGGTGACCTTGTGCATCACGTTGGTGACGCTCATCAAACTGCGCTTGAGCTGCCAGCCATACACCGCCGGCGCGAGCCAGGGTTGGGTCCAGAACGGCCCGCGCACCAACGCGACGGTGATCAACACCCCGGCAAACACGCCGCCGACATTGAAGCGAAAGTTGTCACCGCCAGGTTCACCGAACAGCATGACTGCCAGGCTCGACAGCAGCATTGCCAGGGCCACGAACAGCACGGCAATGATCAGGGTGCTGCGGCGGGTCTGCTGGCGGAAGGTGGCGGGGTCGCAGGGTTTGAGCTCGAACATCCGGGTCTGGTCTCAAGAAGGGCGGGGTGGCATCTTCGCATGCTTTGCGCAATCAAGTTGAACGATGGCTTGCCGCGGTTTCTCTACATCTGTGTAGCCCCCGTGAGGTAAACCATCATGCCCGAATACAAACAGCCGCCGCCCGGCACCCCTGACCCTGATCGCACACCCGGTGAAGAGGAGCGCGATAACGATGCGTTACGCCCCAACGACCCGGCGCAGCGTCAGGACGACGATGTGGAACAGGTCGAGCAAGACCTCGAACACCTTCACGACAAAGCCCGCCCGCTTTAAAACCAGGAGGTCGCCGTGAGTAATCCCCCGAAAGGCCCGCGTTCAGACGAGCATGGCAGTGGCAAGGACGAGCTGGGTTTTGACCCGGATTCCCCGGATGTAGCCGACCCGCAAGTCGACCCCATCGGCCCTGCGATCGCGCCGTTGGACAAGGAAAAACAGCCGAAAAAAAAGCCGCCCTATGATCCGCTGGGCGACTTGAAAACTAACTAAAGAAACACAAAAAGCCCCGCCATTGCGGGGCTTTTGCTTATTTGGGCGGCACCCAGGTGACGTCGGTAATACCGAACTTTTCCGCCCAGGGCCGAGTGGTTTTTTTCACCTGTTCGTGACCCACACGCCCAATGCGGCTGACATGGGCGATGTCGGCATCCACCGCTGCCCAATGCCACGCCTCGGCGTTGTTCATCACCTCCGCGCGCACCACAAAGGACTTCGGTTGGCCGTGCAGTTGGTAATTAATGGTGTAGATTTTTGCGGTACTCATGTTGCCTCCCTGTCTTGTTATAGATGGATCGGTGAGTGTTCAAAAAGGTTCAGTCAAAATGACAAGTCGCACACTGGCCCTGCATAGTGAGCGCTTCGCCCCGCGCTCAAGGATCGCGCCATGCCCCGCTTGACTCATCGCCAGCTTTATCTGCAACGCCTGGGCTACGACACGCCGCCGCCGCCGACCCTGCAAACCCTGCAGCAATTGCAGCTGCGCCATGTGTGCACGTTCGCCTTTGAAAGCCTGTCGACGTTGCTGCGCTGCCCGGTGCCGATCGACTTGCCGAGCATCGAGCAAAAGGTTCTGCTCGATGGGCGTGGCGGGTATTGCTTCGAGTTGAACCACTTGTTTCTCGCGCTCTTGCAGGATTTGGGTTTCGAGGCGCGCGGTCTCACCGGCTGGGTAGTGATGGGCGGGCCGGTAGATGCGCGCACCGGGCGCACCCATCGCCTGAGCCTGGTCACCCTGGAAGGCGTGCGCTATGTCACCGACGTCGGCTTCGGCGGCATGGTGCCAAGCAGCCCCTTGCAGCTGGACACCGAGGCGACCCAGGCCACTGCCCATGAACCCTATCGGCTGACGTGCAATGGCGCCGATTACACCCTGTGGGCCAAGGTGGGCGAGGAGTGGCGAGGCTTGTATGTGTTTGACCTGCAGGTGCAGGCGGATAGGGACTATGAAATCGGCAACTGGTACGTGTCGACGCACCCGGATTCGGTGTTTGTCGGGCAATTGAAAGCTGCGCTGCTCGCGCCGGGTAAACGCTACACATTGAATAACGCCCACTACGCGGTCCACTGCCTGGATCAGCCCAGTGAAAAGCGCGCAATCGAGAGTGTCGATGAGCTGCTGGCAGTGCTGCATGGCACCTTGGGTATTCGTCTGCCGGCGCATCCACTTCTTCGCGAGAGCCTTAATGGCCTAGTGATAGCAGCTTCCAAAGAAGCTTGAGATAGAGCCTGCGCTGAACCGTTTTTTCTCCAAATCGACGCAAATTAATTCGAACCTTTCGCGAAAGCCGAGGTTCGAAGCGATTCCTGAATAATTTGCTCACCAGACAAGGAGATGTAAAACGATGTCCAAGCTATTCGGAAAATTCCTCAAGGGCTCCTCGCTGTTGGCGCTGGTCGCTGCGCCTGCCGTGGTGTTCGCCGCTGCACCGACGGGCCCGATTTCCGTTTTCGGTCTGCAGGGCAGCTACAACGACTTCAAGCTCGAAGGCGGCAGCGACAGCGACAAGGACCACATGCCTGAAGCGGGCCTGTTCTACAACTTCGGCAACAAGCTCACCGCTGAATCCGGCTTTATCTACCAGGCCGGGATCGAAGCCAAGTACGGCGAAAAGAGCGACAACAAACTCAAGGAAGGCCAGGCTGACCTGGACCTCGGCTGGCGTGCCGCGCTCGACGCGCGCAACTTTGTCGACGTGATTGTGGGTGGCGGCTACAGCTGGACCCGCTACGAGCCGGACACCAATGACTACGACGTCAAGCTCACCAACAAGTCGCCATTCGCCAAAGCTGCCCTGGGTTACAACCACCAGTTCGATGACATGACTCTGCGCGTCGAAGCCGGTGCCCGTCGTACCATCGACGGCCGTGCCAAGCTCAAAGTCGATGGCGTGGGCAGCGACACCGTGGACCTCAAGGACCGCACCAACCCTTACGCTGAAGTCAGCCTGCTGATGAACCAGAAAGGCGACCTGCCAGTGATGGCGGGCCTGTACTACACCCGTACCGAATACAAGCTTGACGACGACTCCTATGTCGCCGACAACACCAAGCTCAAGCGTGACGAATACGGTTTCAAGGTCGGTATCGCGTTCTAAGCGAACCGCTGGATGCGGGGTGGCCAACGCCCCGCATTCGACTGTCCCACCAAGCCCCCTTTGTGTCCGTCAAAACCCTCAACGCCGTGGCGTTGCTGCCTTAGTGTGCAAGCAGCTTCCACAGCCTAAAAAGAGAGGGTGGCCATGCGCTGCGTTGCTTTATTGCTGGCCGTCCTCGGCCTGCTGACCGCCTGTGACGACACGCCCAAACATCCCCCCCGAACGCGCCACTGCGGCCCACGCAGAGTGAGTATGTGCTGTTGCAGTTTGGGGACTTGCTGGCGGTGCGCGGCGCAAAGATAGTTGAGACTTGGCCAGTTCATGGCTGACTCAGGTGGCAGGCTTGCGCTGAGTACGGGTGCGTTGCTGCCCTGAGACAGGCACTCAAGCGCTCCCGACTGACGGCTATTGTCAGAGATTTCCTACAAGAGTACAAATGTACTCCATGACGACCCTGACCCCCCGCCGCACTGCCATCCTGACCTTCATCCGCGACCGTATCGCGCAGCAAGGCCAGCCCCCCAGCCTCGCCGAGATCGCCGAGGCGTTCGGTTTTGCCTCCCGCAGCGTTGCGCGCAAGCACGTGGTGGCCCTCACGGAAGCCGGTTACATCGAGGTCAACCCTAACCAGGCCCGGGGCATCCGCCTGCTCAACCAGCCGGCACGCCCCGAATGGCTGGATGTGCCCGTGCTCGGTCGCGTCGCCGCCGGTTTGCCGATTGGCGCCGACGCCGAAGTGCACAACCGCCTGCAACTGGACCCCGCCACCTTTGCGAAAACCCCGGATTACCTGTTGCGGGTGCAGGGCGATTCAATGATCGAAGACGGCATTCTCGACGGCGACCTGGTCGGCGTACGTCGCAGCGCCGAAGCCTTGAACGGCCAGATTGTGGTGGCGCGTCTGGACGGCGAGGTCACCATCAAACGCTTCGAGCGCCATGGCGAACATGTGCGCCTGCTGCCGCGTAACCCCGCGTATCAACCCATCGAGGTAGGCCCCGACCAGGACCTGGCCATCGAAGGAGTGTTCTGCGGCCTGGTGAGGCAAGGCTGATGGGCGCCGTCGTTGCTCTGGACTCGCTGTTCAATGGCGGCCGAGTCTGGAAGGGCCGACCGGTTGCGCCGCCGGCCAGCGTGCACCCCACCGGGCTGGCGGCGCTGGACGCGGTGCTGCCCAGCGGCGGCTGGCCGGAGGCGGCCCTGAGCGAAATCCTGATGGCCAAGGAAGGGGTCGGCGAGTTGCAATTGGTGTTGCCGACCCTGGCGCGCTTATCAACGGCAGGGGAGCGCATCGTGCTGGTCGCGCCGCCTTACACGCCGTACCCGCACGCCTGGCAGAACGCCGGGGTGGATTTGCGCCAGCTTTCGGTGATCCAGGCCGAGGAGCGCGATACCTTGTGGGCCGTCGAACAATGCCTGCGTTCCGGCAGTTGCGGCGCCGTGCTGTGCTGGCCGCGCAAGGCTGATGACCGCGCCTTGCGCCGTTTGCAGGTGGCGGCCGAAACCGGGCAGACCCTGGCGTTTGCCTGGCGCTCTTTACACGAGGCAATCAATGCCTCGCCCGCCGCCTTGCGCCTTGCCATTGAGGCAAAACCTGCGCAAGTGCGGGTGCTCAAATGCCGGGGCGGGCTGGCCCATCCGGCGCCGATTGCGCTGGCGGGGCACTGAGGTTGCCATGCGCTGGGTGTGTATTGTCTTCCCGCAATTGGCGCTGGACGGGGTGCAGCGTGTGCATCCCGAGCCCGATCAACCGCTGGTGCTGCTGGCCGGCACACCGCAGCGCCGCGTGTTGCAAACCGTCAATGCCGCCGCCCGCGCGCTGGGCCTGCGCCCCGGGCAATCGCTGACGGCTGCGCATGCGCTGGCCAAGACCTTCGCCAGCGCCGAATACGACCCCGCAGAAATCGAGCGCTGGCAGCAGTTTCTGGCGGCCTGGGCTTACCGTTTCAGTTCTCAGGTCAGTGTGTATTACCCGCGCGCCTTGCTGTTCGAGATCGAATCGAGCCTGGGCCTGTTCGGGCCGTGGCCGCAGTTCGAGGCGCGGTTGCGCAACGAGCTGACCGCGTTGGGGTTTCGCCACCGTATCGTCGCCGCGCCCAATCCGGCGGCGGCGCGGGTGCTGGCCAATATCTACGATGGCCTGGCCGTGGCCGATGATCACGCGCTGCACCAAGCCCTGGCGCCACTGCCTGTCGACCGTTCAGGCCTCGACCCGCAAGCCGCCACCGCCTTGTCACGCATGGGCCTGCGCACGCTGGCCCAGGTGCAGGCGTTGCCCCGCCACACGCTGGCGCGGCGCTTTGATGCCGGCTTGCTCAAGCACCTGGATGCGCTGAGCGGGCAGCGGCCGCTGCCACTGGCGTTCTATCAGCCACCGGAGCAGTTCGATGCACGCATCGAGCTGAATTTCGATGTGCAATCCCACCAGGCCTTACTGTTTCCGTTGCGCCGCCTGACCGGTGACCTGTCGGCCTTCCTCTGCGGTCGCGACAGCGGCGTGCAGCGTTTCGACCTGCACCTGGAACACGCCCAGGCGCCTGACAGCGTGATCAAGGTCGGCCTGCTCAGCGCCGAGCGCGAACCGGCGATGCTGTTCGAACTGGCCCGTGGCCGTCTGGAACAGGTGCAAGTCACCTCGCCGGTACGCGGCTTTCGCCTGGTGGCCCAGGACCTGCCGGTGTTCGTGCCGCAGCGCCAGGACTTGTTCGACGACCGCCCGCAACAGACGTTGCCCTGGGAACAACTGCGCGAACGCCTGCGCGCACGCCTGGGCGATGAAGCTGTGCAAGGCCTGCGCTTTCATGCCGACCACCGCCCCGAATGCGCCTGGCAAGCCGCCGCCGATAGCCGCGCGTGCCCCACCTTGAACAAGGTGCAACGCCCGGGCTGGTTGCTGCACGAGCCGACCTTGCTGGCCGAGCAGGGTGTACAGATTCTGATGGGCCCGGAACGCATCGAATCCGGTTGGTGGGATGGCGCCGATATTCGCCGCGACTATTACCTGATCCAGACCCGCGCCGGGCAGCAAGGCTGGGCCTATCGCACCGTCGGGCAAAGCGATGGGTTGTGGCTGCAAGGCTGGTTTGCATGAGCTACGCCGAGCTGCATTGCCTGTCCAATTTCAGTTTCCAGCGCGGCGCGTCGAGTGCGCTGGAGTTGTTCGAGCGCGCCAAGCGCCAAGGCTACAGCGCCTTGGCGATCACCGACGAATGCACCTTGTCGGGCATCGTGCGCGCCTGGCAGGCGGCGAAGGCGGTGGACATGCCGCTGATTATCGGCAGCGAGGTGCGCATCGAGAACGGCCCCAAACTGGTGTTGCTGGTAGAAGACCTCAGTGGCTACCAGCACTTGTGCCGGCTGATCACCCTGGCCCGACGCCGTGCCGAAAAAGGTCGTTATCGCCTGCTGCAGGAAGACTTCGACCAGCCTCTGCCTGGCCTGCTGGCGCTGTGGGTTGCCGAAGACAGCGACACCCAGGCCTCGATCCAGTGGCTGCGGCGTACCTTCGCCGATCGCCTGTGGCTGGCGGTGCACCTGCATTGCGGCCAGAACGATGCGCGCCACCTGGAGCAGCGCCTGGCCCTGGCCGCCAGCCTGCACATCAAGGCGGTGGCCTGCGGCGATGTGCACATGCATGCGCGCGGTCGCCGCGCCCTGCAAGACACCATGACCGCCATCCGCCATCACGTCACGGTGGCCGACGCCGGCACACGCCTGCACCCCAATGGCGAGCGGCACCTGCGCAGCCTCGACGCCCTCGGCGCGCTGTACCCGCAGGCCTTGCTCGATGAAACCCTGGCCATCGCGCGGCGCTGCACGTTCGACCTCAGCCAATTGCGTTACCACTACCCGCGCGAGCTGGTGCCCGCCGGCCAGAACGCGAAATCCTGGTTGCGCCAGCTCACCGAAGAAGGCATTGCCCAGCGCTGGCCTGAGGGTGTCGACGCCAAGACCTTGCAGCAGATCAACCATGAGTTGGCGCTGATCAGCGAGCTGGGTTACGAAAGTTATTTCCTCACCGTGCACGACATTGTGCGCTTTGCCCGCAGCCGTTCGATCCTGTGCCAGGGCCGGGGCTCGGCGGCCAACTCGGCGGTGTGTTTTGCCTTGGGCATCACCGAGATCAACCCGAGTCTGATGAGCATGCTGTTCGAGCGCTTCCTGTCCAAGGAGCGCAACGAGCCGCCGGATATCGACGTCGACTTCGAACACGAACGCCGCGAAGAAGTGCTGCAGTACGTGTTCCAGCGCTACGGCCGCACCCGGGCGGCCTTGACGGCGGTGGTCAGCAGCTACCACGCGGCCGGCGCAGTGCGCGATGTGGCCAAGGCCCTCGGCTTACCGCCGGACCAGATCAACGCCCTGGCCGAATGCTGTGGGCGCTGGAGTGACGATGCGCCGCCCCTGGAGCGCCTGCGCGAAGGCGGCTTCGACCCGCAAAGCCCGATCCTGCGCCGTGTGCTCACGCTGACGCAGCAGTTGATCGGCTTCCCCCGGCACTTGTCCCAGCACCCGGGCGGCTTCGTGATTTCCGAATACCCGCTGGACACGCTGGTGCCGGTGGAAAACGCCGCCATGGCCGAGCGCACCATCATCCAGTGGGACAAGGACGACCTCGATGCCGTCGGCCTGCTCAAGGTGGATATTCTGGCCCTGGGCATGCTCAGCGCGATCCGCCGCTGCTTCGATTTACTGCGCCGGCATCGCAACCTGGACCTGGCGCTGGCGACGATTCCCAAGGAAGACGCCGCCACCTACGCGATGATCAGCAAGGCCGACACCATTGGCGTGTTCCAGATCGAGTCGCGCGCGCAGATGTCGATGCTGCCCAGGCTCAAGCCGCAAAAATTCTATGACCTGGTGATCGAGGTCGCCATCGTGCGGCCGGGGCCGATCCAGGGCGGCATGGTGCACCCGTATTTGCGCAGGCGTAATAACGAAGAGCCGACGACGTATCCCTCACCGCAACTCAAGGCGGTGCTGGAACGCACCTTGGGCGTGCCGCTGTTTCAGGAACAGGTCATGCAGATCGCCATGGTCGCCGCCGACTATGGCCCCGGCGAGGCCGACCAGTTGCGCCGTTCCATGGCCGCCTGGAAACGCCACGGCGGGCTGGAACCGCATCAGGAGCGCCTGCGCACCGGCATGCTCAAGAACGGTTACAGCGAGGCATTTGCCGCGCAAATCTTCGAGCAGATCAAAGGCTTTGGCAGCTATGGTTTCCCCGAGTCCCACGCGGCCAGCTTTGCCTTGCTGACCTACGCCAGTTGCTGGCTCAAATGCCATGAGCCGGCGGCCTTTGCCTGTGCACTGATCAACAGCTGGCCCATGGGTTTCTACAGCCCGGACCAGATCCTGCAGGATGCGCGGCGTCATCGCTTGCAGATCCGCCCGGTGGATGTGCTGGCCAGTGACTGGGATTGCAGCCTGGAACCCATCGACGGCCAGCAACCGGCGATCCGCATGGGCTTGCGCATGATCTCGGGGTTTCGCGAGGAGGACGCGCGGTGCATCGAAGCGGCCCGCCAGCGCGGTACGTTCAGCGATATTGCCGACCTGGACGAACGCGCCGGGCTGGATGCTCGCGCCCAGGCGTTGCTGGCGGACTCGGGCGCCTTGCGCGCGTTGGCCGGCAACCGGCACACGGCGCGCTGGGAAGTGGCCGGTGTGCATAAACAGCTGGGGCTGTTCGCTGGCCTGCCCAGCCCCGACGAAGCGGCGGTGGCGCTGCCGGCACCAACGGTTGGCGAAGACCTGCAGGCCGACTACGCCACGGTCGGCACCACCCTTGGCCCGCATCCCTTGGCGTTGCTGCGTGATGAGCTGCGTAAACGCCGCTGTCGCAGTTCCCTCGAGCTGATGGCGGTGGCGCATGGGCGCAACGTCAGCGTCGCGGGGCTGGTCACTGGCCGGCAACGCCCGGGCACCGCCAGCGGGGTTACCTTCGTCACCCTGGAAGATGAGTTCGGCAACCTCAATGTGGTGGTCTGGCGTGACTTGGCCGAGCGTCAGCGTCAGGCGTTGGTCGGTTCGCGCCTGTTGAAAGTCGACGGGCGCTGGGAGGCGGTAGGCGAGGTGCGGCACTTGATTGCCGGGCGCCTGACCGATCTGACGCCGCTGCTGGATGGGATTAGTGTGCGCAGCCGGGATTTTCACTGACGGCAGTTGCTCAGTCCTTCTCGGATAAGCTATATGCAATGAAACGAATTATTGCAGGCAGGCTCCAAGTTTTTATCAGCGTAACTGCATCACTCATCCATCCTTCTCTTCGCCACGAGCCCATAGATGCAATTTTTATCCAACACCCATGGCTGCGAAGGCTGGGGCGGTGAAATGGCCCAGCGGATCCGCGCCTTCGACTGGTCGACCACTGACCTGGGCCCGATCCACGCCTGGCCGAAGAGTCTGGTCAGCGCCGTGCAGATGCTATTGGCATCCCCCATGCCGATGGTGATGCTGTGGGGGCGGCTTGGGTACATGATCTACAACGACAGCTACTCGATATTTGCCGGCGGCCGGCATCCGTTTCTGTTGGGCACGCCCGTGGAGCTGGGCTGGCCGGAAGTGGCCGAGTTCAACCGGCATGTCGTGGACACCTGCCTGGCGGGCGGCACGTTATCGTTCAACAACAAGGCACTGGTGCTGCTGCGCAATGGCAAGCCGGAAGATGTCTGGATGGATCTTTACTACAGCCCCGTCGCCGGCGATGACCAACAACCGGCCGGTGTGCTCGCGATTGTGGTAGAGACCACCGGTCACGTGAACTCCGAGCGCTTACGCCAGGAATTGACGCATAACCTGGAGCAACGCGTGGCGGCCGAAGTGCAGGCGCGCTCCTCGGCCGAAGCGCAATTGCGTCAGTCGCAAAAACTCGAAGCCATCGGCGGCCTGACCGGTGGCGTGGCCCACGACTTCAATAACCTGCTGCAAGTGATCGCCGGCAACCTGCACCTGCTGGCCCGGCACGAACCCGAGAATGCCCAGGTACAGCGCCGTGTCACGGCCGCCATCGCAGCGGTGGAGCGCGGCGCCAAACTGTCGTCGCAACTGCTGGCCTTTGCTCGACGCCAGCCGTTGTCGCCGGCTGTTTACAACCCCCAGCGCATCTATGCAGGTTTGGGTGAATTACTGCAGCGCGCGTTGGGCGAAACCATCCATATCGATGTGCAGTTGCCCCAGGATTCCTGGTGCATCAACGTCGACCGCAACCAGCTGGAAAACGCCTTGCTCAACCTGGCGATCAATGCCCGCGATGCCATGCAAGGCGAGGGCGTGATCCGCATCACCGGCGATAACATCATCCTCAACCCCGACGACTGTGCGGGCAAGAGCGTCCTGCCTGGCGAATATGTGCGCCTGGCCGTCACGGATATTGGCGTGGGCATGTCGTCGGCGGTCCTGGCGCGGGTGTTCGAACCGTTCTTTACCACCAAGCGTGAAGGCCATGGCACCGGCCTTGGCCTGAGCATGGTGTTTGGTTTCGTGCGGCAAAGCGGCGGCCATGTCGAGGTGTGGAGCGAGGAGGGCAAGGGCACGGTGGTGCAGATGTACTTTCCGCGCAGCCTCGGCGCCGAGGACCCGGACAGCCATCCCGTTGAGGCTGTGCCGCACGCGGGCGGCCAGGAAACCATTCTGGTGGTCGAGGACAACGTCGATGTACGGGTGACGGTGGTGGAATTGCTCGAGCAGTCGGGCTACACCGTGCTCACCGCCGAAGACGGCGACCGCGCGATGCAAGCGCTGCAGGGCGGCGTGCAGCCGGACCTGATTTTTACCGACGTGGTCATGCCCGGCCGGGTCAAAAGCACTGACTTGGCCGACTGGGCCCGCGCCCAGGTACCGCCGGTGGCGGTGCTGTTCACCTCCGGGCACACCCGCGACATTCTCTCCAGCAATCATCTGCTGAGCCCCGACATTCATCTGCTGAGCAAGCCCTACAGCCCCGAATCCCTGACACAACGGGTGCGCAGCGTGCTCACTGTCCGATAAGGTCTTTCATGACTTCACAGCGCAACATCCCTCCTGTCACCGGCCAGCACCTTGGCTTTGTGCGAGTGCGCGGCGCTCGCGAACATAACCTGCGTAACGTCGACGTCGACATTCCGCGGGACGCCCTGGTGGTGTTCACCGGCGTCTCGGGCTCCGGCAAATCATCCCTGGCGTTTTCCACGGTGTACGCCGAGGCCCAGCGTCGCTATTTCGAATCGGTAGCACCTTACGCACGGCGCCTGATCGATCAGGTCGGCGTGCCGGATGTGGATTCCATCGAAGGCCTGCCGCCGGCCGTGGCCCTGCAGCAGCAGCGCGGCACGCCGAGTGCGCGTTCTTCGGTGGGCAGCGTCACGACCTTGTCGAGCCTGATCCGCATGTTGTACTCGCGTGCCGGCAGTTATCCGCCGGGCCAGGCCATGCTGTACGCCGAGGACTTTTCGCCGAACCTGCCCCAGGGCGCGTGCCCGCAGTGCCATGGGCTGGGCCGGGTGTATGAGGTGACCGAGGCGCTGATGGTGCCCGATCCGTCGTTGACCATTCGCCAGCGTGCGGTGGCGTCGTGGCCGTTGGCGTGGCAAGGGCAGAACCTGCGCGACATCCTTGTGACGCTCGGCTATGACGTGGACATTCCCTGGCGCGACCTGCCGAAAAAGCAGCGCGACTGGATCCTGTTCACCGAAGAAACCCCGACCGTGCCGGTGTACGCAGGCTTCACGCCCGAACAGACCCGCGCGGCCTTGAAGCGCAAGCTCGAACCCAGCTACCAGGGCACCTTCAGTGGCGCGCGGCGTTATATCCTGCACACCTTCACCCACACCCAAAGTGCGCTGATGAAAAAGCGCGTCTCGCAGTTCATGCAGGGCAGCGCCTGCCCGTTGTGCGAGGGCAAACGCCTGACCCGCGCGGCGCTGTCGGTGAAGTTTGCCGGGGTGGATATCGGTGAGCTGTCGCAACTGTCGCTGTCGCAGTTGGCCGAGTTGCTGCGGCCGGTCGCGGCGGGGCAGGACAAGATGAAGCTGTCGGTGGAAAAACGCCTGGCCGCCCAGCGCATCGCCGAGGATTTGCTTGAGCGCGTGAGCACCCTGATCGAGCTGGGCCTGGGCTACCTGTCCCTGGAGCGCAGCACGCCGACGTTGTCATCCGGCGAGCTGCAGCGCCTGCGCCTGGCCACGCAATTGGGCTCGCAGTTGTTCGGCGTGATCTATGTGCTGGATGAACCATCGGCGGGTCTGCACCCGGCGGATGGCGAAGCGTTGTTCACTGCGCTGGAGCGTTTGAAAGCCGCAGGCAATTCGCTGTTTGTGGTTGAGCATGACCTGGAAACCATGCGTCGCGCCGACTGGCTGATCGACGTGGGGCCGGCTGCCGGCGAGCACGGCGGGCAAGTGCTGTACAGCGGCCCGCCAGCGGGCCTGGCGGATATCGAGGCGTCGCAGACGCGCGAATATCTGTTTGCCGAGCGGCGCCCACCGAGCCAGGCGCGCCGTGAGCCCACCGGTTGGTTGAAGCTCGAAGGCGTGACGCGCAACAACCTCAATGACCTGAGCGTGGACTTCCCACTGGGATGCTTCACGGCGGTGACGGGTATTTCTGGCTCGGGCAAATCCAGCCTGGTCAGCCAGGCGCTGCTGGAACTGGTGGGCGCGGGGTTGGGCCGTGTGGTGGAAGCCGACGAAGAGCCCAGCCTGGAAGACGACACCCCGCAAACCAGCGGCGGGCGTATCACTGCGGGCCTGGAGTCGATCCGGCGCCTGGTGCAGGTGGACCAGAAACCCATCGGCCGTACGCCGCGCTCCAACCTTGCGACCTACACCGGGCTGTTCGACAACGTGCGCAAACTGTTCGCCGCCACGCCGGCGGCGAAGAAGCGCCACTATGATGCCGGGCAGTTCTCCTTCAACGTCGCCAAGGGCCGCTGCCCCAATTGCGAGGGTGAGGGGTTTGTGAGTGTCGAGTTGCTGTTCATGCCGAGCGTGTACGCGCCGTGCCCGACATGTCACGGTGCGCGTTACAACCCTGAAACCCTGGCGATCAAATGGCAGGGGTTGAGCATTGCCCAAGTGCTGGGGCTGACAGTGGAGCAGGCGGTGGCGGTGTTTGCCGAGCAGCCCGGTGTGCTGCGCTCGTTGCAGGTGTTGCGCGATATTGGCCTGGGGTATTTGCGGTTGGGCCAGCCGGCCACCGAGCTGTCCGGCGGTGAGGCGCAGCGCATCAAGCTGGCGACCGAGCTGCAACGCAATGCGCGCGGCGCCACGTTGTATGTCCTGGACGAGCCTACCACCGGGTTACACCCACGCGATGTGGACCGCTTGCTCAGCCAGCTGAATCATCTGGTCGAGGCGGGGCATACGGTGGTGGTTGTGGAGCACGAGATGCGCGTCGTGGCGCAGAGTGACTGGGTGATCGATATCGGGCCGGGGGCCGGCATGCAAGGCGGGAAGGTGGTGGCCAGTGGCACGCCGCAGAAGGTGGCCAAAAGCAAGGTCAGCCGTACTGCGCCGTTTCTGGTGCGAGAACTGACTTAACTGCCAATCAGGTCAAAATGCGCAAGCGGGCCAGCCGCTTGCGCATTTTTTATCAGGCGTTAGCCATTTGCTCCTTGGCCAGCTTCACCACGTTCTCTGTGGTAAACCCAAACTTTTCCTGCAGCTTGGCCAAGGGTGCCGAGGCGCCAAAGGTGCTCATCACCACTTTGGCGCCGGTCTGCCCGACGTAACGGTCCCACCCCAGCGGGCCGGCTTGTTCCACGACGACCCGGGCTTTTACCGCCGGCGGCAACACGCTGTCGCGGTATGCCTGGTCCTGTTCTTCGAACAGTTCCCAGCTGGGCATCGACACCACCTGCGCGGCAATGCCTTCGCTTTTCAACTGCTCATAAGCCGCAACCGCCAGGCTGACTTCACTGCCCGTCGCTAGCAGCAGGACTTTGGGGTTATCCGCGCCCGCCAGGACATAAGCGCCCTTGGCCGCACCGGACGCCGCCGCGTATTTCGTACGGTCCAGGGTGGGCAGCGCTTGACGCGACAACACCACGCAACTTGGCCGATGGGTCTGCGCCAGCGCGACCTTCCACAGCTCCAGGGTTTCATTGGCGTCGCCGGGTCGCAGGGTCAGCAACCCCGGCGTCGCGCGCAGTTGCGTCAGGTGCTCGATGGGTTGGTGCGTCGGGCCATCTTCGCCGACGCCAATCGAGTCGTGGGTAAACACAAACACCACCGGCAATTCCATGATCGCCGCCAGGCGGATCGGCGGTTTCATGTAGTCGCTGAACACCAGGAAGGTCGAGGTGTAGGGTCGCAGGTACGACAGCGCCATGCCGTTGGCAATCGCGCCCATGGCGTGCTCGCGAATACCGAAGTGCAGGTTGCGCCCGCTGTAATCATCGGCACTGAACCGCCCGGCGCCATCAAAGGTCAGGTTGGTCTTGGTCGATGGCGACAAGTCTGCGGAGCCGCCGAGCAGCCACGGAACCTGTTGGGCAAAGGCATTCAATACCTCGCCACCGGCTGCGCGGCTGGCGACGCCTTTGGCGTCGGTGTCGAAGCTGGGCAGCTCATCCTGCCAATGCTCGGGCATTTCGCCTGCGCGCATGCGGCGCAGTTCATCGGCCAGTTCCGGTTCGTACTGTTCCAGCTGCGACACGTGGCGAGTCCATTCTTCATACTGCGGTTGGCTGCGTTCAAGCAGCGCATCGCGCAGCACGGTGCGGACCTCGTCGGGCACCAGGAAGCTGGAGTCTTCGGGCCAGCCGTAGGCAGCCTTGGTCAGACGGATCTCATCAGCGCCCAGCGGTTCGCCATGGGCGGCGGCGGTGTTGTGCTTGTGTGGCGAGCCGTAGCCGATCACGCTGTCGACCACAATCAGGGTCGGTGCGCCGGTGTTGGCCTTGAAGGTTTCCAGGGCGCTGCTCAAGGCCTGCAAATCATTGGCATCGGTGACGTGCAGGGTGTGCCAGCCGTAGGCCTGGAAGCGCTTGATCACATCTTCACTGAACGCCAGTTCGGTATGGCCCTCAATACTGATGGTGTTGTTGTCGTAGATCCAGCACAGGTTGTCCAGCTTCAGGTGCCCGGCAATCGAGGCCGCTTCGCTGCTGATGCCTTCCATCATGTCGCCGTCGCCGCACAGGTTGTAGACGCTGTAATCGAACAGCACGCTGCCGTCGCGGTTGAAACGCTGGCCCAGCCAACGCTCGGCCATGGCCATGCCGACACTGTTGGCGCACCCCTGGCCAAGGGGGCCGGTGGTGGTTTCAACGCCGGTGGTCATGCGGTACTCGGGATGGCCCGGGGTCTTGGAACTCATCTGCCGGAACTGCTTGATATCGTCCAGGCTGATTGCCGGCTGGCCGGAACGCTTGCCGTGAGCATCAATTTCCACCACGCCGGCCAGGTGCAGCAGCGAATACAGCAGCATCGACGCGTGCCCCACTGACAACACAAAACGGTCGCGGTTAGGCCAGTCGGGATGCTGCGGGTGATAACGCAGGAAGCGGCTCCACAACGTGTAGCCCACTGGCGCCAGGCCCATCGGCGTGCCGGGGTGGCCGGAGTTGGCCTTTTGCACGGCGTCCATGGCCAGGGTGCGAATCGTGTTGATGCATTGGGTGTCGACAGCAGTGGCAGCGTGTTTCATGAAACCGTTCTCCCTCGGGTGGCGATCTACAGTGGAGGGCAGGGCGTGGCAAAGGTTTGATCGCATCGCCCGCGTTACGACGAACGGGGATGTAATGACCCCGGACATGACAAGACCCCTCGCAATGGGCTAGCTTCAAACGCGTAGGCCATTGATCAACTTGCGGAGGTACTCCATGCCAGTGAAACACGACCTGTATCAGGATCTGGGTTTGACCAAGGAAGTCGTTCACGAACGCAGGAGGGGCGATGACCGTTTGAACACGCTGCTCGAGCAATACGACGCCGCCGACAAGGAGGTGCTGGCGTTCGAGTCTTCAGGCGGGGCTGATGAAGAACTGGAAAAATTGAAGAAGAAGCGCCTGCTGGTCAAAGACAAGATTGTGCAGCAGTTGGCGTAGTTGCAGTCCGCGCTCCTACAGGGCGCGGACATATTTGTTCAGAATTGTCTGAGGGACAGGGCGCTTTTCACTGTCTATCATGCGCACCGCCCACCCGGCTCTGGGGACTGTTGCGGCGCAAGGATTGCGCTGGTGAGCCGGGTGGGCACTCTCATTTCATGCCTGCAGCGCCTGGATGCATTCATCCATCGAGCGCTGTTGCGTCTCGCTGTACAGCTTCAGCTCATCAATCGTTCGGCAGCCCAGTGCTTTCTCGAATTCGGCCTGGTTCGAATTCGCCGCATAGTGACTCTGCGCCGCATCGCCAAGATTGGACTGAAAGATCCCCGCCGCACTCACCGGTAGAAAATCCTCATACACCAGCGGTTCCACGTCCACATGGCCGGCAGCAATGCGCGCCTGGAGTGTGGCCGGTTGATTGGCTTGGCCGCGCGCCGCCAGGCCTTGCTCAGTGACGAAATAGCGAAAGTACGCCAGCCCTTGCTCGCGCATCTGGGTGTGGTTGTCGGGGAAGGCCTCGAAGTGCTGCTCCATCAATTGCACATACCGCGCGGCGTTGGCCTCATTCGGGAAGGCGCCCAATTCGTCGCGCGCAGCGTTCAGCAACTGGTCGTACAGGGCGCGGCCTTTGGGGGTCAACGCGACGCCGCGTTGTTCGATTTCGCCGAAGCGCGCGCTGTGGCTGCCCTTCGCGTCGGTAAAGGCGATCGGCTCGTCCAGCGCCTTGAAGCTGGTCTGGCGGAGCAGGATCGGGCAGTGGCGACGCGGTGGCCCTTCGATCACGGCCTTGGGGGTGATGCCTTTGCCGGGCATGGCGGCCTGCACCTGGTCGATGTCCAGGGTGCGCGGGGTCAGGTGGTTGATGTGCGGGCCCTTGAACGCAACCACGTCGGCGATCAGGCGATGCTGGTCGCTCAGTTGCTGGTATTGCGCGCCGGTGACCGTGGCGGTGTGGTGCCAGCGAAAGGTTTCCAGGGCTTGGCGGATAAATGCATCGGCGTCTTGGGCGTCGAGGCCGCCGTCGCGCTCCGCTTGTTCGATCAACGCCATGGCGCCGGGGGTAAAAATGTTGCGTTTGGCCAGGGCGTTTTCGGCAAAGGCGCGCAGCTCAGGGTTTTCAATCAGTTCCAAACGCAGCAGTGAAGTAAAGACACGGAACGGGCTGGCTTGCAGTGAGCGTTCATGCACGGCGCGAAACGCAGTGGAATGCACCGGCACGCCCGCGGGCGTCAGGTCGTAGTAGCCCACCGGCTGCATGCCCATCACGGCAAACAGACGGCGGATGGTTGCCAGTTCCATGGCTGTGCCCAGGCGAATGGCGCCGTGGCGTTCCATGTCCAGACGCTCGATTTCACCCGTGCGCTGCAACTGCCGGGAAAGCCCCGAATCACCGGCCAACACCCAGCTATTGGTCTCGGCCACCAGGGCCATCAGCGCCCCGTACAGCGGAACTTCATCTCGGTACATGTCGGACATGGCTTTGGAAAAGCCTCTACGGATGTCGTCGGGGCTGACATGTGCGGTGGTGGGCATAGAAAAATTCCTGATGGCTAGGGGCGTGAACTTGGCCTATCGCTGGATTTTGTTGAGCTTGAGCCAGTGTTGCAAACGAAGAATCCTCTGGACTTCATTCTGCAAATGAATGAGATGACGTGAATATGACAAAAAAACCTGGCGGCGAAATTTCATTTTCACAGGCACTTTTCTAACAAATTCTTCACGAGGAGCGCTGCGGTGCTCATGAAACAATCGTCACGTTTGTAGGGATGAAAACGCCGTTTTGCACACAACGCACATAAAAAAATGTTTAGGGGCCGTCACGCATGAAAATTTCTACACTGGCGTTATCCATCACCGCTGCATTGCTCGCGCAACACGCCTGCGCGGATGACTTCGGGCTCGGTTCTCTGGGCACTGGCACAGGTCACAGTGGCTTTCTTGAAGACAGCCACGCCGCCATCAGTTCGCGGACCATGTACTACAGCGCAGACAACCGTTCGGGGACTAACAACGATCTGCGCGAAGCTGCGACACTGCTGCGCTTCGACTACAAATCCGGCTACACCCAAGGCACCCTTGGTGTCGGTTTCGACGTCATGGCGTTCGGCGCCTTGCGTCTTGATGGTGGCGACGGCCACGCCGCAGGCCCAGGCCTGGCGGGGAACGGCAACAGCTTCTTCCCGACCAAGAACAACGGCACAGAACCTGCCGACAGTTTCGGTCGCGCCGCCGGTAACGTGAAATTCCGTATTTCCCAGACCGAGTTGCACGTCGGCGGTGGTTTGGCGCCGGTGCTGCCTATTCTGGTCTCCAACGACAGCCGTGTTGCGCCACAGACCTTTGACGGCGGCATCCTCACCTCCAGCGACATTCCGAACGTAACCTTCACTGGCGGTGAGCTGAACAAGGCCGAAGGCCGTGCGTCCAGCAACTCCACGGGCCTGAGTGTGGCCGGCGGTACGCGTGACAGCGACAGCTTCAAGTTCGGTGGTGTGGACTACAAACCGTTCGGTTCGTCCGACAACGCCATCGCGAAAAACCTGACGCTGCAGTACTACTACGCCAACCTGCAAGACTTCTACAAACAGAACTATTTCGGCCTGGTCCATGTATTGCCGCTGGGCAATGACCAATCGTTCAAGACTGACCTGCGCTACTTCGACAGCACCAGCGATGGCAAGAATGGCGAAAGCGGCTATGCGTTCAACAACAACGGTGGCTACGCCAAGCACGCCGGTGAAGTGGACAACAAAACCTACAGCGCCGCGTTCACTTACCAACTGGGCGGCAGCAGCCTGATGCTTGGCCACATCGGCGTGAGCGACGACGGCGGCTTCGTCTGGGTCAACCAGGGCAGCCTCGCCGACCCACAGCAACAAGGCGCGGGCGGCAGCGACTTCTACCTGTTCACCGACGCCGTGGTTGGCCAGTTCTCCCGTGCGGGCGAGCAAGTCAACTTCGGTCAGTACTCGTATGACTTCAAGGCCTACGTACCCGGCCTGAAAGCTTCCGTGGCTTACCTGGACGGTACGGACATCAAGTCCAAAGTCGCTGGCGGCCCTGACCAGAAAGAAAACGAAACCGACTTCCGCCTGGATTACGTCGTGCAGGCAGGCCCGCTCAAAGGCTTCGGCACCACCTTCCGGACCGGTACTTATCACGGTCACAACACCGGCACTGCGGATCAGGATCAAACCCGCCTGATCTTCAACTACACCTACGCGATCTTCTAAGCACGCTCGCACTTTTACCGCGTTGAAAAAACCGAGGCCGCCTGATCAGCGGCCTCTTTTTTTGCCTGGGTGGACGAGACTTCATGTGCATCCGAGCGTGGATGGGTTCTACACTGCCCGTCACTGTGTCAGTGATGGAGGACCCAATGACGGCCGCACCCGTAACCAACATCCTTGAAACGATTGAAGGCCAGCGCCTGGCGACGCCAGAGGCCGAGCGTTGGCGCGAGTGGGGCCCGTACTTGAGTGAACGCCAATGGGGCACGGTGCGCGAAGACTACAGCGCAGATGGCGATGCCTGGGCCTACTTCCCGCATGACCACGCGCGCAGCCGCGCCTATCGCTGGGGCGAAGATGGCCTGGCCGGTTTCAGCGACAAGGCGCAACGCTGGTGCCTGGGCCTGGCGCTGTGGAACGAGCGCGACGCAATCCTCAAGGAGCGGTTGTTCGGCTTGAATAACGCCGAGGGCAACCACGGTGAAGACGTCAAGGAACTGTACTTTTTCGTCGACGGTGTACCCAGCCATGCCTACATGCGCATGCTCTACAAATACCCGCATGCGGCCTTTCCCTACGCCGACCTGACCACCGAGAACGCGCGCCGTGGGCTTGCGGATGCCGAGTACGAAATCCTCGACACGGGCGTGTTCGAAGACAACCGCTACTGCGATGTCAGCGTTGAATACGCCAAGCATCAGCCCGACGATATTTTCATGCGCGTCACCGTGCATAACCGCTCGGACCAGCCGACGCGCCTGCAGGTGCTGCCCCAGGTGTGGGCGCGCAATGACTGGAGCTGGACCCTGGATGCGCCCAAGCCGCAGTTGCGCCTGGACGGCGAACAGGTGCTGGCCCGTCATCACGAGCTTTCCGATCGCCACCTCAGCGCCTGGGGCCAGGACGGCGTGGAGTGGCTGTTCTGCGAAAACGAGAGCAACTATCAGCGCCTGGACGGGCAGCCGGCACCCGGGCCGTTCAAGGATGGCATCAACGATTACGTGGTGGCTGGCGTGCAGTCGGCGATTCGCCGCGATGCGGGCACCAAGGTCGCCGCACGTTTCATCCTCGAACTGGCGGGCCTGGAAAGCAAAATCCTGTACCTGCGGTTTGCGCCCACCGATGCGCCGCAGATCAACGCGCGCAAGCTGTTCGAACAGCGCCGCGAGGAGGCCGATCAGTTCTACGCGGCCTTGCAACACGGCATCTCCGATGCGGACGCGCGCAATGTGCAGCGCCAGGCCCTGGCAGGTTTGCTGTGGTCCAAACAGCTCTACTATTTCGACGTGAACCAATGGCTCGACGGCGACCCTGCCCAACCGGCGCCACCGCCGGAGCGCCTGCACATCCGCAATACCCATTGGCGGCACCTGTCCAACTTCGACATCCTCTCCATGCCCGACACCTGGGAATACCCGTGGTACGCCTCCTGGGACCAGGGCTTCCAGGCGGTGGCGATTGCGCTGATTGATCCTGGGTATGCCAAGCAGCAGTTGCTGCTGTTGGTGAAGGACCGCTTCATGCACCCCAACGGCCAACTGCCGGCGTATGAATGGCGTTTTGACGATGCCAACCCGCCGGTGCATGCCTGGGCCAGTTGGCGGGTGTATCAGCAGGACAAGGCGTTGACGGGTGTCGGCGACATGGATTTTCTTGAGCGGATTTTCCACAAGCTGCTGCTGAATTTTTCCTGGTGGGTCAACCGCAAGGATGCCGAGGGCCGCAATCTGTTCCAGGGCGGGTTCCTGGGCCTGGACAACATTGCCTTGTTCGACCGCTCGGCGACCTTGCCGCCGGGTTACCAGCTGGATCAGGCCGACGGCACGGCGTGGGTCGCGGCCTACGCGCTGGACCTGATGCGGATCGGGCTGGAGCTGGCAAAGCGCAATGTCGTGTACGTCGATATTGCGGTGAAGTTTTTCGAGCACTTCCTGTACATCGCCGGCGCCATCAACCGCGTCGACGACAGCGCCGAAGGGCTGTGGGATGAGCAGGATCTGTTCTTCTACGATGTGCTGCACCGCCCCGACGGCCAGAACGAGCCAGTGCGCTTGCGTTCCATCGTCGGCCTGATGCCCTTGTTTGCCGTGCTGGTGCTGGAGCAGCGCGAACATGAAGGCCTGGAAGGCTTGCGTGAGCGGCTGCTGGGGTTCATGCATCACCGACCGGACTTGGCCAAGTTGGTGTCGCGCTGGAACGAGCCGGGGCAGGGCAATCGCCTGTTGCTGGCGCTGTTGCGTGGCGAACGGACCAAGGATTTGTTGCGCCGCATGCTGGATGACCAGGAGTTTCTGTCAGGCTTTGGTGTGCGGTCCTTGTCCAAGGCGTTTGCCCAGGAGCCACTGGCGCTGAAGATGAACGGCGACACCTTGTGCGCGCGTTACCAGCCGGGCGAGTCGGACTCACGGTTGTACGGCGGCAATTCGAATTGGCGCGGGCCCTTGTGGATGCCGGTGAACTACATGCTGATCGAATCGTTGCGCGAGTTTCATCGGTACTACGCGGACAACTTCTCGGTGGAGTACCCGACGGGGAGTGGTTATCTGGCGTCCCTCGAAGAAGTCGCAGACGGCCTCAGTCAGCGTCTGACGCGATTGTTCCTGAGGGATGAGGACGGGCTGCGTCCATCGATGGCGGGGTATGCGCAGCTGGAAGCGGACCCGGCCAGTCGTGATCTGGTGCTGTTTCATGAGTATTTTCACGGGGAAACCGGGCGCGGCCTGGGCGCCTCGCACCAGACGGGCTGGAGTGCGTTGGTGGCGCTGCTGTTGCAGCCTCGTTAGGGCAGGCCGCCTCGGCTGGGCGGGTGATCTTGAGCTTAGGTGGCCTCTGCTCAACAAGCGGGTTTACCCAACGACCCCGACGCCTCACAGGGCAAACGGAATCGTCAGCTTGGCCTACAGCATGTCGCAACTGCGTGGGTGGATTGATTCGTTGGCCCTCGCGAGCCACTCGCTGTTCTGGACTGAGGGTTCACCGCGCGTGGCGCCATCGGTGTGGGTGGGTTGAGGGGTTGCCGGGCAGCGAGACCGTTGCCGAGATGCTTGGCGGCCGCTAGATACTAGCCAACCGCCCCGAACCTGTCGGAGCTTGATTTGTCAGCCTAGCGCAGCGAGGTGCGCCACTGTTTCCGGAAACCGTGCAACCAGGCGAATCAAGGTAGCGGCCTGGGCATTCGGCCTGGCTCGGCCTTGCTCCCAGCTCTCCAGGGTGCGCAGGTTGGTGCGCAGGTACATGGCGAACACCGAGCGGGAGAGGTTGAGCTGTTGGCGTATGGCAACCACTTCTTCGGCCGTCAGCGGGGCCAGGTTGGCGAGGTGGACCTTGTGGGTGCGCAGGGTGACTTTGCCTTGGCGTTCTTCAGCCAGCGCGTCGAAGCCCTCGACCAGTTCGGAAAAGATTTCACGTTTCATGGTGTGTTCTCGCTTTGATTTCCCTGTCCAGCATGTGTTTTAGGGCTTTTTTGTGGTGAGGTGCCAGATCGTCCTGTTCGTGCTTGCCGTACAGGGTGGACAGCCAGAATTGCGTGCCGCCCGACCACCCTTAGTAAATGACCTGCAGGCCACCGCGTTTGCCTTTGTGACGTCGCTCATCCACGAAGCGAACCTTGCGTAGCCCACCGGTTCCTTCGATCACGTCTCCGGCTTCCGGGTTTTTCATCAACGCCTGTTGAAAACCTTGGAAAAGCTCGTCACTCAGATAGTCCTTGCGATGCCGCTCGAAGGCCGGCAGTTCGGTAAATAGAGCATCCATGTTCTGTACGTAGTCTGCGTATAGTTTGTTGGCCCGCGCGCACTCGGTCGAGTGACCTGGCTGTGGGAACTTTCCTAAAACGCAACCACCATACGGCGGCCCTTAGCGGTGAGATGCCGGACGCGGCGGCAAACGAAAGCGGAATTTTCCGTGATTGGAAGAGGATAAAAGCACTGCAAGCGAGCAGGGCAAAAGCACCTCTACCTGATGTACTGAAATCCAAATGTGGGAGCGGGCTTGCTCGCGAAAGCGGTGGCTCAGCCAGCTCATGTGTCACTGACACAACGCCTTCGCGAGCAAGCCCGCTCCCACAATTCAACCAAGTGCATCTGCCAGCACCGCACTGCTTTGCTTTTCTGTGGGAGCTGGCTTGCCTGCGATGCAGACAACTCGGTGTATCAGGCATTACCAGTAGATGCCATCGCAGGCAAGCCAGCTCCCACATTTGATTGAGTTCGGCCTCCAGGATCAGGTCGGCTGCCAGGCCGTCTCGGCCTTGCTTTTGATCTAACCACTCCAACCAAGTACATCTGCCAGCACCGTACTGCTTTGCTTTTCTGTGGGAGCTGGCTTGCCTGCGATGCAGACAACTCGGTGTATCAGGTATAACCAGTAGATGCCATCGCAGGCAAGCCAGCTCCCACATTTGATTGAGTTCGGCCTCCAGGATCAGGTCGGCTGCCAGGCCGTCTCGGCCTTGCTTTTGATCTAACCACTCCAACCGAGTACATCTGCCAGCACCGCACTGCTTTGCTTTTCTGTGGGAGCTGGCTTGCCTGCGATGCAGACAACTCGGTGTATCAGGCATAACCAGTAGATGCCATCGCAGGCAAGCCAGCTCCCACATTGGAATTGGGTTCAGCTTCAAGGATCAGGTCGGCTGTCAGGCCGCCGTGCTCTGCTTTTGATCTTGATCTGCTTTTGACTTTGATCTTAGGCGCCCCGTTAAACCACGCTGGCCGAACGCAGGTAGTACGGAGCGGGTAAACCGGCAGGACGCCGGTTTAGCCGCGACCGGCCCTAACCCAAATAACGGATAGGTACCAAGAGACACCTTGCCCAATACATTCCCCCAGAACGCAAAAACGGCGCCCGAAGGCGCCGTTCTGTTTACTGCATAGTCCTAAGCGATCAAACGCCCAGTACCGCGTGCTGCACCAGGGTGAGCAATGGTTGTGGGTACACACCCAGAAAGAACGCGAGCAGGGCGATGGCCAGCAGCATCACGCCACCGGCTTTCTGTTCCCAGTGCAGCTCGGCGTCCACACGGCGCAGGTTTGGCTCGATCAGGTACAGGGTGACCATCACGCGCAGGTAGTAGAACACGCCGATGGCGCTACCCAGCACGAGGGACGCCACCAACCACCATTCGTGGGCTTGGACACCGGTCGCGACGATGTAGAACTTACCGATAAAGCCTGCGGTCAGCGGGATACCGGCCAGCGACAGCATCATCACGGTGAGCACGGCAGTCAGGTACGGACGGCGCCAGAACAGGCCGCGGTATTCGTACAGGGCATCGGCATCACGGCCTTTGTACGGCGAGGACATCAGTGTGATCACACCGAACGCGCCGAGGCTGGTGATGACGTAGGTGACCAGGTACACGCCGATGGCTTCCACGGCCAGGCCTTTGCTCGCCACCAGGGCGATCAGCAGGTAGCCGAAGTGGGCGATGGACGAATAACCGAGCAGACGCTTGAGGTTGTTCTGGGTCAGGGCCAGCAGGTTACCGAACAGGATCGACGCAATGGCGATCACGGTCAGCACGTTGCTCAGCACGCCGGTGTTGGCAGCAGGCGAGATCTGGAACAGACGCACCATCACCGCAAACACCGCAACCTTGGAGGCCGTGGCCAGGAACGCCGCCACCGGCGCCGGGGCGCCTTCGTACACGTCCGGGGTCCACAGGTGGAAAGGCACCAAGGACAGCTTGAACGCCAGGCCGATCAGCATCATCGCCAGGCCCAGTTGGGCGATCGGCGCCGGGCTGTTGCTGGCGGCCAGGGCGTGACCGATACCGGTGAAGCTCAGGCTGCCGGCTTCTGCGTAGAGCAGGGCCATACCGAACAACAGGAACGCGGAACCGGCGGCCGACAGCACCATGTACTTGATGCCGGCTTCCAGGGAGCGCTTGTTGAAGAAGGCGTAGGCCACCAGACCGTAAGTCGGGATCGACAGCAGCTCCAGGCCGATGAACAAACCGGCCAGGTGCTGCGCGCTGACCAGCACGATACCGCCGGCCGCAGCCAGCAGGATCAGCAGGTACAGCTCTTCCTTGTTGCCCGGGTAGCCCGTGCCGCCTTCGCCGAGGTAGGCGTGGGCGAGGGTCACGCACGCCAGGGTGGCGACGAGGATCAACGCGATATACAGCAGCGCGAAGTCATCGATCATCATCAGCGGGGTGACCGCCAGTGGCGCAACCTTGAGTGCCGGGATAATCGACAGCAGGGCCAGGTTCAAACCGGCACAGGACAGCAGGAACGTTTGCGAGTGATTGCGGCGCCAGGCGATCGCCAGCATCACCACCACAATGGTGAGGCTGGTGATCAGCAGCGGCGCAAGCGCGATAAAGTGTTGGATCGTGAATTCCATAGCGCTCTTACCGTGCCGAAGCGAGTTGAGTGAAGGCGGTGCCGAACCACTGCTGCACGCCATGCATCGTCGCGGCAGAAGTGTCCAGGAACGGTTGCGGGTACACGCCGATGTAGATCAGCAGCACCGCAAGGCCGAGCACCATGATCAGTTCGCGAGCATCCATGCCGTGCAGGACGGTGTCGGACTTGGCCGGACCGAAGTACGCACGGTGGATCATGATCAGCGAGTAGACCGAACCGAATACCAGGCCGGAGGTAGCGATGGCGCTGATCCACGGCGTGTGCACGAACGAACCCATCAGGATCAGGAACTCGCCGATGAAGTTACCGGTGCCCGGCAGGCCCAGGGACGCGGCGGCAAAGAACAGGCTGATCGCCGGCAGGTACGCGATGCGCGACCACACGCCACCCATTTCACGCATGTCACGGGTGTGCAGGCGCTCGTACAGCTGACCACTCAGGATAAAGAGGGCAGCGGCCGAAACACCGTGGGCCAACATCTGGATCACTGCGCCTTGCAGCGCCAGTTGGCTGCCGGAGTAGATGCCGATCAGTACGAAACCCATGTGGGAAACGGACGAGAAGGCAATCAGACGCTTGATGTCGGTTTGTGCGAAGGCCAGGAACGCGCCGTAGAAGATCCCGATCAGACCCAGGGTCATGGCGATCGGCGCAAACTCGGCCGAAGCATTCGGGAACAGCGGCAGGGCGAAACGCAACAGGCCGTACGCAGCGGTTTTCAGCAGGATACCGGCCAGGTCCACAGAACCTGCGGTCGGCGCCTGGGCGTGAGCGTCAGGCAGCCAGGAGTGGAACGGCACCACCGGCAGCTTCACCGCGAACGCGATGAAGAAGCCCAGCATCAGGATGTACTCGGTGGTCAGCGACATCTTGGTTTTCAACAGGTCGGCGTAGTTGAAGGTAATCACGCCGGTGTTGTTGAAGTTGACCAGTACCAGACCCAGGATCGCCACCAACATGATCAGGCCGGAAGCCTGAGTGAAGATGAAGAACTTGGTCGCCGCGTAGATCCGGGTTTTCTTGCCGTCCGAAGAACTGTGACCCCAGAGCGCGATGAGGAAGTACATCGGCACCAGCATCATTTCCCAGAAGAAGAAGAACATGAACAGGTCCAGCGCCAGGAACACGCCGACAACGCCGCCCAGAATCCACATCAGGTTCAGGTGGAAGAAGCCCACGTGACGCTGAATTTCTTTCCAGGAGCAGAGTACCGAGAGGATACCCAGCAGGCCGGTCAGCAGGATCATCAACAGCGACAGGCCGTCGAGGGCCAGGTGCACGTTGATGCCGAAGCGCTGGATCCACACGTGCTTGAATTCAAGCGCGAAGGTGGGATCGACACCCGGTGCCGGAGCAAATGAATAGTCGCCATGCGCCCACAGCCAGAGGCCGAGTGCGAGTTCCAGGGACATGGTCAGCAACGCAATCCAGCGGGGGAGGGTGGCGCCGAAGCGTTCACCCATCCAGCAGAGCAGGCCGCCGATAAAGGGGATCAGGATTAGCCAGGGCAGAATCATGACGGGCTCGTTTCCTTTCGCAAGTTCGCAAAGTACGCAATGTTCATAGTCAGACCGCTACCACAACGATGGCGCCGATCACCAGCACGGCACCGACGGCCATGGAAGCTGCATACCAACGCAGTTGGCCAGTCTCGCTGCGGCTCAGGGCGGTGTGACCGGCCTTGGCGGCACGCGGGATCAAACCGATGGTCTGGTCGAGCGGGTCTTTGCGCAGAATGTGGCTGATAGCAAGGTATGGCTTGACGAACAGCTTGTCGTAGATCCAATCGAAGCCCCAGGCGGCGAACCACCAGGCCGACAGAAAACGGCCAATGCCGCTGTTGGCAACCGCTGTCACGAAACGACGCTTGCCCAGGAACAGCAGCGCCGCCAGCAGGATACCGGCGATGGCGATGGCGCCCGAGGCGATTTCCAGGCTGTGCTTGGCTGCGCCGCCGGCATGGCCAGCGCTTTGCGGCAGTACGCCGGCCAGTGGCGGGGTGATCATGGCGCCGATGAAGGTCGACAGGATGATCAGCACCGACAGTGGCAACCAGTGGGAGATGCCGTGGCCTGCGTGTGCTTCGGTCTTGGCTTCACCGTGGAAGGTGATGAAGATCAGGCGGAAGGTGTACAGCGAGGTCATGAAGGCACCGACCAGGCCTGCGTACAGCAGGTTCTGGTTACCGCTGGCAAAAGCTTCCCAGAGGATTTCGTCTTTGGAGTAGAAACCTGCGGTCACCAACGGCAGCGCAGCCAGAGCGGCACCGCCGACGATGAAGCTGGCGTAGGCCAACGGCAGTTTCTTCCACAGGCCGCCCATCTTGAAGATGTTCTGCTCGTGGTGGCAGGCAACGATCACCGCACCGGAGGCAAGGAACAGCAGCGCCTTGAAGAAGGCGTGGGTCATCAGGTGGAAGATCGCCGCGTCCCAGGCACCAACGCCCAGGGCCAGGAACATGTAGCCGATCTGGCTCATGGTCGAGTAGGCGAGGATACGCTTGATGTCGGTCTGCACCAGCGCGGCGAAGCCGGCCAGTACCAGCGTCACGCCGCCCACCAGGCCCACCAGGTGCAGGATTTCCGGCGCCAGGGTGAACAGGCCGTGGGTACGGGCAATCAGGTAGACGCCGGCGGTTACCATGGTTGCCGCGTGGATCAGTGCAGACACCGGAGTCGGACCGGCCATCGCATCCGCCAGCCAGGTTTGCAGTGGCAGCTGCGCAGATTTACCGACCGCGCCGCCCAGCAGCATCAGGGTCGCCAGGGTGATCCAGAAATCACCGACCTGGAATTTCTGCGGCGCCAGCACCAGCAGTTCCTGGATGTTCAGCGTGCCCACTTGTTGGAACAGGATGAACAGGCCGATGGCCATGAACACGTCGCCAATACGGGTAACGATGAACGCCTTGAGTGCCGCGTTACCGTTGTTGCGGTTGCTGTAGTAGAAACCGATCAACAGGTACGAGCACAGGCCCACGCCTTCCCAACCGAAGTACAGGAACAACAGGTTATCGCCCAGCACCAGGAACAGCATGCTGGCGATAAACAGGTTGGTGTACGAGAAGAAGCGCGAGTAGCCCGCTTCGCCGCGCATGTACCAGGACGCGAACAGGTGGATCAGGAAGCCCACACCCACCACCACGCCGAGCATGGTGATCGACAGGCCGTCGATGTAGATCGCGAAGTTGGGCTTGAAGCCCTCAACCGACATCCACTGCCACAGTACCAGGGTGTAGTGGCCGCCTTCGGGCGGTGCCACGTTGAATTGCCAGATGACGTAGGCGGCGACAATTGCCGACAGGCCAATGGAACCCACACCGATCAGGGCAGACAGGTTTTCCGACCAGCGTCCACGGGAGAACGACAGCAGCAGGAAACCGATCAGGGGAAATACGAAAGTCAGAAAGATCATGTTCATCCGCGCATCTCACTGGCAGCGTCGATATCAAGCGTGTGGAAGCGACGATACAGTTGCAGCAGGATCGCCAGGCCAATACTGGCCTCGGCGGCTGCCAGGCTGATCACCAGAATGAACATGACTTGTCCATCCGGCTGGCCCCAACGGCTACCCGCGACGATGAAGGCCAGTGCCGCAGCGTTCATCATGATTTCCAGGCTCATCAACACGAACAAAATGTTACGGCGAACCATCAGGCCGACCAGGCCAAGGCAGAACAGGATGCCGGCGACCGCCAGACCATGCTCCAAAGGGATAGCAGGCATCGTCATTGCTCCTTGGCTTCGTTGCGGCCCAAGTGGAAGGCGGTGATGGCTGCAGCGAGCAGCAGCATCGAAGCCAGTTCGACCACCAGCAGGTACGGGCCGAACAGGCTGACGCCCACGGCTTTGGCGTCTACGGTGGTGTGGCCGATGGCCTGGCCGCTCTGGTGAGCGAACAAGACATACAGCAGTTCACCCAGCAGCAGCGCTGCGAGGATGACCGGGCCAAGCCAGATGCCGGGCTTGAGCCAGACGCGTTCCTGCGCGACCGAAGCCGGCCCCAGGTTGAGCATCATCACCACAAACACGAACAGCACCATGATGGCGCCGGCGTAGGCGATCACTTCCAGGACACCGGCGAACGGCGCGCCGAGGCTGAAGAAGGTCATGGCCACGGCGATCAGCGAAATGATCAGGTAGAGCAGGGCGTGCACGGGGTTGGTGTTGGTGATCACGCGAAGCGTGGACACCACTGCAATACCCGACGCGAAATAGAAAGCGAATTCCATCTTTCTTCCTTAAGGCAGCAAGCTCTTCACGTTGATCGGCTCGGCTTCGTTTTGTGCGGCGCCTTTCGGCTTACCGGCAACGGCCATACCTGCAACACGATAGAAGTTGTAATCAGGGTTTTTACCGGGACCAGAGATCAGCAGATCTTCTTTCTCGTACACCAGGTCCTGACGTTTGAACTCGGCCATCTCGAAATCCGGTGTCAGCTGGATCGCGGTGGTCGGGCAAGCTTCCTCGCAGAGGCCGCAGAAAATGCAGCGCGAGAAGTTGATGCGGAAGAAGTCCGGGTACCAGCGACCGTCTTCGGTTTCAGCTTTCTGCAGGGAGATGCAACCCACCGGGCACGCCACGGCGCACAGGTTGCAGGCTACGCAACGCTCTTCGCCATCGGGGTCGCGGGTCAGCACGATACGGCCGCGATAGCGCGGCGGCAGGTACACCGCTTCTTCCGGGTATTGCAGGGTGTCGCGTTTGCGAAAGCCGTGGCCGAAAACCATCACCAGGCTTCGCAACTGGGTACCGGTACCCTTAACGATGTCGCCAATATATTTGAACATGGGTCAAATCCTCACTGAACCGCGCCGGCTGGCGTGTTCAACAACACAACAGCAGCCGTCACCAGCAAATTGATCAGGGTCAGCGGCAGGCAGAATCTCCAGCTGAAATCCATCACCTGGTCATAGCGTGGGCGCGGAATAGAAGCGCGCAGCAGGATGAACAGCATGATGAAGAACGCCGTCTTCAAGAAGAACCAGAAGAACGCCAGTTGCGGCAGGATGTTGAACGGGCCGTGCCAGCCGCCGAAGAACAGCGTGACCAGCAGTGCCGAGATCAAGATGATGCCGATGTATTCACCGACGAAGAACATGCCCCATTTCATGCCGGCGTATTCAATGTGGTAACCGTCGGCCAGTTCCTGTTCCGCTTCCGGCTGGTCGAACGGGTGACGGTGAGTCACGGCGACGCCAGCGATGAAGAAGGTACAGAAGCCAAAGAACTGCGGAATGATGAACCACAGGTTCTGCGCCTGGTACTCGACGATGTCGCGCATGTTGAACGAGCCGACCTGCACCACGATGCCCATCAGCGCCAGGCCCATGAACACTTCGTAAGACACGGTCTGGGCCGAAGCCCGCAAGCTGCCCAGCAGGGCGAACTTGTTGTTACTCGACCAACCGGCGAACAGCACCGCGTAGACCGACAGACCGGCCATGGCGAAGAAGAACAGCAAACCGATGTTCAGGTCCGCCACGCCCCAGGTCGGGGTGATCGGGATAACGGCGAAGGCAATCAGCAAGGCGCTCATGGCCACGACCGGTGCCAGGGTGAAGATCACCTTGTCGGCAAACGGCGGGGTCCAGTCTTCCTTGAAGAACATTTTGAGCATGTCGGCAGCGATCTGGAACATGCCGAATGGGCCAACGCGGTTAGGACCGTAACGGTCCTGCCACCAGCCCAGCAGGCGACGTTCGACGAAGCTGAGCAGGGCGCCCGCAACGACCACGGCCAACAGGATCACGATGGCCTTGACGACCGAGATGATCACGTCGATCACTTCAGGGGTGAACCAGGTCATTGCGCTGCCTCCTGCAGACCGTCAACGGTTTGGCCAAAGATCGCAGGCGGAATGCCGGCAAGGCCTTTAGGCAGTGCAACCAGGCCCGCGCCCAACTCGTCATTGATGCGCAGCGGCAGACGCAGAGTCTTGCCACCGACGTTCAGGCTGAGCAGGGCACCGTCGTTGACGCCCAGGCGGTCGGCTTCGGACTTGGCCACGGACACATAAGCGGCCGGGATGCGCTCTTGAACCGGCGCGGCTTTGGAAGAGGTCTCTTCGCTGCCGAACAGGTGGAAGAACGGCACAACCTGCCAGGTGCCCTGGGCCGGGTTGAACGGACGCGGTACGGCAGTGAACCAGTTCAGCGAGTCACCGGTGCTTTCGATCAGGCGCGTGCCCGGGTCGCCAGCACGGATGTGACCACCGACTTCGTCCTGGAACTTGTTCCAGGCCTGTGGCGAGTTCCAGCCCGGCGACCAGGCAAACGGCACCTGCTGACGTGGCTCGACCGAACCCGAGTAACCCTCCATCGAGAAGGCGAACGCGGTGTCAGGGTCTTGCGGTGTACGCGGTTCGTGCACGCTGATGTCGGCGCGCATGGCGGTACGACCGGAGTAACGCAGCGGTTCACGGGCCAGTTTCAAGCCCTTGATGCGGAACGAGGCAGACGGTGCAGCATCAACGATACGTGCCAGCTGCGGGCCGCTTGCGGCGGCCGCTGCGGTGACGTGGTCAAGCTGGGTCCAGTCGATCGGCTGGTTCAGCAGGGTAGCGCGCAGGGCATGCAGCCAGCGCCAGCCTTCGTGAACCAGGATGCTGGCGTCCATGTACTTCGGATCGAACACCTGGAAGAAGCGCTGGGCGCGGCCTTCTTGGCTGACCAGCGTACCGTCGCCTTCGGCGAAGGTGGCGGCGGGCAGCACCAGGTCGGCACGTTCGCTGGTGGCGGTCTTCTGGTGGTCGGCAACGATCAGCACTTTGGCAGCATCCAGCGCGGCGTCGACCTTGGCCGAATCCGTGCGGGTGTACAGGTCGTTTTCCAGTACCACGATGGCGTCGGCTTGACCGTCAGTCACGGCTTGCAGCGCGGCGTCCAGGGATTCGCCGCCGAGCATGGCCAGGCCGAGGCTGTTGGCTTCCGGCACGACCAGGCTGATGGAACCGTTCTTGTCGCGCAGCTTCAAGGCTTTGGCGATGTTGGCAGCCGCTTCGATCAGTGCTTTGGAACCCAGCGAGGTGCCGGCAATGATCAATGGACGCTTGGCCGCCAGCAGGGCGTCGGCGATGCGCTGGGCCAGTTCACCGGCTTCAGTGTCCAGGCCTTCAACGGCAGGCGCGCTGGCGTCCAGGGCGTGAGCCACGGCGAAACCGATGCGGGCCAGGTCGTCAGGTGCGGCGTGGACGCATTCTTCAGCGATGTCGTCGAGCTTGGTTTCAGCCAGGCTGGCGATAAACAGCGGGTTCAGCGCGTGCTGGCCGATGTTTTTCACCGCAGCGTCGAGCCAAGGCTGAACGCGCATGGCGTCGGCCATGTCTTCGGCTTTGCCTTTGACCGACTGACGCAGCGACAGCGCGATACGCGCGGCGGTCTGGGTCAGGTCTTCACCGAGCACGAAGATCGCGTCGTGGTCTTCGATGTCACGCATGTTCGGCACCGGCAACGGGCTGTCGTTCAGCACTTGCAGGACCAGGCGAATGCGCTCCAGCTCAGCGGCTTCGATACCGGAGTAGAAGTGCTCGGCGCCGACCAGCTCGCGCAACGCGTAGTTGCTTTCGAGGCTGGCGCGTGGCGAACCGATACCGACGATGTTGCGGCCGCGCAGCAGCTCGGCGGCTTTATCCAGCGCGTCGTCCAGGCTCAGCTTGGCGCCATCGGCCAGCAGTGGCTGGCGCGGGCGGTCTTCGCGGTTGACGTAGCCATAGCCGAAACGGCCACGGTCACACAGGAAGTACTGGTTGACCGAACCGTTGAAGCGGTTTTCGATGCGACGCAGTTCGCCGTAACGCTCGCCCGGGGAAATGTTGCAACCGCTGGAGCAGCCATGGCAGATGCTCGGCGAGAATTGCATGTCCCACTTACGGTTGTAGCGCTCGGAGTGAGTCTTGTCGGTGAACACACCGGTCGGGCAGACCTCGGTGAGGTTGCCGGAGAACTCGCTTTCGAGCACGCCGTCTTCAACGCGACCGAAGTACACGTTGTCGTGAGCGCCGAATACGCCCAGGTCGGTGCCGCCGGCGTAGTCTTTATAGAAGCGTACGCACCGGTAGCAGGCGATGCAGCGGTTCATTTCGTGGGAAATGAACGGGCCGAGGTCCTGGTTCTGGTGGGTACGCTTGGTGAAGCGATAACGGCGCTCGTTGTGGCCGGTCATCACCGTCATGTCTTGCAGGTGGCAGTGACCGCCTTCCTCACAGACCGGGCAGTCGTGGGGGTGGTTGGTCATCAGCCATTCGACAACGCTGGCGCGGAACGCCTTGGATTCTTCATCTTCGATGGAGATCCAGGTGTTGTCGGTGGCTGGCGTCATGCAGGACATGACGATACGACCACGGGTGTCGTTCTCGTCGGTGTACTGCTTGACCGCACACTGGCGGCAAGCACCAACGCTACCAAGGGCTGGGTGCCAGCAGAAATAAGGGATGTCGAGGCCTAGTGAGAGACATGCCTGTAACAGGTTGTCTGCCCCATCGACTTCGAGCGCTTTGCCGTCTACGTGGATAGTGGCCATGGTTCAAAGTTCTTCGTTGGCCCGTTGTCAGCGGGCGTGGCTAATGGAATCTTGTTATTCATGTGCATCTACACAGCCATAAAGGCGTCAGCACATGAGAAAGCGAAGCGCACGGGCCCTTCGCCTTTTTAAGCGTTACGCACCGACCATGGTCGGTGTGACCACCTGATTCAGATCGCCGGCGCGCGCAGGTGCGATGCCAGCCTCGAATTCAGAGCGGAAGTATTTGATTGCGCTGCCCAATGGTTCCACGGCGCCCGGTGCGTGAGCACAGAAGGTCTTGCCTGGGCCGAGGAAACCGACCAGACCCAGCAAGGTCTCGATGTCGCCTGGCTGGCCTTCGCCTTTCTCGATTGCCATCAAGAGCTTCACGCTCCAGGGCAAACCGTCACGGCATGGGGTGCAGAAACCGCAGGATTCGCGGGAGAAGAACTGCTCCATGTTGCGCAGCAGCGAGACCATGTTCACGGTGTTGTCCACCGCCATCGCCAGGCCGGTCCCCATACGGGTGCCGACCTTGCCGATGCCGCCGGCATACATTTGTGCGTCCAGGTGCTCAGGCAGCAGGAAACCGGTGCCGGCGCCGCCTGGCTGCCAGGCTTTCAAGGTGTAGCCGTCGCGCATGCCGCCGGCGTAGTCCTCGAACAGCTCGCGTGCGGTCACGCCGAACGGCAGCTCCCACAGGCCAGGGTTCTTGACCTTGCCGGAGAAGCCCATGAGCTTGGTGCCCATGTCTTCACTGCCTTCGCGGGCCAACGATTTATACCAGTCCACGCCGTCGGCGATGATCGCCGGCACGTTGCACAGGGTTTCCACGTTGTTTACGCAGGTCGGCTTGCCCCACACGCCTACGGCGGCAGGGAAGGGCGGCTTGGAGCGCGGGTTGGCGCGGCGGCCTTCGAGGGAGTTGATCAGTGCGGTTTCTTCACCGCAGATGTAACGCCCGGCGCCGGTGTGCACGAACAGTTCGAAGTCAAAACCGGAACCCAGGATGTTCTTGCCCAACAGGCCAGCAGCCTTGGCTTCTTCCACGGCACGGGTGAGGTGCTTGGCGGCGGTGGTGTATTCGCCACGCAGGAAGATGTAGCCCCGGTAGGTTTTCAGCGCACGGGCGCTGATCAGCATGCCTTCGATCAGCAGATGGGGCAGTTGCTCCATCAGCATGCGGTCTTTCCAGGTGTTGGGCTCCATTTCATCCGCGTTGCACAGCAGGTAGCGGATGTTGATGGATTCGTCTTTGGGCATCAGGCCCCACTTAACGCCCGTGGGGAAGCCTGCACCGCCGCGGCCTTTAAGGCCGGCGTCTTTCACGGTCTGGACAATGTCGTCCTGAGCCATGTCGGCGAAGGCTTTGCGCGCGGCGGCGTAACCGTTCTTGGCCTGGTACTCGTCGAGCCATACAGGCTCGCCGTCGTCACGCAGGCGCCAGGTCAGCGGGTGAGTCTCGGCCGAACGCTTGATCAGGTTGGCCGGGCCGAAAGATGTAAGGGTCATGGGTAGCCCTCGAGCAATTGGGTCACGCCAGCAGGCTGCACGTCACCGAATGTGTCGTCGTCGATCATCAACGCCGGCGCCTTGTCGCAGTTGCCCAGGCAGCACACCGGCAGCAGCGTGAAGCGCCCGTCCGCGGTGGTTTGGCCGAGGCCGATGCCCAGTTTGTTCTGGATCTCGCTGACCACTGACTCGTGGCCACCGATGTAGCAGACCATGCTGTCGCACACGCGAATGATGTGGCGGCCCACCGGCTGACGGAAGATCTGGCTGTAGAACGTGGCCACGCCTTCAACGTCGCTGGCCGGGATGCCGAGGATCTCGCCGATGGCGTAGAGGGCGCCGTCCGGCACCCAGCCACGTTCCTTCTGGACGATCTTCAAGGCTTCGATCGACGCCGCGCGCGGGTCTTCGTAGTGATGCAGCTCGTGCTCGATGGCCGAGCGCTCGGTTTCACTCAGGGTGAAACGATCTGTTTGGATAAGCGTGCTGTTCATGCTTAGCGGTCCACGTCGGCCATAACGAAATCGATACTACCCAGGTACGCAATCAAGTCCGCGACCATCTCGCCTTTGATCACCGAAGGGATCTGCTGCAAGTGCGCGAAGCTTGGGGTACGAATCCGGGTGCGGTAGCTCATGGTGCCGCCATCGCTCGTCAGGTAATAACTGTTGATACCCTTGGTCGCTTCAATCATCTGGAAGGATTCGTTGGCCGGCATGACCGGGCCCCACGAAACTTGCAGGAAGTGCGTGATCAGGGTTTCGATGTGCTGCAGCGTGCGTTCTTTCGGCGGCGGCGTGGTCAGCGGGTGATCCGCCTTGTACGGACCTGCCGGCATGTTGCGCATGCACTGCTCGATGATCTTCAGGCTCTGGCGCATTTCTTCGACGCGCACGATGCAACGGTCGTAGGCATCGCCGTTGGCCGCCAGCGGTACTTCGAATTCGAAGTTCTCGTAGCCGGAGTACGGGCGTGCTTTACGCAGGTCGAAGTCGCAGCCGGTGGAACGCAGGCCGGCACCGGTGACGCCCCATTCCAGGGCCTCTTTGGTGTTGTACTGCGCGACGCCGATGGTGCGACCCTTGAGGATGCTGTTGTCCAGCGCGGCTTTCTGGTACTCGTCCAGACGCTTGGGCATCCAGTCGATGAATTCCTTGACCAGGCGCTCCCAGCCGTTTGGCAGGTCGTGCGCCACGCCGCCGATGCGGTACCAGGCCGGGTGCAGACGGAAACCGGTGATGGCTTCGATAACCTTGTAGGCGCGCTGACGGTCGGTGAAGGTGAAGAACACCGGGGTCATGGCGCCAACGTCCTGGATGTAGGTACCCAGGAACAGCAGGTGGCTGGTGATCCGGAAGAACTCGGCCATCATGATGCGGATGGTGTCGACGCGGTCCGGCACCTTGATGCCGGCCAGCTTCTCGACCGAGAGCACGTACGGCAGGTTGTTCATCACGCCGCCGAGGTAGTCGATACGGTCGGTGTACGGAATGAAGCTGTGCCAGGACTGACGTTCGGCCATCTTCTCGGCACCACGGTGGTGGTAGCCGATGTCCGGCACGCAGTCGACGATTTCTTCGCCGTCCAGTTGCAGGATGATACGGAAGGCACCGTGGGCCGAAGGGTGGTTCGGGCCCAGGTTGAGGAACATGTAGTCCTCGTTGGTGCCGGAGCGTTTCATGCCCCAGTCTTCCGGACGGAAGCGTGCAGCCTCTTCTTCCAGCTGCTGCTTGGCGAGCGTCAGGCTGAACGGATCGAATTCGGTAGCGCGCGCAGGGTAGTCCTTGCGCAGCGGGTGACCTTCCCAGGTGGGCGGCATCATGATGCGCGTCAGGTGCGGGTGGCCCGGGAAGTCGATGCCGAACATGTCCCAGACTTCGCGCTCATACCAGCTGGCGTTCGGCCAGATGCCGGTGATGGTCGGAATGCTCAGGTCGCTTTCGGACAGGGCAACCTTGATCATCACGTCGCTGTTACGCTCCAGCGACATCAAGTGATAGAACACGGTGAAATCGGCGCCGCTCGGCAGCCCCTGGCGCTTGGTGCGCAGACGCTCGTCCACGCCATGCAGGTCATAGAGCATGACGTACGGCTTGGGCAGGTTGCGCAGGAAAGTCAGGACTTCGACGAGCTTGGCACGCGCCACCCACAGCACCGGCATACCGGTGCGTGTGGCCTGGGCGGTGAAGGCGTCAGGGCCAAAACGGTTATTGAGTTCGACAACCACATCCTGGTCGTCTGCCTTATAAGGCGGGATGCGTCGAGCACTGCCTGTAGTCATGGTTTTTTATCGCTTTCGGTCAACGTAAAGAATGAAGCCAGGTTTTCGTTCTATAAAAGAAGCGGTGCTGGATCAGACTTCGTCGGGGCTGCGCAGGTTGGTGACTGCGATTCGCTGTTCGCGGCGCTGTTCCTTTTGTGACGGCATCTCGGCGCGATACACGCCTTGATCGCCGACAACCCAGGAAAGTGGGCGACGCTCCTTGCCAATCGATTCCTGCAACAGCATCAAGCCTTGCAGAAATGCTTCGGGGCGGGGCGGGCAGCCAGGCACGTAGACGTCCACGGGCAGGAACTTGTCCACCCCTTGAACGACGGAGTAGATGTCGTACATGCCACCGGAGTTGGCGCACGAACCCATGGAGATAACCCACTTTGGCTCGAGCATTTGCTCGTAGAGACGCTGAATGATCGGCGCCATCTTGATAAAGCAGGTGCCGGCGATAACCATGAAATCCGCCTGGCGCGGTGATGCCCGAATAACTTCGGCGCCAAAGCGCGCGATGTCGTGGGGCGCCGTGAAGGCGGTGGTCATTTCCACGTAGCAGCACGAAAGACCGAAGTTGTACGGCCACAGGGAGTTCTTACGCCCCCAGTTGACCGCGCCACTCAGCACGTCTTCGAGCTTGCCCATGTAGATGTTTTTGTGGACTTGGTCTTCTAACGGGTCGGAAACGGTTTCGCGTTCGCCGATTGGGTACTGCTCGTTAGGAGCATCCGGGTCGATCCTGGTGAGATTGTATTGCATCGCCAAAGCCTCATTGTTTCAGCTTCGCTTGCCGCTTGCGACGAGCTTCCGGAGCCCAGTCAAGGGCGCCCACTCGAAATAGGTAGACAAGGCCTGCCAACAGAATTGCTATGAAAACGAGGGCTTCGACGAATCCGGTCCAGCCGCTTTCGCGGACGGACACAGACCAGGCAAAGAGAAAGAGGGCTTCGATATCGAAGATCACGAACAGCATCGCGACCAGATAGAATTTGGCTGAGAGCCGCAAGCGGGCGCCACCTGTAGGCAGCATGCCGGACTCGAACGGTTCATTTTTGCTGCGGCCCCAGGCTTTTGACCCGAGGAGGCTGGAGACACCAAGCATGAAGGCGCAAAGGCCGACAACACCGAGGAGGAAAATGGCAAAGCCCCAGTTGTGGGCCATGAGTCCTGTCGCTTCGGTCATGCTGGAAATCCTTAACAGAGAGCAAAGGTCTCTGAGCTCGAAAAAGTAACGATGCAGTGACGATATGTCGCACTGCAATCAATCGCGGTGATTTTATGGCTAAACACCGGGCAAGTAAAATTCCGATAGCGAAATTATTCGATGGAATAAGCACATAGTGCACCTTCTTGGGGCTGTAACCCTTGTGGGGCGGGGATTAGCGGGCATTTAATCAATTCTGTTTTGTTTAACGGGTAACGAAGTTTTCATGCGCTAAATGATAATGAATATTGTTTGCGCAGGGTTTAAGCGAATGTTTCTCGTGTGGCGGGGGAAGTTGCCGTTACTTGCTTGATTGGTGCTTAGTTGCAGGTGGGGATCTTTTAACTGATTTGATTCGGGCAAACACCGCTCTGGATCAATGTTTTGCGCAAAACCTTCAGGTTGCATGCATTCCCACATTTTTAATCTCCTGTGTCTCAGGGCGTTTTTTCCGGGCAAAAAAACGCCCCGAACCAGTCGGGGCGTGATTGCTGTGCGGCAATGCGGTTAGGTCTTCCATGGGGCCGCAATGGCCGTGTACTCGCTACTTAGTGGAACTGCTCTTCTTCGGTCGAACCGGTCAACGCGGTCACGGACGAGGTGCCGCCCTGGATCACGGTGGTCATGTCGTCGAAGTAGCCCGTGCCGACTTCCTGCTGGTGCGCCACAAAGGTGTAACCCTTGGCTGCGTCAGCGAATTCCTGCTCCTGCAGCTTCACGTAGGCGGTCATGTCGTTGCGGGCGTAGTCATGCGCCAGGTTGAACATGCTGTGCCACATGTTGTGAATGCCGGCCAGGGTGATGAACTGGTGCTTGTAACCCATGGCGGACAGTTCGCGCTGGAACTTGGCGATGGTCGCGTCGTCCAGGTTCTTCTTCCAGTTGAAAGAAGGCGAGCAGTTGTAGGACAGCAGCTGGTCCGGGTATTCCTTCTTGATCGCTTCGGCAAAGCGACGCGCTTCGTCCAGGTCCGGCTTGGCGGTTTCGCACCAGATCAGGTCGGCGTACGGCGCGTAGGCCAGGCCGCGAGCGATGGCCTGGTCGAGGCCGGCGCGCACTTTGTAGAAGCCTTCCTGGGTACGTTCGCCCGTCACGAACGGCTGGTCGTACGGGTCGCAGTCCGACGTCAGCAAGTCAGCGGCGTTGGCATCGGTACGGGCCAGGATGATGGTCGGGGTGCCTGCAACGTCAGCAGCCAAACGAGCAGCAGTCAGCTTCTGTACGGCTTCCTGAGTCGGCACCAGTACCTTGCCGCCCATGTGGCCGCATTTCTTCACCGACGCCAGTTGGTCTTCGAAGTGCACGCCGGCAGCGCCAGCCTCGATCATGCTCTTCATCAGCTCGTAGGCGTTGAGTACGCCGCCGAAACCGGCTTCAGCGTCCGCCACGATTGGTGCGAAATAGTCGATGTAGCCTTCGTCGCCCGGGCCTTTACCGGCTTTCCACTGGATCTGGTCGGCGCGGCGGAACGAGTTGTTGATGCGCTTGACCACGGTTGGCACGGAGTCCACCGGGTACAGCGATTGGTCGGGGTACATGGATTCAGCGGAGTTGTTGTCCGCTGCCACTTGCCAGCCGGACAGGTAGATCGCCTGGATACCGGCTTTTACCTGCTGGACTGCCTGGCCGCCAGTGAGGGCGCCCATGCAGTTGACGAAATCTTTTTCGGGACGGAAGGACGGCTTGGCACCCTGGGTGACCAGCTTCCACAACTTCTCGGCGCCGAGTTTTGCAAAGGTGTGCTCAGGTTGAACCGAGCCACGCAGGCGGACGACGTCAGCAGCGGAATAAGCGCGGGTTACGCCTTTCCAGCGTGGGTTTTCAGCCCAATCTTTTTCAAGGGCTGCAATTTGCTGTTCGCGTGTCAGTGCCATGGGAAAAACCTCGTCGCATAGGTCTAGGTGGAAAATTCCATTTGCCAGCCACGTACTCGGTGCGTGGTGATGGCTGCTCGCTGACCAGAAGCTTGGCGGTCAAGCCGGGTTTGGCGGGGAGGGCGACGGGATGAACGACAGGCTCAAGGGGGAGTTGAGCAGGTAAGGGCGAACTGCGAACGGTCTTCGGGCATCGTGGGCCTTTGTACGATCCATCAGTGTGTAGCCGGGTTACCTGGTTAGCTTCCGTCCCTCGGGACAACTTCGTTCCAGTCGCAACCTCGTCAAACACACCTTGTGGGCGGTACAGACACGAATCGGCTCAGGTGGGTAGCTTAGAGCGGCGATCCGAAGGCCCTTGCCAGGGCCCCTGATTAGCGGGAGCGAGGCCATCATGCACAGGCTTTTTTGGATCGTCAAATGTTTTGTAGTGCTTTTTTTAAAGCACTACATCTTTAGTCTAAGACGACTCGTCAGTCAGTTTTTGGTGCTTCAGTTCAAGGTGTCGACCTTGACCCGCAAAGTCAGGTCATCACGGCCTTGAGTAGAGTAATTGCGGGTTGTAGAGGATTTGTCGGCCTGGGTCTCACGGTTGATGCCGGCCAGGGGGATCCACTCGCCCAGCCTGCCGCTGACAGTTGTGTCGGTACTCTGAACGTTCACTACATCGGGACGTTCCTGGCTCATGCGGTCACGGTTGGTGCTGATGGCCAGGTGCACGGTCTCGCCGGTGACGCTGGCGGTGACGTAAAAGCCCTGGGTGACGTTGCGATACTGGGTCTGGTTTTGCGGGCGGCCGTAGGCGTCGGGCTGAGTAGTGGTCAGCGGTACGCTCTGGCCAACCTGGATCAGCGCGGGCACGCCTTCGCTGGCCTGGATCTGCTGGATGCCGCCGTCGCGGCTGGCGGTACCGTAGCTGATGATGCGCGTCTGGTTGTCGCCGCTGTTCTGCTGGTTGTTTTCGTTGGTGTCGACGGTAATCAGCAGGCGCTTGGCGGGTGTGTCCAACTGCGCGAGCAGCGCGCGCAGGTCCTCGATCTTGCCCGGGTCGGCTTTCACAATCAGCTGGTTGCCGTAGGCGCTGACGCTGCCGTCCTTGCCGATGAAGTTCTGCGCCACTGGCAGCAGGTCGGCGCTGGTGCGGTTGCTCAGGTTGACGACCGCGGTGTCGGCGATTGCCGAGGCGCTGACAGTCAGGAGGAGGGCGGTGAGCAGGGTGCGTAGGGACATGTCCGTTATCTCTGCGAGTCATTTAGCGTGATAGTGCCAGTTTGTCGGCCTGGCAGGTCGCAAGTTTAGTCGTGAGCCGGCTTGGTGCAGTGAGCGGCCTCGTTGTGGTGAGCGAGCTTGTTGTGGCGAGCGGGCTTGCCCCGCGTTGGGCTGCGCAGCAGCCCCAATAAAAAACGCCGCGTTCTTTCAGAAAGAACGCGGCGTCTGGTTTTAGGGCCGCTGCGCAGCCCAGCGCGGGCCAAGCCCGCTCGCCACAGGGATCAGCCTTCGCGCACCATGTCCACATGCGGAATCCCGACTTCAAGAAACTCATCGCTGACAATCTTGAAACCCAGCCGCTCATAGAACGGCGCCGCATACACCTGCGCACTCAGAAACTGCTTGGTCTGGCCGCGTTGCTCGGCCAGCCCAATCACCGCTTCCATCAGCTTGTCGCCAACCTTCAGGCCGCGCCAGTCCTTGAGCACCGACACGCGCCCGATCTCGCCACTGGGCAGCAGGCGCGCAGTACCAATCGGAAAATCGCCTTCGAACGCCAGAAAATGCACGGCGTCGGCGTCGTCCGCGTCCCACTCAAGCTCAGGTGGAACCGATTGCTCAGCGATAAATACCGCTTCACGAATGCGCCGAATCTCGTCGATATCCTTTCGCCAGTCCGCGACACTTACGTGAATCTTATTCATCGGCAAATCCCAGGCTTCCTTGCTTGACCAATTCGCACAGCAGGTCGCGACCGTCTTCGTCTGCGAGCCACTCGCCGAGGTTTTCGCTGTGCAAGGCGTCGGCCGAGCACACCAGCTTCAACAGCTCGCGCAGTTTGCCTGGCAGGTAACGGCTCTGACCGCTGGCGAACAGCAGTACATCGTCATCGACTTCCGACCACGCCATGCGCGCGCTTGGGTTGCGCACCAGGATCGCGCCGCCTTCCAGGCTGTTGACGAAGTCCTCTTCGCCCAATTCTTCGCCCGCCACCAGTTCAGGGTAGCGCGGCTCGGTCATGAACTGGCCAAACCAGGTCAGCAGCATGCGCTCGTCGCTCATGTGCTCGGCCAGCAGGCTCTTCAGGCGGTCCAGCGCGTCACCCTGGATCTGGTGCGGGTCGCTTGCCGGCTGGGCGTCGGCGTCGGTGTAACGCTCTTCGTCCGTCAGGTACTGGCTGAGGAAGTCGGTGAAGTGGGTCAGCACTTCAGCGGCGCTTGGCGCGCGAAAGCCTACCGAATAGGTCATGCAGTCATCTTCGGCGATACCGAAGTGTGCCAGGCGCGGCGGCAGGTAGAGCATATCGCCCGGTTCCAGCACCCATTCTTCGCTTTGTTCGAACTCGGCGAGGATGCGCAGGTCGGCATGCTGCAGCAGCGGGCTTTCGGAGTTGCACATCTGGCCGATTTTCCAGTTCCGCTTGCCTTGGGCTTGCAGCAGGAACACGTCGTAGTTATCGAAGTGCGGGCCAACGCTGCCGCCGGGTGCGGCAAAGCTGATCATCACATCGTCGATGCGCCAGCTTGGCAGGAAGCGGAAGTGCTCCAGCAACTCGGCGACTTCCGGCACGAACTGATCGACGGCCTGCACCAGCAGGGTCCACTCACGCTCGGGCAGGGTGCTGAAGGCGTCTTCGGCGAATGGGCCGCGACGCAGCTCCCACGGGCGTTCGCCGTGTTCGATCACCAGGCGCGATTCAACTTCTTCTTCCAGGGCTAAGCCGGCCAGTTCGTCGGCGTCGATCGGGCTTTCGAAGTCAGGGATGGCCTGACGGATCAGCAACGGTTTTTTCTGCCAGTAGTCGCGCAGGAATTCGCGTGCCGTGATGCCGCCCAGAAGTTGAAGAGGAATATCAGGATTCATGTGTAACCTATTGAAAGAAAGCACTTTTAAGACAGGAATAAAAACGCCCGGCGCGGCCGGGCGTCTCAAGAGGGCTTGCGCGAATCAGATGCGCTTGGCTTGGGCCACCGCGTTGCCGATGTAGTTGGCCGGGGTGAGCAGTTTCAGCTCGGCCTTGGCAGCGGCTGGCATCTCCAGGCCGTCGATGAAAGTTTGCAGCGCCTCGGGGCTGATGCCCTTGCCGCGCGTCAATTCTTTAAGCTTCTCGTACGGGTTTTCGATGTTGTAGCGGCGCATCACGGTCTGAATCGGCTCGGCCAACACTTCCCAGCACGCGTCCAGGTCAGCGGCGATTTTCTGCTCGTTGAGCTCAAGCTTGCTGATGCCTTTGAGGCTGGCTTCGTACGCGATCACGCTGTGAGCGAAGCCCACGCCGAGGTTGCGCAGTACGGTGGAGTCGGTCAGGTCGCGCTGCCAGCGGGAGATCGGCAACTTGCTGGCCAGGTGCTGGAACAGGGCGTTGGCGATGCCGAGGTTGCCTTCGGAGTTTTCGAAGTCGATCGGGTTGACCTTGTGCGGCATGGTCGACGAACCGATTTCACCGGCAATGGTGCGCTGCTTGAAGTAGCCCAGGGAGATGTAGCCCCAGATATCGCGATCAAAGTCGATCAGGATGGTGTTGAAGCGCGCAATCGCGTCGAACAGCTCGGCGATGTAGTCGTGCGGTTCGATCTGCGTGGTGTACGGGTTGAAGCCCAGGCCCAGCTCGTCTTCGATGAAGGCGCGGGCATTTTCTTCCCAGTCGATTTCCGGGTAGGCAGAGAGGTGGGCGTTGTAGTTGCCCACGGCGCCGTTGATTTTGCCCAGCAGCGGTACGGCGGCGACTTGAGCGATCTGACGCTCCAGGCGGTACACCACGTTGGCCAGTTCTTTGCCCAGCGTGGTCGGCGAAGCCGGTTGGCCGTGGGTGCGCGACAGCATCGGCACGTCGGCGAAACGGATCGCCAGTTCGCGGATGGCGTTGGCGGTCTGGCGCATCAGCGGCAGCATCACGTCATCGCGGCCTTCGCGCAGCATCAGGGCGTGGGACAGGTTGTTGATGTCCTCGCTGGTGCAGGCAAAGTGGATGAACTCGCTGACCTTGGCCAGTTCCGGCAGCTTGGCCGCTTGCTCTTTGAGCAGGTATTCGATGGCTTTTACGTCGTGGTTGGTGGTGCGCTCGATCTCTTTGACACGCTCGGCGTGCTCCAGAGCGAAGTTTTCCGCCAGGGCGTTCAGCACCGCGTTGGCTTCGGCGGAGAACGCCGGCACTTCGCTGATGCCAGGGTGGGCGGCCAGGCGCTGGAGCCAGCGCACCTCAACCAGAACACGAGCACGGATCAAGCCGTATTCGCTGAAAATAGGGCGCAGGGCCTGGGTTTTGCCGGCGTAGCGGCCGTCAACAGGGGAAACCGCAGTGAGCGAAGAAAGCTGCATGGGGTGTTCTCGGACAGTCGGGCAACGAAATGGGGCGCGTATCATACATGAAAAAATCCGCCGGTCCGTTGCCAACTGACCGGCGTATTACGCGTGAGGCGATAAAAATCCTGGTTGCTGCGACTTATTCGTTGCGCATCAACGGGTAAAGCTCTTTGAGCAATTTGCGTCGGCTGATCACCAGTTGCCAACGATGACCGCCCAACTGGCGCCACAACCGTGCCGAACGGATACCGGCCAGGAGCAGGGCGCGGATTTTAGAGGCATTGTTCGGTTGCTGCAGGTTGCGCATGTCGCCGTGCACCTGGATGCGTTGGCGCAAGGTGCTCAAGGTGTCCTGGTACAGCGCGCCGCAGGCGGCGATCACGTTTTCGTGGGCCGGGCCGAAGTGCTCGACCTGGGATTGGATCTGCGGCAGGCGCTTGCCGATGGTCTCGAGCATGTCGTCACGCTTGGCCAATTGGCGCTCAAGGCCGAGCATCGACAGGGCGTAGCGCAGGGGTTCGCGCTGCAAGGTGCTCGGATCGCGCTCCAGTGCGCCGATCAGCGCGCGATAGCCTTCGCGCAGCGCCAGGTCGTCGCCGCCATAGACTTCCAGGGTGTCCTTGGGGTCGCGGATCAGCAGGCTGCCGAGCATGCAGGTCAGGCCTGCCTCAGTCACCTGGCCGGTCTTGGCGATCTTGTCGACCAGTACCGCAGCGAGGAAAACCCCACCGAGTGCGGTCAGTTGCTCCTGGGTCGGGCTCATGCCGGGTTGCTCCAGGGTTCGGCGACTTCAATCACACCGCCCCCCAGGCAAATTTCGCCGTCATAAAACACCACGGACTGGCCAGGCGTGACCGCGCGTTGCGGGTCATCGAACGTGGCGCGATAGCCACTGGCGGTTTTCTCCAGGGTGCAAGGCTGGTCGCTCTGGCGATAGCGCACCTTGGCGGTCAGGCGGCGCGGCGTGCTTAGGTCGATCGGGTTGACCCAATAGATCTCCGAGGCCAGCAGCGCGCCCGAGAACAGCAGCGGGTGTTCATTGCCCTGGCCAACGATCAGCACATTGTTTTCCAGGTCCTTGACCAGCACGTACCACGGCTCTTCACCTGCGTCTTTCAAACCGCCGATGCCCAGGCCCTGACGCTGGCCGATGGTGTGGTACATCAGGCCGTGGTGGCGACCGATGACATCACCTTCGGTGGTTTTGATTTCACCCGGTTGCGCCGGCAGGTACTGCTTGAGGAAGTCGCTGAAGCGGCGCTCGCCGATAAAGCAGATTCCGGTGGAGTCCTTTTTCTTGGCGGTGGCCAGGCCGTGTTTCTCGGCGATCCGGCGCACTTCGGGTTTTTCCAGCTCGCCCACCGGGAACAGGGTCTTGGCGATCTGTTCGCCGCCGACGGCGTGCAGGAAGTAGCTCTGGTCCTTGTTCGGGTCCAGGCCTTTGAGCAGTTCGGTGCGGTCATCCACGTCGCGACGGCGCACGTAGTGGCCGGTAGCAATCAGGTCCGCGCCAAGGATCATGGCGTAGTCGAGAAACGCCTTGAACTTGATTTCGCGGTTGCACAGGATGTCCGGGTTCGGCGTGCGGCCGGCCTTGTATTCGGCCAGGAAGTGCTCGAACACGTTGTCCCAGTACTCGGCGGCGAAATTGGCGGTGTGCAACTTGATGCCGATCTTGTCGCACACGGCCTGGGCGTCCGCGAGGTCGTCCATGGCGGTGCAATATTCCGTTCCATCGTCTTCTTCCCAGTTCTTCATGAACAGGCCTTCCACCTCATAACCCTGCTCCATGAGCAGAACGGCGGAAACGGAAGAATCCACGCCGCCGGACATACCGACGATGACGCGCTTCTTTTGTGTGTCAGAAGGGGCTGGATCACGCATAGGATTTCAACGGGTGTCTTTAAAAAGGACGCGATTCTAGCAGGCTCGCGTCCGCAAGGCTAAAGAGAAGGGCGGATCAGTTCCAGACTGTGGCGCTGGCCGCTCAAATAATCATCGATGCAACGGATGATCAACTCGCTGCGCCAGTCGTCGCGCAGGGCCATCAGCTCGTCGCGGGTCAGCCAGCGGGCGCGGACGATGCCGTCGTCCAGTTGATAGTCCGGGTGGTGTTTCAGCGCCTTGGCGGTGAAGCAGACCCGCTGGTAGGTCACGCCATTGCTGGGCGCGGTGTACAGGTAGATCCCGACAATGCCGGTGGCCTCGACGTCCCAGCCGGTTTCTTCAAGGGTTTCGCGCACGGCGGCTTCGGTCAGGGTTTCGTTCGGGTCCAGGTGGCCGGCGGGCTGGTTGAGCACGGCGCGGCCGCCCTTGAGTTCCTCGACCATCAGGAAGCGGCCGTTGTCTTCGACGAGGGTGGCGACGGTGATGTGGGGTTGCCAGGTCATGGGAGGCCTCGATTCAAGATATGACGCGGTGTTTGGGCACAATTGCGGTCAGTGTGGGAGGGGGCTTGCCCCCGATGACGGTGTGTCAATTACCAATAGCTCGACTGATCCATCGCTTTCGGGGGCAAGCTCCTTCCCACATTTGATCCGGTTTCTTGCGTTGAACGGCACAAACAGAAACCCCGGCACGGGGCCGGGGCTTCTTTGCATCCTTACAACCTTACAACCTTACAACCTTACAACCTTACAACCTTACAACCTTACTTCAACTTGGCAATCGCCGCGTTGAGGGTGTTGCTTGGGCGCATGGCTTTGCTGGTCAGCTCCGGGTTCGGCGCGTAGTAGCCGCCGATGTCCACTGGCTTGCCCTGCACGGCGTTCAACTCGGCAACGATGGTCGCCTCGTTGTCGCTCAGGGTTTTGGCCAGTTCGCCGAACTGCGCTTGCAGTGCAGTGTCTTCGGTCTGGGCGGCCAGGGCTTGAGCCCAGTACAGCGCCAGGTAGAAGTGGCTGCCGCGGTTGTCGATGTTGCCGACTTTGCGCGATGGCGACTTGTTGTTGTCCAGGAACTGGCCAGTGGCCTGGTCCAGGGTCTTGGACAGCACCAGGGCTTTCGGGTTGTTGTAAGTGACACCCAAATGCTCAAGGGATGCTGCCAGGGCCAGGAACTCGCCCAGGGAATCCCAGCGCAGGAAGTTCTCTTCAACCAGCTGCTGCACGTGTTTCGGAGCCGAACCGCCGGCGCCGGTTTCGAACAGGCCACCGCCGTTCATCAGCGGCACGATCGACAGCATCTTGGCGCTGGTGCCCAGTTCCATGATCGGGAACAGGTCGGTCAGGTAGTCGCGCAGTACGTTGCCGGTCACCGAGATAGTGTCCAGGCCTTTGCGGGTGCGCTCCAGGGTGAACTTCATCGCGTCGACCGGCGACATGATGCGGATGTCCAGGCCGTCGGTGTTGTGGTCTTTCAGGTAGGCCTGAACTTTCTCGACCACGACGCCGTCGTGCGCGCGCTGTGGGTCCAGCCAGAAAATGGCCGGGGTGCTGCTGGCGCGGGCCCGGTTGACGGCCAGTTTGACCCAGTCCTGGATCGGCGCGTCTTTGGTCTGGCACATGCGGAAGATGTCGCCGGCTTCAACAGCCTGTTCCATCAGCAGGTTGCCCTTGCTGTCGGTGACGCGGACAACGCCGTCAGCCTTGATCTGGAAGGTCTTGTCGTGAGAGCCGTACTCTTCGGCTTTCTTCGCCATCAGGCCAACGTTTGGCACGCTGCCCATGGTGGTTGGGTCGAAAGCGCCATTGGCCTTGCAGTCTTCGATGACGGCTTGGTAGATGGTGGCGTAGCAGCGATCCGGGATCACCGCCTTGGTGTCGTGCAGCTGGCCGTCGGTGCCCCACATCTTGCCGGAGTCACGGATCATGGCCGGCATCGAGGCGTCGACGATCACGTCGCTCGGCACGTGCAGGTTGGTGATGCCTTTGTCGGAGTTGACCATCGCAAGCGATGGGCGAGCGGCGTAGACCGCCTGAATGTCGGCTTCGATCTGCGCTTGCTGCTCGGCCGGCAAGGCCTTGATGCGAGCGTACAGGTCGCCGATGCCGTTGTTCAGGTTGAAGCCGATCTGCTCCAGCACGGCAGCGTGCTTGGTCAGGGCGTCTTTATAGAACTCGGCAACGATCTGGCCGAACATGATCGGGTCGGAGACCTTCATCATGGTGGCTTTAAGGTGAACCGACAGCAGCACGCCTTGTTTCTTGGCGTCTTCGATTTCGGCGGCGATGAACGCGCGCAGGGCTTTTTTGCTCAGCACGGCGGTGTCGATGATTTCGCCAGCTTGTACCGAAGTCTTTTCTTTCAGCACGGTAGCGGTGCCGTCTTTGGCAACCAGCTCGATCTTCACCGCGTCAGCGGCTTCGATCTGTACGGCTTTTTCGCTGCCGTAGAAGTCGCCGTTGCTCATGTGAGCGACGTGCGACTTGGAGTCTGCAGCCCAGGCGCCCATTTTGTGCGGGTGCTTGCGTGCGTAGTTCTTGACCGACAGCGGTGCGCGGCGGTCAGAGTTGCCTTCGCGCAGTACCGGGTTCACGGCGCTGCCCTTGACCTTGTCGTAACGTGCACGGGTTTCTTTTTCCGCGTCGGTGGTTACGGTTTCCGGGTAGTCCGGCAGGGCGTAGCCCTGGGCCTGCAGCTCCTTGATCGCCGCTTGCAGCTGCGGGGTCGAGGCGCTGATGTTAGGCAGCTTGATGATGTTGGCTTCAGGCGTAACGGCCAGGTCGCCCAGTTCGGCGAGGTGGTCCGGGATAGCCTTGGTGCCCAGTTGCTCGGGGAAGCTTGCGAGGATGCGCGCGGCGAGGGAAATGTCGCGGGTTTCCACAGCAATATCAGCGGAAGCGGTGAAGGCCTCTACGATAGGCAGCAATGAATAGGTGGCGAGGGCTGGGGCTTCGTCGGTGAAGGTGTAGATGATCTTCGAGCGGGTGGGCATATTCGGATTAACTCTCTTCTTTGCTGAAAGCGTGCGCAGAAACTCGAGATGCGCCGGGTGGAGCGCGTTCGTTCAAAGTCATCCATGAGCGAAATGTCGAGGTTTCTTCGCGGTGATGTTGGGTTGCATCAGTCGAGCGTCAAGCGGGTGGACTATTGTAATAGTCCTGCTTTCTGGCTGAAGGCTACTGTCTAGAGCGGTCAGCTGTCGTGACTCTTGGGTCAGCGGCGGCATTATACATACGTCGCTATGCTTACGCCGAGCCTTCATACAAAAGGTGCGTCGTCCATTGGTCTAAAGGTCGCAGGTTGCCAGGTACGACTAACGTCGCGCGATGTGCTCAAGATTGGCGATTTTGCCTTTGCTTTCAGGCTTGTAGGCGACCAAATATGCTGTTTTCGATGCAAATGAGCGTGGCGTGAGGTTTCAGTCGCCATATATCTGGAGTAGGCTCGAACGCAGCCAGATGTTCAATCCATAGATGGAGTTCAGCATGGGATACAAGAAGATTCAGGTTCCGGCAGTCGGCGACAAAATCACCGTCAATGCAGACCATTCTCTCAATGTTCCTGACCAACCGATCATCCCTTATATAGAAGGCGACGGTATTGGCGTCGACATCAGCCCGGTGATGATCAAGGTGGTCGACGCCGCTGTTGAAAAGGCTTACGGCGGCAAGCGCAAGATCTCCTGGATGGAGGTTTACGCGGGCGAGAAAGCGACTCAAGTCTACGATCAGGACACCTGGCTGCCCCAGGAAACCCTGGATGCGGTCAAGGATTACGTGGTCTCCATCAAGGGGCCCCTGACCACGCCGGTCGGCGGTGGCATTCGTTCGTTGAACGTGGCCCTGCGTCAACAACTCGACCTGTATGTGTGCCTGCGCCCGGTGCGCTGGTTTGAAGGTGTGCCCAGCCCGGTCAAAAAGCCTGGCGATGTCGATATGACGATCTTTCGTGAGAACTCCGAGGATATTTACGCCGGCATCGAGTGGAAGGCCGGCTCGCCGGAAGCGATCAAGGTGATCAAGTTTCTCAAGGAAGAAATGGGCGTCACCAAGATCCGCTTCGACCAGGACTGCGGGATTGGCGTCAAGCCGGTCTCCAAAGAGGGCACCAAACGTCTGGCGCGTAAGGCCCTGCAATATGTGGTGGATAACGACCGTGATTCGCTGACCATTGTGCACAAAGGCAACATCATGAAGTTCACCGAGGGCGCCTTCAAGGAGTGGGCCTACGAAGTGGCGGCTGAAGAATTTGGTGCAACGCTGCTCGACGGTGGGCCGTGGATGCAGTTCAAAAATCCTAAAACCGGCAAGAACGTGGTGGTCAAGGACGCCATTGCCGATGCCATGCTTCAGCAAATTCTGCTGCGTCCGGCCGAATATGACGTGATCGCGACCCTCAACCTGAACGGTGACTACCTTTCCGACGCCCTGGCGGCGGAGGTGGGAGGGATTGGTATTGCGCCGGGGGCCAACCTGTCCGATACCGTGGCGATGTTCGAAGCCACCCATGGCACGGCGCCCAAGTATGCGGGCAAGGATCAGGTCAACCCGGGCTCATTGATCCTGTCGGCGGAAATGATGCTGCGCCATATGGGCTGGACCGAAGCCGCCGACTTGATCATCAAGGGCACCAATGGCGCGATTTCGGCCAAGACCGTGACCTATGACTTCGAGCGCTTGATGGACGGCGCCAAGCTGGTGTCGTCATCGGGTTTTGGTGATGCGTTGATTTCGCATATGTAAATCGCGGGCCATAAAAAACCGGCCATTCTGAAGTCTCGGAATGGCCGGTTTTTTTGTGGGGCACTTACTGAAAAAACTGATCAGGCCGTTTGCTTCTTCTTTGATTGAGTGGGCTGATCTGTCTTGAGCTTCTTTTCGTGCATTTCTTCAGGTGGTTGCGCCTCTGTTTGCGCCTCAGCCGCCGAGATTGCAATCGCGTGCAGTCCCTTGGGCCCCTGAATGGTTTCAAATGTCACTGCTTGGCCCGCTTTCAGCGTCTTGTACCCGTCCATGGTAATCGCTGAATAATGCGCAAAGAGATCTTCTTCGGGTTTTCCTTCTGCATTTATGAAACCGTAGCCTTTGGCATTGTTAAACCATTTGACCTTGCCATTGATCTTGACGCCAGACATACCATATCCCTCTGCACCAGACTCCATCACTGGAGTATCATCCAGTTTATCCGTCCTAACCCGAATAAATAAGGTTGACTGCGCGGACCTTTTTTACCCACTGTGGGCTCTATTGGTTGTAACACTGATTCGCCGATAGTCAAGGCGACCATTGGGTCAGAGTTGAAATTCTGACAGGTCGCCCCCATCACTGTACTTGAACCACTGACGAACCTTTCTTTCCATGCATGCAAACAGCCAGATTCGACTAACATTCAATCAGGATCGCCCGGATCAGGAACATGACGACGACGGTTCTGCGGGCATTGCTGTTCAGGAAGCGAAGCCTGCCTTACAGGCGCCGCCGATGTACAAGGTGGTTTTGTTCAATGATGACTACACACCGATGGATTTCGTGGTCGAAGTGCTCGAGGTGTTTTTTAACCTGAACCGCGAGTTGGCGACCAAGGTAATGCTGGCCGTTCACACAGAAGGACGGGCAGTATGTGGAGTGTTTACCCGCGACATCGCCGAGACAAAGGCCATGCAGGTCAACCAGTACGCCAGGGAAAGCCAGCATCCGCTACTCTGTGAAATCGAGAAGGACGGTTAACGCCGACCACTTGGGTATGAGGTGAAGCTATGTTAAACCGCGAGCTCGAAGTCACCCTCAATCTTGCCTTCAAGGAGGCCCGTTCGAAGCGTCATGAATTCATGACCGTCGAGCACCTGCTGCTGGCACTTTTGGATAACGAAGCTGCCGCCACCGTGCTACGTGCGTGCGGCGCCAACCTCGACAAACTCAAGCATGACCTGCAGGAGTTTATCGACTCCACTACGCCACTGATCCCCGTGCATGACGAGGACCGCGAAACCCAGCCAACCCTGGGCTTCCAGCGGGTCTTGCAGCGTGCGGTATTCCACGTCCAGAGCTCCGGCAAGCGTGAAGTCACAGGCGCCAATGTGCTTGTGGCTATCTTCAGCGAACAGGAAAGCCAGGCAGTGTTTCTGCTCAAGCAGCAGAGCGTTGCGCGTATTGATGTCGTCAACTACATCGCCCACGGTATCTCCAAGGTGCCAGGGCACGGCGATCATTCCGAGGGTGAGCAGGATATGCAGGACGACGAGGGCGGTGAGTCTTCTTCTTCAAGCAACCCGCTGGATGCCTATGCCAGCAACCTCAACGAGTTGGCGCGCCAGGGGCGGATCGATCCGCTGGTGGGCCGCGAGCTTGAAGTTGAGCGTGTAGCGCAGATCCTCGCGCGTCGTCGCAAAAACAACCCATTGCTGGTGGGCGAGGCGGGCGTGGGTAAAACCGCGATTGCTGAAGGCCTGGCCAAACGTATTGTCGATAATCAGGTGCCTGACCTGCTGGCCAACAGTGTCGTCTACTCCCTTGACCTGGGCGCATTGCTCGCCGGGACCAAGTACCGTGGCGACTTCGAGAAGCGCTTCAAGGCGCTGCTCGGTGAGCTGAAAAAGCGTCCGCAGGCGATCCTGTTTATCGATGAGATCCACACCATCATTGGTGCCGGTGCGGCTTCCGGTGGGGTGATGGACGCCTCCAACCTGCTCAAGCCGTTGCTGTCGTCGGGTGATATCCGCTGCATCGGTTCAACCACCTTCCAGGAATTTCGCGGGATCTTCGAGAAAGACCGCGCCTTGGCGCGTCGCTTCCAGAAAGTCGACGTGTCCGAGCCTTCGGTTGAAGACACCATCGGTATCCTGCGTGGGCTCAAGGGGCGTTTCGAAGCGCACCATGGCATCGAGTACACCGATGAGGCGTTGCGCGCAGCGGCCGAGCTGGCGTCACGCTACATCAATGACCGGCATATGCCGGACAAGGCCATCGACGTCATCGATGAGGCGGGTGCCTACCAGCGCCTGCAACCCGTCGAGAAGCGCGTGAAGCGCATCGACGTGCCTCAGGTCGAGGACATCGTGGCGAAGATCGCGCGGATTCCGCCAAAACACGTCACCAGTTCCGACAAGGAACTGCTGCGTAACCTGGAGCGTGACCTCAAGCTCACCGTGTTCGGTCAGGATGCGGCCATCGACTCGCTGTCCACCGCGATCAAGCTGTCGCGCGCGGGCCTCAAGTCGCCGGACAAGCCGGTCGGTTCGTTCCTGTTCGCAGGCCCTACCGGCGTCGGCAAGACCGAGGCAGCGCGGCAGTTGGCCAAGGCCATGGGCATTGAGCTGGTGCGCTTTGACATGTCCGAATACATGGAACGCCACACGGTGTCGCGCCTGATCGGTGCGCCTCCGGGCTACGTCGGTTTCGACCAGGGCGGTCTGTTGACCGAAGCAATCACCAAGCAGCCGCATTGCGTGTTGCTGCTCGATGAAATCGAGAAGGCCCACCCGGAAGTCTTCAACCTGCTGCTGCAGGTCATGGACCACGGGACCCTGACTGATAATAACGGGCGCAAGGCGGACTTCCGCAACGTGATCGTGATCATGACCACCAACGCCGGTGCTGAAACCGCCGCGCGGGCTTCGATCGGCTTTACGCATCAGGATCATTCCTCTGATGCGATGGAAGTGATCAAGAAAAGCTTCACGCCGGAGTTCCGCAACCGCCTGGACACCATTATCCAGTTTGGTCGCCTCAGCCATGAGGTCATCAAAAGCGTGGTGGACAAGTTCCTTACCGAGCTTCAAGCGCAGTTGGAAGACAAGCGCGTGCAGCTGGACGTAACGGACGCGGCGCGCAATTGGTTGGCGGAGGGTGGTTACGACGCGGCAATGGGCGCTCGCCCAATGGCACGTCTGATCCAGGACAAGATCAAGCGGCCACTGGCCGAAGAGATCCTGTTCGGCGAGCTCTCCGACCATGGTGGCGTGGTGCATATCGATCTGAAGGACGGCGAGCTGACCTTCGATTTCGAAACCACGGCCGAAATGGCCTGACATCGCTGACCGCAACAAAGCAAAAAGGCGCCCAAAGGCGCCTTTTTGCTGTCTGTCTCAAGCACTGAAGATCAACTGTGGGAGCTGGCTTGCCTGCGATTGGATGGGTCAGTCAGCGACGCGCTTACTGTCATACCGCTATCGCCAGGCAAGCAACTCCCTTATTAATCGCGCACACACAAAAACGCCCGGCAGAACCGGGCGTTTTGTATTGACTTGATTAACGAGCGCGGTAAGTGATGCGCCCTTTGCTCAAGTCATAGGGCGTCAGCTCGACGCGCACCTTGTCACCGGTAAGAATACGAATGTAGTTCTTGCGCATCTTGCCGGAGATATGCGCGGTTACGACGTGCCCATTTTCCAACTCCACACGAAACATGGTGTTGGGCAGGGTGTCGACGACAGTGCCTTCCATTTCGAAGCTGTCTTCTTTCGACATGCAGTAAAGCCCTCGGTATCCAGTGAATGGCCCGGTGCAACTGCGCCAGGCAAAAGCGGCGTGCATTGTGCCCGAAAAAGGGTGTTTAAGCCAAGGGGTTCTAGTTAAGCGTGACCCATCTTTGATTAATAAGTAGCTCAATCGGCCGATATTGGGTCTTGTAGTTCATCTTTTTGCAGTTTTTTATCCAGTAACCGAGGTACACCGCCTCCAGTTCCAGGCGCAAGGCTTCACCGATTTGCCACAAAATTGCAAAGCGTCCCAGGCTGCGACGTTCTTCGCTTGGCTCGTAGAACGTGTACACCGCGGACAGGCCGTTGGGCAGCAGATCGGTCACGGCCACCGCCAGCAGGCGTCCGTCCAGGCGAAACTCATAGAACCGAGAAAACGGCAGGTCGCGCACCAGGAACGTCGAAAACTGATCGCGACTGGGTGGGAACATATCGCCGTCGGCATGGCGTTGTTCGATGTAGCGCTGGTAGAGATCGAAATATTCTTCGCTGTACTGAGGCTTGGTGGCGGTCACCGTCAAGTCGGCATTGCGCTTGAGGATACGTTTCTGGTTACGGTCCGGCAAAAACTGCGCAGCCGGGATGCGTGCCGGCACGCAAGCATTGCAATTCTGGCAATGGGGGCGGTACAGGTGATCGCCGCTGCGCCGAAAACCCATCTCTGACAGGTCGGCGTACACGTGCACGTCCATTGGCTGGCTGGGGTCGAGGAACAGCGTGGTGGCCTGCTCGTCGGGCAGATAGCTGCAAGAGTGGGCTTGAGTGGCATAAAACTTCAAGCGCGCCAGCTCGGTCATGATCAACCCTCGGGATAAGCTTTGAAATAAGTGTAAGCCAGGTGCGAGAAAGTCGCCTAGGAAACCCACGGTCCAGAGCTGGGTTGGTCCAAATGGTTGCGCAGGAAGGCCGCGAAATCACTGCGCGGTATGGCGCGCGCGCCAAGGCTGTGCAGGTGATCATTGGGCATCTGGCAGTCGATCAACACAAAACCCCAAGCCTGCAACTGCCGGGTCAGGGTGGCGAAACCGAATTTCGACGCGTTGTCGGCGCGGCTGAACATGGATTCGCCAAAGAACAGTTGGCCCATCGCCAGCCCATACAGGCCGCCAACCAGTTCGCCGTCATCCCACACTTCCACCGAGTGCGCGTAGCCGCGCTGGTGCAGCGCCAGGTAGGCGCTCTGGATGCCCTCGGTGATCCAGGTGCCATCGGCGTAGCTGCGCGGTGCGGCGCACGCCTGGATGACGGCAGCGAAGTCCTGGTCGAACGTCACGCTATAACGCTGCTGGCGCAGCAGTTTGCCGAGGCTGCGCGAGACATGCAGTTCGTCGGGGAATATCACGGTGCGCGGGTCGGGTGACCACCAAAGAATCGGCTGGCCTTGCGAGAACCATGGAAAGCAGCCATGGCGGTAAGCCTCGATCAGGCGTTCGGCCGACAGGTCGCCGCCGGCGGCAAGCAGGCCATTGGGTTCGCGCATGGCCTTGGCCAGCGGCGGAAAAGTCAGGGAGTCGCGTTGCAACCAGGTCAGCATGGCATCCAGGCTTACGGAAGGGGAGGGGAGTGGCAGACGGGTCGCCTGCCGCGGCAGGGGTGATTATTGTCGACACAGCGCTGTGGGGCCAGCCCGAATCGGGGATCGACGAGGATTAGCGTGAGCGCGTGTTTCTGCAACTCTGTGCCCGAGGCGCGGTCGTAATCGGGTCCAGGCAATGCAGGCCATTTGCCAAGCTTGCCTGGATTGCTAAAAACAGCTCATAAGCCTTTGTCAGCAAAGACAATGCATGCTCAAATTGAACATGCTGTGACACTTCATTTGTCTATGCTGCTCAGTGATCGGCAAGGGCGTGGCATCGCGGGCGCAAACCCGTACAATGCGGCCATTGTGGCGTTATCGCCATTTCACCCTTTCATCACCCAGTGTTAAAAGTAGATTCAGCGACGTTCGTTCATTTTTCAGCCGCTCGGATTGAGCGGTAGTGTGCAGTCATTCAACAGATGGACGCGCTAAAGGCGCAGGAAAAGACCCGTTTTGAAGAAATCCGCCGCAACACCTAAAGCAGCAGTCGTGCCGGCCTGGCGCCAGCATCTGCACTACCGACTCAAGGAAGGAGCGCTGATCGCCATCGGCGCCCTGTGCCTGTTCCTGATGATGGCCTTGCTGACCTATGGCAAGGACGATCCGGGCTGGAGCCACAACAGCAAGATCGAAGACGTGCAGAACTTCGGTGGACCTGCCGGTTCCTACAGCGCCGACATTCTGTTCATGGTGCTGGGTTACTTCGCGTATATCTTCCCGCTGTTGCTGGCGATCAAGACCTGGCAGATCTTCCGCCAGCGCCACGAGCCGTGGCAGTGGAGCGGCTGGCTGTTCTCCTGGCGCTTGATCGGCTTGGTGTTTCTGGTGCTGTCCGGTGCGGCCCTGGCGCACATCCACTTTCATGCGCCTACCGGTTTGCCGGCGGGCGCGGGCGGTGCGCTGGGCGAGAGCCTTGGCGACCTGGCGCGCAAGAGCCTGAATATCCAGGGCAGCACCTTGATGTTTATCGCGCTGTTCCTGTTCGGCCTGACGGTGTTCACCGACTTGTCGTGGTTCAAGGTGATGGACGTCACCGGCAAGATCACCCTCGACCTGCTCGAATTGTTCCAGGGGGCGGCCAACCGCTGGTGGTCGGCGCGTGTTGATCGCAAGCGCATGGTGGCGCAGCTGCGTGAGGTGGATACCCGCGTCAATGAGGTCGTGGCCCCGACCACGCCGGACCGACGCGAGCAGGCCAAGGTCAAGGAACGCCTGATCGAGCGCGAGCAAGCCCTGAGCAAACATATGTCGGACCGCGAGAAGCAGGTGCCGCCGGTGATCGCCCCGGCGCCGCCCAAGGCTCCCGAGCCGAGCCATCGCGTACAGAAAGAGAAGCAGGCCCCGTTGTTTATCGACAGCGCCGTGGAAGGCACCTTGCCGCCGATCTCGATTCTCGACCCGGCCGAAAAGAAACAACTCAATTATTCCCCGGAATCCCTGGCGGCCGTCGGCCATCTGCTGGAAATCAAACTCAAGGAATTCGGCGTCGAAGTTTCCGTTGACTCGATCCACCCGGGCCCGGTTATTACCCGTTACGAAATCCAGCCCGCCGCCGGCGTCAAGGTCAGCCGCATTTCCAACCTGGCCAAAGACCTGGCCCGCTCCCTGGCCGTGACCAGCGTGCGTGTGGTGGAAGTGATCCCCGGCAAGACCACCGTGGGCATCGAGATTCCCAATGAAGACCGGCAGATCGTGCGCTTCTCCGAAGTGCTGTCGACGCCGGAATACGACAACTTCAAATCGCCGGTCACCCTGGCCCTGGGCCATGACATCGGCGGCAAGCCGGTAATTACCGACCTGGCAAAAATGCCGCACTTGCTGGTCGCCGGTACCACCGGTTCCGGTAAGTCGGTAGGCGTGAACGCGATGATCCTGTCGATCCTGTTCAAGTCCGGCCCGGATGACGCCAAGCTGATCATGATCGACCCGAAGATGTTGGAACTGTCGATCTACGAAGGCATTCCGCACCTGCTCTGCCCGGTGGTCACCGACATGAAGGACGCCGCCAACGCCTTGCGTTGGAGCGTGGCCGAGATGGAGCGCCGCTACAAGCTGATGGCGAAGATGGGCGTACGAAACCTGTCGGGCTTCAACGCCAAGGTCAAGGAAGCCCAGGACGCCGGCACGCCACTGACCGACCCGTTGTACAAGCGCGAAAATATCCACGACGAAGCGCCGCTGCTGACCAAGCTGCCGACCATCGTGGTCGTGGTCGACGAATTTGCCGACATGATGATGATCGTCGGCAAGAAGGTTGAAGAGCTGATCGCACGTATCGCCCAGAAAGCCCGGGCTGCCGGCATCCACTTGATCCTGGCGACCCAGCGGCCATCGGTGGACGTGATCACGGGTCTGATCAAGGCCAACATCCCGACGCGCATGGCGTTCCAGGTTTCCAGCAAGATCGACTCGCGCACCATCATCGACCAGGGCGGCGCCGAGCAACTGTTGGGTCACGGTGACATGCTCTACATGCCGCCCGGCACCAGCCTGCCGATCCGGGTTCACGGCGCGTTCGTTTCCGATGACGAAGTACACCGCGTGGTGGAAGCCTGGAAACTGCGCGGCGCGCCGGAATACAACGACGACATCCTCGCCGGTGTCGAAGAGGCCGGCAGCGGCTTCGACGGTGGCAGCAGCGGTGGTGACGACGACGCCGAAACCGACGCGCTGTACGACGAGGCCGTGGCGTTCGTGCTTGAAAGCCGCCGTGCCTCGATCTCTGCGGTACAGCGCAAACTGAAAATCGGCTACAACCGCGCCGCCCGCATGATCGAAGCCATGGAAAACGCTGGCGTCGTGACCGCAATGAACACCAACGGCTCGCGCGAAGTCATCGCCCCCGGGCAGATGCGCGACTGATCTCGTGCCGCGTGGCAGCACGCGGCTCGCCTTAACGACTCAATGAGGACTCCCATGCGTCTTATCCGCATGCTGTTGTTGCCGGCCCTGGCCCTGACTGCTGTTTCGGCCCACGCTGATCCGGCCTCCGTGGCCAGCCTGACCAACCTGTTGGACAAATCCAAGACCCTGACGGCGCGCTTCTCCCAGCTGACCCTGGATGGCGGCGGCACCCAGTTGCAGGAAACCGCCGGTGAAATGGCCGTGCAGCGCCCGGGCCTGTTCTACTGGAAAACCGACGCGCCGAACGAGCAGACCATCGTCTCCGACGGCCAGAAAGTCACCTTGTGGGACCCGGACCTGGAGCAGGCGACCATCAAAAAGCTCGACCCGCGCCTGAACCAGACGCCGGCGCTGCTGCTGTCGGGCGATGTGTCGAAAATCAGCGACAGTTTCGATATCACCTCCAAGCAAACCAGCAACGTGATTGAGTTCACCCTCAAGCCTAAGTCCAAGGACACGTTGTTCGACAGCCTGCAGCTGTCGTTTGGCAATGGCGTGATCAACAACATGCGCCTGATCGACAGCGTTGGTCAGCGTACCGATATCCTGTTCTCCGCGGTCAAGGCTAACGGCGTTGTCGATGCCTCCAAGTTCAAGTTCGTCATCCCCAAGGGTGCCGACGTGATCCAGGAATAAACTGTTTAGAGGTTTCAAGCGCTGCCCATGGATTTGTTTCGAAGTGACCCGATTGCTCAACCCTTGGCCGCGCGTTTGCGTTCGACCAACCTGGACGAGTACGTCGGGCAAGAACACCTGCTCGCTCGCGGCAAGCCATTGCGCGAAGCCCTGGAGCAGGGTGCGCTGCACTCGATGATTTTCTGGGGGCCGCCGGGCGTGGGTAAAACCACCCTGGCGCGCTTGCTGGCGAAGGTCTCGGATGCGCACTTCGAAACGGTTTCGGCGGTGTTGGCGGGGGTCAAGGAGATCCGCCAGGCGGTTGAGGTGGCCAAGCAGCAGGCCGGGCAGTATGGCAAGCGCACCATCCTGTTCGTTGATGAGGTGCACCGCTTCAACAAGTCGCAGCAGGATGCGTTTTTGCCGTATGTCGAAGACGGCACGCTGATTTTTATCGGCGCCACCACCGAAAACCCGTCGTTTGAACTCAACAACGCGCTGCTGTCGCGGGCGCGGGTCTATGTGCTCAAGAGCCTGGACGAAGCGGCGATGCGCAAGCTGTTGCAGCGTGCATTGAGCGAAGACAAGGGCCTGGGCAAGCGCCAGCTCAGCCTCAGCGACGAAGGCTTCAAGATTTTGATGAGCGCCGCCGATGGCGACGGTCGTCGCTTTCTCAACCTGCTGGAAAACGCGTCGGATCTGGCTGAAGACCACAGCGAGATCGGCGTCGACCTCCTGCAAAGCCTGCTGGGCGACACCCGCCGGCGCTTCGACAAGGGCGGCGAAGCCTTCTACGACCAGATCTCGGCGCTGCACAAATCCGTACGCGGCTCCAACCCTGACGGCGCGCTGTACTGGTTTGCGCGGATGATCGACGGCGGCTGCGACCCGTTGTACCTGGCGCGCCGTGTGGTGCGCATGGCCAGCGAAGACATCGGCAATGCCGACCCGCGCGCGCTGAGCCTGTGCCTCGCCGCCTGGGAAGTGCAGGAACGCCTCGGCAGCCCGGAAGGCGAGTTGGCAGTGGCGCAGGCCATCACTTACTTGGCGTGCGCACCCAAAAGCAACGCCGTGTACATGGGCTTCAAGTCGGCCCTGCGCGCCGCGGCCGAACACGGCTCGCTGGAAGTGCCGTTGCACCTGCGCAACGCCCCGACCAAGCTGATGAAGCAATTGGGCTACGGCGACGAATACCGCTATGCCCATGACGAGCCGGACGCCTATGCCGCCGGTGAAGATTATTTTCCCGATGAGCTTGAGCCACAGCCGTTCTACCAGCCGGTGCCCCGTGGGCTGGAGCTGAAGATTGGTGAAAAGCTCAATCACCTCGCCCAACTCGATCGCCTCAGCCCCAAACAGCGGAGAAAGTAGTGCTCAAGACCATTCTTGCCGTGTCCGTAGCCGGCATCGCTGGTACATTATTGCGTTTCGCCACCGGTACGTGGGTGAGCGCCAATTGGCCCAAGCATTTTTATGCGGCGACCCTGGCGGTCAACCTGGTGGGTTGCTTGATCATCGGGCTGTTGTACGGCTGGTTCCTGTTGCGCCCGGAAGTGCCGATTGAGATTCGCGCCGGCTTGATTGTCGGCTTTGTAGGCGGTCTGACGACCTTTTCATCCTTTTCACTGGATACGCTGCGCCTGCTGGAAAGCGGGCAAGCCCTGGTCGCCTTCGGCTACTTGGGCATCAGCGTGTTCGGCGGGCTGCTCGCCACCTGGGCTGGCCTGTCCTTGACCAAACTTTGATAACGAGAGACCGACATGCTCGATTCCAAACTGTTACGTAGCAACCTTCAGGACGTAGCGGACCGCCTGGCATCCCGTGGCTTTGCCTTGGATGTTGCGCGCATCGAAGCGCTGGAAGAACAGCGCAAGACCGTCCAGACCCGCACCGAAGCACTGCAGGCTGAGCGCAATGCACGTTCCAAATCCATCGGTCAGGCCAAGCAGCGCGGTGAAGACATTGCGCCGCTGATGGCCGACGTCGAGCGTATGGGCACTGAGCTGTCCGACGGCAAAGTCGAGCTGGAAGGCATTCAGAGCGAGCTGGACTCGATCCTGCTGGGCATCCCCAACCTGCCGCACGAATCGGTGCCGATTGGCGAAGACGAAGACGGCAACGTCGAGGTGCGCCGCTGGGGCACGCCCAAGGTCTTTGATTTCGAGATCAAGGACCACGTTGCACTCGGCGAGCTGACCGGTGGCCTGGATTTTGAAACCGCCGCCAAAATGTCCGGCGCACGCTTTGCCTTGCTGCGCGGCCCGATCGCGCGCATGCACCGCGCCCTGGCGCAGTTCATGATCAACCTGCACACCGCCGAGCACGGCTACGAAGAAGCCTACACCCCGTACCTGGTGCAGGCGCCGGCGCTGATGGGCACCAGCCAGCTGCCGAAATTCGAAGAAGACCTGTTCAAGATCAGCCGCGACGGCGAAGCCGACCTGTACCTGATCCCGACGGCCGAAGTGTCGCTGACCAACATCGTCGCCGGCGAGATCCTTGACGCCAAGCAGCTGCCGATCAAGTTCGTGGCTCACAGCCCGTGCTTTCGCAGTGAAGCCGGTGCTTCGGGGCGCGATACCCGCGGCATGATCCGCCAGCACCAGTTCGACAAAGTCGAGATGGTGCAAGTGGTCGAGCCGTCGACCTCGATGGAAGCCCTGGAAGGCCTGACCGCCAACGCCGAGCGCGTGCTGCAACTGCTGGAGCTGCCGTACCGCGTCTTGGCGCTGTGCACCGGCGACATGGGGTTCAGTGCCGTGAAGACCTACGACCTCGAAGTGTGGGTGCCGAGCCAGGACAAATACCGCGAGATTTCGTCGTGCTCCAACTGCGGTGACTTCCAGGCCCGTCGCATGCAAGCGCGTTTCCGCAACCCGGAAACCGGCAAGCCGGAGCTGGTGCACACCCTCAACGGTTCGGGTCTGGCCGTCGGCCGTACGCTCGTAGCCGTGTTGGAAAACTACCAGCAGGCTGACGGTTCGATTCGTGTACCTGAAGTGCTCAAGCCTTACATGGCGGGCGTTGAGGTCATCGGCTAAATGGAATTTCTGCCGCTGTTTCATAACCTGCGCGGCAGTCGTGTGTTGGTCGTCGGTGGCGGGGAGATTGCCTTGCGCAAATCCCGGCTGCTGGCCGACGCCGGTGCGTTGTTGCGGGTGGTTGCTCCCCAGATCGAAGACCAGTTGCGTGAACTGGTACTGGGCAGTGGCGGGGAACTGATTTTGCGCGGTTATCAGGAGCCCGACCTCGACGGTTGCACCCTGATCATCGCCGCGACCGACGACGAGCCGCTGAACGCGCAAGTATCCAGTGATGCCAAGCGTCGCTGCGTGCCGGTCAACGTGGTGGACGCGCCAGCCTTGTGCAGCGTGATCTTCCCGGCGATTGTCGACCGTTCGCCCTTGGTGATTGCAGTGTCCAGTGGCGGCGATGCGCCGGTGCTGGCACGCCTGATCCGCGCCAAGCTGGAAACCTGGATTCCGTCCACCTATGGCCAATTGGCCGGGTTGGCGGCGCGTTTTCGTGCCCAGGTCAAAGGTTTGTATCCGGATGTGCAGCAGCGTCGCGCGTTCTGGGAAGAAGTTTTCCAGGGCCCGATTGCCGACCGCCAGTTGGCCGGGCAGGGCGATGAGGCCGAGCGCCTGCTGATCGAAAAGGTCAACGGGAAACCGCCGCATGCGCCGGGCGAAGTTTACCTGGTGGGCGCAGGCCCGGGTGATCCGGACCTGCTGACCTTCCGCGCCTTGCGCCTGATGCAGCAAGCCGACGTGGTGCTGTACGACCGCTTGGTGGCGCCGGCCATTCTCGAGCTGTGCCGTCGCGATGCCGAACGGGTTTACGTCGGCAAGCGTCGCGCCGACCACGCCGTGCCGCAGGACCAGATCAACCAGCAATTGGTGGACTTGGCCAAGCAAGGCAAGCGTGTGCTGCGTCTCAAGGGTGGCGACCCGTTCATCTTTGGCCGTGGTGGCGAAGAGATCGAGGAGTTGGCGGCCCACGGCATTCCGTTTCAGGTGGTGCCGGGTATCACGGCAGCCAGTGGTTGCGCGGCGTATGCCGGGATTCCGCTGACCCATCGCGACTATGCGCAGTCGGTGCGGTTTATCACCGGGCATTTGAAAAACGGTACCTCGGACCTGCCTTGGCATGACCTCGTTGGCCCCTCGCAAACCTTGGTGTTTTACATGGGCTTGATCGGCTTGCCGATCATCTGCGAACAACTGATCAAGCATGGTCGCTCGGCGGATACGCCGGCGGCATTGATCCAGCAGGGCACCACCTCCAATCAGCGTGTCTTCACCGGCACCCTGGCGGATTTGCCGCGCATGGTGGCGGAGCATGAAGTGCATGCGCCAACACTGGTGATCGTCGGTGAAGTGGTGGTGTTGCGCGAAAAGCTGAAGTGGTTCGAAGGCGCACAGTCCCAGGTCTGACACGGCTCTTGGAGTGCGTGGTTTGAATGTGGCGAGCGGGCTTGCCCCGCGTTGGGCTGCGCAGCGGCCCTAAAACCAGACACCGCGGTTTGCTTGGCAGAACGCGGTGTTTTTACGGGGGCTGCTGCGCAGCCCAACGCGGGGCAAGCCCGCTCGCCACGAAAGCCCAATTGCTACCGGAAGAGGCGGTGTCAGTTCCAGACGGCTTTACCGCTCAGCCGCTCGCGATCATGCCCGGCATCAAAATGCTGCAACGGCCCTTTCGGCACAATCCCCGTCGGATTGATGGTGCGATGGCTCGCGTAGTAATGCCCCTTGATATGCGCAAAATCCACCGTCTCGGCCACGCCTGGCCACTGATACATCTCCCTCAGCCAGTTCGACAAACTCGGGTAATCGGCAATCCGCCGCAGGTTGCATTTGAAGTGGCTGTAATACACCGCATCAAAGCGAATCAGCGTGGTGAACAGCCGCACATCGGCTTCGGTCAGGTATTCGCCGGCCAAGTAGCGGTGCTTACCCAAGTGCTGCTCCAGGTGATCCAGCTCGGCAAACACATCGTCAAACGCGCTTTCATAAGCCTTTTGCGAGGTGGCGAAGCCTGCGCGGTACACGCCGTTGTTCACGGCGGGGTAGATGCGCTCGTTCAGCGCGTCAATCGCCTGGCGAAGCCCCTCGGGATAGAAGTCCAGCGTGTTGCCGGTCAGGTGGTTAAACGCGCTGTTGAACATGCGGATGATCTCCGCCGACTCATTACTGACGATGCGCTTGAGCTTCTTGTCCCACAGCACCGGCACGGTCACGCGGCCAGTGTAGTCGGCGGTGTCGGCGGTGTAGCGCTGATGCATGTAGGCAAAATCGTCGAGCTTGTCGCCGGTAGAGCCGTGGGACTTGTCGAAGGTCCAGCCGTTTTCCAGCATCAACCAACTGACCACGGACACCTCGATCAGGCTTTCCAGGCCCTTGAGCTTGCGCAGGATCAGGGTGCGATGCGCCCAGGGGCAGGCGAGGGAAACATACAGGTGGTAGCGACCGGCTTCGGCCTTGAAGTCACCTTCGCCACTCGGGCCGGGCTCACCGTCGGCGGTCACCCAATTGCGGCGCTGTGCCTGCTCGCGCTGGAAAGCGCCGTCTGCGCTACTTTCGTACCACTGGTCTTTCCAGTGTCCTTCGATCAGCAAACCCATGACTGGCTCCTTGGCTAATAAGCGTTGGAGGCCAGTGTAAAGGGATGAGTTCGAACTAAAAGCGCAAAGACTGCGGGGGAATGATCGATTAAATCGATTTGTCCCGCGCATCCCAGTATTGCTGGGCCAATGCGAACGCCTGCTCTCGCGGATGGCCGATACCGCGTAATGCCAGGGCCATGGTCGCGATCAGCGCCAGTTGCGGGTAACTGTCTTCAGCGTCACCCCGCCACACGGCTTTCAAGTGTTCGGGTTCCAGGCTGGCAGGTTTGACGTGGCGTTGGGCGGAGAGGGCGGGCCATTCTTCATCCCAGCTTTGGCCGCCAGTGGTGCCATACAGGTGACTGATCGTGTCCGGGTTGATCTCGACTTCGCCGCCATCGCCCTTGACCACGATCACATTGTCGCCAAGCAGGCCGCTGGCATCGCGGTGTACGCCCTGGTAACCGGGGTGGAAAATGCTTTGCAGACCGCAGCGCGCATTCAGCGGGTTGAGCAGGCGCGCCAGCGAGTGGATCGGCGAGCGCAGGCCCAAGGTGTTGCGCAGGTCGATCATGCGTTGCAGTTGTGGTGCCCAGTCGCCCAGGGGGATAAAAGCCAGGTTGCCGTGTTCGAGCGCCGTTTCGACCTGCTGCCAGTTACGGCACAACGGGATCTGTAAACCTTCCAGCAATTGCTCGGTGTACAACCGGCCAGCGGTGTGCGCACCGCCGCCGTGCATGAGGATGCGCACTCCGTTTTTCGCCAGGCACTTGGCTGCCAGCAAATACCACGGCAGGTGGCGTTTTTTACCGGCGTAGGTTGGCCAGTCGACATCCACCTTCAGCGCCGGCGCGCTCAGGCGTTCGCGCACGGCTTGGGTGAAACCTGCGAGCTCTTCCGGGCTTTCTTCCTTGTGGCGCAGCAACATCAGGAAGGCGCCGAGCTGGGTGTCCTCGACCTTCTCGTCGAGCAGCATGCCCATGGCTTCGCGGGCTTCCTCACGGGTGAGGTTGCGCGCGCCGCGCTTGCCTTTGCCCAGGATGCGCACGAACTGCGCAAACGGGTGCTCGGCAGGGGTTTCAAAGGTCAGCGGGGCAAAGTCGGTCATAAGCAATTCGTCGGCCTGGGCAGGCCCGCCAACTTGGCGGCGAGTTTGGCGGGAGTGCCGTTGAACAGTGTGTTGAGGTGCAGGCTGTTGCCCTTTTCCGGACCCAGCTTCAAGGCGGTGTACTTGATCAGTGGGCGCGTGGCCGGGGACAGCTGGAACTCTTCATAGAACCCGCGCAGCAGTTCGAGGATTTCCCAATGGGCGGCGGTCAATTCCAGGGGCTCGGCGGCGGCCAGTGCGTTGGCGACCTCTGCAGACCAGTCATTGAGGTCGACGAGGTAGCCGTCCTTGTCCAATTCGAGGGTGCGTTCGCCTACGGTCAGGGTGTTCATAGCCAGCTGTTGACCTTGTCGTAGTCGATGGACAGCTGCACAAAACCCGGGTAGTCCACGCTGTCGGCCCAGTCCGGTAGCGGCAGGTTGCGCGCCAGCATGTCTTCGGCCAATACAAACACTTTCACGCCCCTGGTTTGCAGCGCCGCGTTGTGCAGGCCGTAGGCGCCGTCGCCGCACAGCAGAATCGCGTCCGCACTGCCGCACACGCGCAGGCAACTGGCGAGGCGGCTATCGGTAAACGGTGAATGAGACACCACATGTAAAGTCGACATCAGAGGGTAATCACCTGGTCGTAACGGTCAATCAATTTGCAAATAGCGTCGTTGCTCAGTGCCTGGGCGCTGGCAGGGGCTGTGAGCCCGCGTTCGGCCAGGCTGTGGCCGCAGGCGAACACGTCATCAATGCCAAACAGGCCCAACGCCTGCAGGTTGGCACTCAAATCCTTTTGCTGCACGGCTTTGGCGTTTTGCTGCGGCGCCAGTTGAAACACGCCGTCGTCCATAAACAGCAGGCCGATCGGCAAGTCGAACGCCCCGCCGGCCAGCACAATATCCAGGGCTTCGCGCGCGCTTGGCCCGGACCACGGCGCCTGGCGGCTGATTACCAATAAGGATCTGGACATGTCACGGCCCTCCAAAACAAATCAGGCGGTCGGCGGCCTGGGCGGCATCGTGCAATTGCCCAAGGCCCGACAACGCCCACGGCGCATCCAGATTCACCGCGCTGCGTTGATAGCGCGTGGCTTCTTCGCTATTGAGCACGCCACGGCGCAAGGCGGCGGCAATGCATACAACGCCGTCCAGCTGGTGCGCGCTGACAAATTCGCGCCATTGCCGGGCAATATCTTGCTCATCCTGGGGCGCGACGATGTTGCTGGAGGCGCTGTACACGCCGTCCTGATAAAAAAACAGCCGCACAATTTCATGCCCACCGGCAATCGCCGCTTGAGCAAACAGCAAGGCGCGGCGCGAGGAGGGCGCGTGGGCGGCGGAAAACAGCGCAATTGCGAACTTCATGGAACACTCTGCAAGCAAACGTGGGCCAATGATAAAGCCGCCGCGGCGAAAAAGCCCGCCGTGATCAAAACGGTCACCCTCGCTGATCGTTCTGACGATTGCCGGTAGGATCAAGCCTGCCTACGCTGTGGGCATTCGAAACCGAAATGGAGTCTCCATGTCAGGTCCCTTGGCGTCCCTCAAAGTGCTGGATTTTTCCACCTTGCTACCTGGCCCGTTCGCGTCCTTGATGCTCGCGGACATGGGCGCCGAGGTGCTGCGGATCGAATCGCCTACGCGCGTGGATCTGTTGCGCGTCCTGCCGCCGCATGATCAAGGCACATCGGCCAGCCACGCCTACCTCAATCGCAATAAGCGCAGCCTGGCGCTGGACCTCAAGCAGGTTGAGGCGTTGGAGATCGTGCGTGAGCTGGTCAAGGACTACGACATCGTCCTCGAGCAATTTCGCCCCGGCGTAATGGAGCGTTTGGGACTGGGTTATGCGGCGCTCAAGGCGATCAACCCCAGGCTGATCTACGTATCGATCACCGGCTACGGCCAGACTGGCCCCTATAAGGACCGCGCCGGGCACGATATCAATTACCTGGCGCTGGCCGGCATTGCCAGCCACACCGGGCGCCAGGACAGCGGGCCACTGCCGCTGGGCGTGCAATTGGCGGATGTGGCCGGTGGTTCGCTGCACGCGGTGGTCGGGTTGCTGGCGGCGGTGATAGCGCGTCAGCACAGCGGCGTTGGGCAACACCTGGATGTGAGCATGACGGACTGTTCGTTCAGCCTGAACGCCATGGCCGGCGCGGGTTACCTGGCCTGTGGGGTCGAGCCGGAGTGGGAGACTCAGGTACTCAACGGCGGCAGCTTTTATGATTACTACCGCACGCGCGACGGGCGCTGGATGTCGGTCGGCAGCCTGGAGCCTGCGTTTATGCAGCAACTGTGCGCGGCGCTGGGGCGGCCGGAGTTGGCGGCGCAGGGCCTGTCGCCCAGGCCGGAACAGCAAAAAGCCCTAAAGCTGGCGCTGCAGGTCGAGTTTGAAAAGCGTAGCTTTGAGCAGTTGTGCGAGCTGTTTGCCGGGGTGGATGCGTGTGTTGAGCCTGTATTGAGTTTAAGTGAAGCGGTGGAGCACCCGCAGTTGAAGGCGCGGACGCTGATCAGCCAAGTGCCACGCGGCGATGGTTCGACTCAGGCGCAAATCGCCTGCCCGTTGAAATTTTCAGAGGGGTTGCCAGAGCCTCGGCATATTGGGGCGGCGGTGGGGGCGCATACGGATGAAGTGTTGGAAGAGCTGGGGCTCAGCGCGCAACGAATTGCAGAATTGCGGCGGGCTAAGGTGATTGGTTAACTGTTCGGCCGCTATCGCAGGCAAGCCAGCTCCCACATTTGATCGGCGGCACGCTCAAAATGTGGGAGCTGGCTTGCCTGCGATGGGGCCCTCACTCTACCCGGGTTTCCCCGGTGTACACCAAGGTATGCCGGCAACGCCTGCACAAGTACCGTCGCCCCTGGTTCACCAACCCATGGCGCTGGGCTGAAAACGGGAAATCACTGTCGGCACACGGGCAGCGATAGATGTAACGCGTCACTTGCCGACGCTTGATTGCATAGGTGTGGCAGCGATCCGGCGGCAGTTCGTAGACCCCGCGCATGATCAATTGCCATTCCTCGCCATGGGGCTGGATGCGTTCGCCAAACAATTGATGGGCGATCAGGTGCGCAACCTCATGGGCCACGGTCTGCTTCAGGAAATGTTGGCTGTTTTCACGGTACAGCTGTGGGTTGAAGCGCAGCAGGTTCTCGTGCAAATGCGCGACACCGGCCTTCTGGCCCCGCAGCTTGAGGCTGACCTGGGGGCGTTTGAAGCTTCGTTTAAAAAAGGATTCGGCTTGCAGGAAACAATCTTCGACGCGGGTATTGAGTTGCTCGGGCATGCTGACCATCTCTCCAGAGGCGCCCAGTATGCCGCAAAAGCAGGTGTTTCCGAATCTGTCAGGCGCCGAATGGTCATGCATGACGCACAAAGCCACCTTGCGGTGGCTTTGCCTGCGGTGTCAGCCGCTCAGTTGGTGTAGATCGGGCCTACGCCCAAACCCCAGACGATCACGGTAAACGCCATGATCGCCACCAGTACCACCAGCCCCACCGCCAGCACCGAGCTGGAAAACAGGAACCCCTCGTCCGGGTCGATGCTCATGAACGTGGGCAGCCCCACATACAGCAGGTACACCGTGTAACAGATGGCGGCCGTGCCGACGACCATGCCCAGCCACATATGCGGATACAACGCCGCCAGCCCACCGATAAACAGCGGGGTCGCGGTGTAGGTGGCAAATGCCACGCACCGCGCCATGCTGGGGCTGGCGTCGTAGGTGCGGGCCATCCAATGAATGAACGCGCCCATTACCGCCACGCCGCCGAGCATGGCCGCGTACGACATCAGGGTCATCCATAGAGCGCTTTCCTGGGTCAGCATCACCGGCGCGCGGCTGCCGATAACCCAGCCCACCCGGGTAGTGCCGATAAATGCCGAAACGGCGGGGATCGCCGCGAGAATCAGGGTGTGAGTCAGGTACATGTGGCCGATACTTTCTTCCTTATCGCCACGAATTTCCCGCCATTCCTGGTCGGGATGGGTAAACAGCCCCACGACGTGATGGATCATGCCAGTCACTCCTGTCGTTATTACCATCGCCCCCCATCGGAGCGCCCACGGGCCAAAGGCCTCAAAGGTCCCGGATAGTTGTGCGACCTTACGTCGCAGTATAGGAAGTGATGGCCGGAAAAACTGTAGGGCTTTAGAGCAAATTGCGCTGTAAAGAGTGGCGCTAATCGCGGTGAGGTCTGTCAGTAATGACTCGGTCCACTGTGAAGGTCGGCTTGCCTGCAATAGCGGTGGGCCAGCGAATTTTAATGGTTGTGTGACACCGCTATCGCAGGCAAGCCAGCTCCCACAATGGAACTCGGTCGGTCATGAAGGTAAAATGCCCGGCTTTTCGTCACACACCTCTAGCGGATCCAAGCGCCATGGGCACTCTTACGGTCAACCAGAACAAACTGCAAAAACGCCTGCGTCGCCTGGCCGGTGAAGCGGTCGCCGATTTCAACATGATCGAGGACGGCGACAAGGTCATGGTCTGCCTCTCCGGCGGTAAAGACAGTTACACCATGCTCGACGTGCTGCTGCACCTGCAAAAGGTCGCGCCGATCAAGTTCGAGATCGTCGCTGTCAACATGGACCAGAAACAGCCGGGCTTCCCCGAGCACGTATTGCCTGCCTACCTGAAAGCGCTGGGCATCGAGTACCACATCGTCGAAAAAGACACCTATTCGGTGGTCAAGGAGTTGATCCCCGAAGGCAAGACCACCTGCTCGCTGTGTTCGCGCCTGCGCCGTGGCACGCTCTACACCTTTGCCGATGAGATCGGCGCGACCAAGATGGCCCTCGGTCACCACCGTGATGACATCGTCGAGACGTTTTTCCTCAATATGTTTTTCAACGGCTCCCTCAAGGCCATGCCGCCCAAGCTGCGCGCCGATGACGGCCGCAACGTGGTGATCCGGCCGCTCGCGTATTGCAACGAGAAAGACATCCAGGCCTACTCCGACTTCAAGCAATTCCCGATCATCCCGTGCAACCTGTGCGGCTCCCAGGAAAACCTGCAGCGCCAGGTGGTCAAGGAAATGCTCGTGGACTGGGAGCGCAAGACCCCGGGCCGCACTGAAAGCATCTTCCGCAGCCTGCAGAATGTGATCCCCTCGCAGCTGGCCGACCGCAACCTGTTCGACTTCACCAGCCTGAAAATCGATGAGAGCGCCGCGTCGCGCTTCGTCAATGTTGTGAACCTCTAACACGTTTCAACGCTCTGAAAGACGGCGCTTACGGGCGCCGTCTTCAATTCAATTGCCAGGAGAGGGCATGCGCGATTACAAGTGGCTGCACGAATATTGTCTGAACCGTTTTGGTTCAGCGGCCGAGTTGGAAGCCCACCTGCCTGTGCCCAAGACCCCGGCACAGTTGCGCAAAATCAGTGACGATCGCTACCTGTCCACCCTGGCGCTGCGGGTATTTCGCGCCGGGCTCAAGCACAGTGTGGTGGATGGCAAGTGGCCCGCGTTCGAGCAGGTGTTTTTCGGTTTTGACCCGGAGAAGGTCGTGCTGATGGGCGCCGAACACCTGGAGCGCCTGATGCAGGACACGCGCATCATTCGTCACCTGGGCAAGCTCAAAAGCGTGCCGCGCAATGCGCAGATGATTTTGGACATTGAGCAGGAAAAGGGCAGCTTCGGCGCGTTTGTTGCCGACTGGCCGGTGACCGATATCGTCGGTCTGTGGAAGTACCTGAGCAAGCACGGCCACCAGTTGGGCGGGCTGTCGGCGCCGCGTTTTTTGCGCATGGTGGGCAAGGACACGTTTGTACCGAGCTATGACGTGGTGGCGGCGTTGAATGCGCAGAAGATCGTCGACAAAGTGCCGACCAGCCTGCGGGATTTGGCGACGGTGCAGGGCGCGTTCAACCAATGGCACGCCGAGAGCGGGCGGCCGATGTGTCAGTTGTCGATGATGCTGGCTTACACAGTGAATCATTGAGGCCGAGTTGATCCTATCGCAGGCAAGCCAGCTCCCACATTTGATCGGCGGCGCGTTCAAAATGTGGGCGCTGGCGTGCCTGCGATAGCGGTCTTCAGGCCGGCTGCAAATCTGCCGCCAGCCGCCGATTCAACTGATGCCGCCAGCGCACATATAACAGTGCGGTACAAAACACCGCCAGGCTCGCGAGCATCTCCAGCACCCCAAACCACTGGCGGTTCGGGTCATAGGCCGCCAGTGCGCCCTTGATGAAATACAAGTTCACCACAAAGCACATCCACGAATGCCCGCGTGCGCTGCCGAGCAGCATGCCCGGCGCCAGCACCAGCAGCGGCACCAGTTCGATCAGCAGAATCACCCACGGGCGCGCGCCGTGCAGGTCGGCGACGAACAGGTAATACCCGCACAGCAACCCCACCAGCCCAAGAAACGCCAGCAGGCTGAGCACGCGTGCGACGTTGACCCGTGGTTCCAGCCACGCCTGGGGCGGCAGGGCCTTAGGCTTTCTGGCCACGGCCGTTCTCCAGCAGCATGGCGGTGGTGGCCAGGCGCAGGCCAAGGGCGCGGCACAGGGTGATTTCGTGTTGGTCGAGCATGCGCTTGCCGTCGGGCCCCGAGTGATGGCTGGCGCCGTACGGCGTGCCGCCGCCCTGGGTGTCGAGCAGTGCTTGTTCGCTGTAGGGCAGGCCGGTGATCAACATGCCATGGTGCAGCAACGGCAGCAGCATCGACATCAGCGTGGTTTCCTGGCCGCCGTGCAGGCTGGCCGTGGAAGTGAACACGCCGGCTGGCTTGCCGACGAGGGCGCCGGTCAGCCACAGGTTGCTGGTGCCGTCGAGGAAATACTTGAGCGGCGCGGCCATGTTGCCAAAGCGGGTCGGACTGCCAAGGGCCAGGCCCGAGCAATTTTTCAGGTCATCGAGGCTGGCATACAGCGCGCCTTCGTCGGGAATGCTCGGCGCCACCGCTTCACACTCGGTGGAAATCGCCGGCACGGTGCGCAATCTGGCTTCCATCCCGCCCTGCTCGATACCGCGAGCAATCTGGCGGGCCATTTCGCTCACCGAGCCATTGCGGCTGTAATACAACACCAGCACATACGGCGCGGTCACGGCAGCAGCTCCAGCAGGTTTTCCGGCGGGCGGCCAATGACGGCTTTATCGGCGGTTTCCAGGATCGGGCGTTCCATCAGCTTCGGGTGTTCGGCAATCGCGGCGATCAGTTGCGCCTCGCTGAGGCTGGCGTCGGCCAGGTTGAGGGCTTTGTATTCGTCTTCGCCGGTGCGCAGCAATTGGCGTGCGCTGATGCCCAGCTTGCCCAGCAGGGTCTTCAATTGCGCGGCGTTCAGCGGGGTTTCGAGGTAGCGCACGACGGTGGGTGTGAGGCCGCGAGCTTCCAGCAGTTCGAGCGCACCGCGGGATTTCGAGCAGCGCGGGTTGTGATAAAGCGTCAGATCGGTCATGTGCGGGTCGCATCTTGCGTAAGGTGGCGGGTATTCTACCTGCGCAGCGTCCTGTCCTTAAACCGTAAGAGGCGATAGGTCGCAGCCAACGTTCATTTTTTTGCGAAGGATTACCCCATGACAAGGCGACTGATCGGTGCATTGGCGATCATCACAACCCTGCTGCTCAGCGGCTGCGGTAACGACTACGGCGTTGACCAATACGGTAAGAAGGTCGCGTCAGAACGCTTGGACAAACAGTGGGTGGTGCTCAATTACTGGGCGGAATGGTGTGGCCCGTGCCGCACGGAGATCCCGGAACTCAATGCCTTGGCCGAGCAGCTCAAAGGGCAGAACGTTGGGGTTTTCGGGGTCAACTTTGACAATGTGCAGGGTGAAGAACTCAAGGCCGCCAGCGAGAAGCTGGGGATCAAGTTCACCGTACTGGCGCAGAACCCGGAAGAGATTTTCGATATCCCGCGCAGCGAGGCGTTGCCGGTGACCTACATCATTGATGACAAGGGCAAGGTGCGCGAGCAGTTGATGGGTGAGCAGACGGCGCAAGGCGTGCTCGCCAAGCTCAAAGCCCTACGCGGTTAACTGTGTGGGAGCGGGCTTGCCTGCGATGCGGGCGACCCGGTATGCCTGTGATACCGAGTCGATGCTGTCTCAGGCAAGCCAGCTCCCACAGCAAAACCGGTGTGCAATGAAGTCGATCAGCCTTCTTCAAGCCACAGCCGAATAGGCTTGCCTTCAGCCGGCCAGAAACGCGTCTGCTCGATCGGCGAGATGTCCCAACGCTCGACGCCTTGCAGGGCCTGGAAGAAGCGGTGCTCCTGCTCCATCAAGGCCTCGGCGCAGAGTTTGCGAGTGCTGCCGATCTTGCCGAAGTTCAGCTTGTCACCCTCAATGGTGTACGGCGCAAACCAGTGGTTGCAACCGCCATTGCCGTAGGCGCGACCATCGGCGCCAAGGGTGACGGTCAGGTGCGCGTAATCCATCAGCGGCCGTTCACCAATCCATTCCACCACGTAGCTGTGATCCTGCTTGAGCTTCACCGCATCGCCGGCGCAGCCGGTCAGGCCCATGCCGACGGCCGCGAGCAGCAGCAGGCCTTTCATTGCGCGGCCTGCTGGCATTTAGGGCAGCGGTGCTTGTCGCCTTCGCTGGCCCAGCCCAATGCCTTGATGCGCGCGTTGGCGGCAGGTTGCAGCGGCTCTTTGGTCAGCTTGGTTTCTACCGCGAATTCAAATTCCAGCACGGTGTCGCAGCTGTCGCAGTTGACCTTCCAGGTATGAATCTCCAGCTCGCCGAATTTCGGCCCCTGGGCCATGGCGACCCATTGGCCTGCCGGGCGGATGGAGTAGCGCGCATCACCTTCGACGGTCAGGCGCATCGACAGGGTTTTACTGCCACGCAGGGTGACGATCAGCACGTCGCCGTGTTTGATCGAACCACCGTTACCGGTGACTTGATAACGGCCCGGTACCAGGGCGCGGCATTCGATCAGGGTGTGTTGCGGGCTCAGCAAGCTGAAGCGGAAATCGTGTTCGGCCATGGATCCTCCAAATAGGCGCGGCATCCTATCACGGGTGCCGGCCTATCATGAGCCTGGTATGTGACCGCCGATCATCCTTCGACCAGGTTCTGCGGCTGGCCTTTGGCCCACGCGGCAATATTGCCCAACGTGGTGCTGGCGATGGCCGCCAGGGCCTCGCGGGTGAGAAATGCCTGGTGCGCGGTGATGATCACGTTGGGGAACGTCAGCAGGCGTGCGAGCACGTCGTCTTGCAGCGGCAGGTCGGAGCGGTCTTCGAAAAACAGCTGGGCCTCTTCTTCATACACATCCAGCCCGAGGTAGCCAAGTTGGCCGTCCTTGAGGGCTTCGATCAGCGCCGGCGTGTCCACCAGCCCGCCACGGCCGGTGTTGATCAGCATTGCGCCGCGCTGCATCTGCGCCAGGGAGCGGGCGTTGATCAGGTGTTTGCTGTCGTCGGTCAGCGGGCAATGCAGGCTGATGATCTGCGCGTGCGCCAGCAGCTCGGGCAGGCTCACGTAACGTGCGCCAAGGGCCTGCACCTGCGGGTTGGGGAAAGGGTCGTAGGCCAGCAATTGGCAGCCGAAGCCGGCCATTATCTTGGCGAACGTGGCGCCGATCTGCCCGGTGCCGACCACGCCGACGGTCTTGCCCACCAGGTCGAAACCGGTCAGCCCATGCAAGCTGAAATCGCCATCGCGGGTGCGGTTGTAGGCGCGATGCAGGCGGCGGTTAAGGGCGAGAATCAGCGCCACGGCATGCTCGGCCACCGCGTGGGGCGAGTAGGCCGGCACCCGCACGATGGTCAGGCCCAGGCGCTGGGCGGCGGGCAGGTCGACATGGTTGTAACCGGCCGAGCGCAGGGCAATCAGGCGCGTGCCGCCTGCGGCCAGTTGCTCCAGCACCGGGGCGCTGAGGTCGTCATTGATAAACGCGCAGACCACTTCGTGGTGTTCGGCCAGGGCCACGGTGTCGAGATTGAGTCGCGCAGGCTGAAATTGCAGCTCAAGGCCGGCCGGCAGTGGCTCGCCAAGAAAGCTGTCGCGGTCGTAGGTCTGGCTGCTGAAAAGAATGACGCGCATCAAAAAAGCTCCCTGCAAGTTGCGAGTTGCAAACGCAGACCCTTGAAGACAGGAGCAAACCCGTGCCGCAAGCGCCCGCGCTTATAAAATAAACTCAGGCGCTGACGCGCGCCTCACTGGCCAGGCGGGCAATCGCCATGTCCAGTTCATCCAGGGCCGCCATGGCCTTGGCGTCATCCTGCTTGAGCAAGGTCTCCGCGCGTTGGCAGGCGGCGCGCAATTGCGGCACGCCGCAGTAGCGGGTGGCGCCGTGCAGCCGGTGGACGCGCTCGATCAGGGCATTGTTGTCTTTGGCTTCGCGGGCGACGGTGATCGCCAGGCGGTCGGCTTCCAGAGAGGCCAGCAGCATGGCGAGCATGTCGGCGGCCAGATCGGCCTTGTTGGCCGCCAGACGCAGGCCTTCCTCATGGTCCAGTACCAAAAGTTTCACGCCTGTGCCCGAACTGTCGCTGGTGCGTTCCGGGCCTTGGTTGCGCAGGGCCAGGCCGGTCCACTTCAGCACCACTTGGGCCAGTTGGCGTTCGCTGATGGGTTTGGTCAGGTAGTCGTCCATGCCGCTTTGCAGCAACGCGCGTTTTTCGTTGGCCATGGCGTGGGCGGTGAGGGCCACCACCGGCAACGGCGTGCCGTGGCGCTCGCTTTCCCATTGGCGGATAGCCTCGGTGCTTTGGCGGCCGTCCATGCCGGGCATTTGTACGTCCATCAGCACCAGGTCGAACGTTTCCTGTTTCACCGCGTCAATGGCGGCATAACCGCTTTCTACTGCCTGCACCTTGGCGCCCATGTCTTCGAGCAGGGTTTGGACCAGCAGCAGGTTTGCCGGGTTGTCATCCACGCAGAGCACGCGCGGCGCGCGGCTGGACAGCGGCTCGCCGGGTTCGCTGCGCAAGGGGCGCGGGCTGATCAGGTCGGCCAGTGCGCGGCGCAATTTGCGCGTGCAGGCCGGTTTGGCCTGCAACTGGCTGTTGGGGTTGGGCACCGATTGATTGAACAACATCTGTTCGGTGGTCGGGCACAGCACCAGCACTTTGCAGCCCAGGTGTTCCAGGTCCCACAAATGCTGGTTGAGGCGTTCGGGCGGAATATCATTGGCCGTGACGCCGAGCACGGCAAGGTCGATGGCCTGCTCGGTCTGATGCGCGCTGGTGATGCCGTTGGTCAGGCTTTCCAGGGTGTTGAACGGCGTCACTTCCAGGCCGCAATCTTCCAATTGGTGTTGCAGGGCCTGGCGCGCCAGCTCGTGGTTTTCCAGCACCGCCACGCGACGGCCCAACAGTGGCGCGCTGGGCAGATCGTCGACGTCATCGCGGGTTTTCGGCAGGTTGAGGCTGATCCAGAATTCAGAGCCTTCGCCCGGCGTGCTGTCGACACCGATCTCACCGCCCATCTGCTCGATCAGTCGTTTCGAGATCACCAGGCCCAAGCCGGTACCGCCCGGTTGGCGCGACAGGGAGTTGTCGGCCTGGCTGAACGCCTGGAACAGTGCGCGCACGTCCTGGTTGGACAGGCCGATGCCGGTGTCTTGCACGCTGATGCGCAGTTGTACGCTGTCCTCCTGTTCGTCCTCGACCATCGCGCGGGCAACGATAGTGCCTTCGCGGGTGAACTTGATCGCATTGCTGATCAGGTTGGTGAGGATCTGCTTGAGCCGCAACGGGTCGCCGACCAGCGCCAACGGGGTGTCGCGGTACACCAGGCTGACCAGTTCCAGCTGCTTGGCATGGGCGGCGGGCGCGAGGATGGTCAGGGTGTCTTGCAGCAAATCGCGCAGGTTGAAAGGCACGCTGTCGAGCACCAGCTTGCCGGCCTCGATTTTCGAGAAGTCGAGAATTTCGTTGATGATGCCCAACAGGTTGTCGGCGGACTTTTCGATGGTGCCCAGGTAATCCAGTTGGCGCGGCGACAGTTCGCTTTTTTGCAACAGGTGGGTAAAACCGAGAATGCCATTGAGCGGGGTGCGGATCTCATGGCTCATATTGGCCAGGAACTCCGACTTGATACGGCTGGCCTCCAGGGCCTCTTTGCGCGCCAGGTCCAGCTCGATGTTCTGGATTTCAATGGTTTCCAGGTTTTGGCGCACGTCTTCGGTGGCCTGGTCGATGCTGTGTTGCAACTCTTCCTGGGCATTTTGCAGGGTTTCGGCCATGCGATTGATGCCCGAGGCCAGTTGGTCCAGTTCCTGGCTGCCCAGGGGTGGCAAGCGGGTTTCCAGGTTGCCGTCCTTGAGTTGGGCCACGGCCAGCTTGATCTGGCCAATCGGTGAGTTGATCGTGCGGCTGATCCGCAGCGCGAGCGCGGCGGTGCAGATCAGGCCGATGGCAATCAACAGCAAGCTGGCGAACAGGCTGCGGTAGCCACGCAGCAGCATGCCATTGTGCGACAGCTCTACCTCGACCCAACCCAGCAAACGGTCGGCTTCATCGGGGATCAGCTCGCCGGCGAGGTTGCGGTGGCGGCCAAATACCGGCAGCAGGTAACGCGTGGCGTCATTGCCGGTGCGCTGCAGCAGGTGGGAGCTGTTACCGACGGGCGGCTGGTTGAGCATGGTCGGGCCGGCGTGCGCCAGCGGCGAGCGGTCTGGCGCCAGAAACGATACGGCGCGCACGTCCGGTTGTTCCAGCGACTGGGTAGCGATGCGTTCCAGCAGGTCGGTGTTCTTGCTACTCAGGGCCGGGGCTACCAGCGGCGCCAATTGCTCGGCAATCATTTCGCCACGCTGCAGCAACTGGGTTTGCAACTCCGAGAGCTGCATCCAGGTGAAATAACCCCCCAACAACAGGGCCATCAGGCTGGTCGGTAATAAGGTCAGCAACAGTACGCGGCCTTTTATCCCCATTCTTCTAAGCACGCCACTCTCCTGCTACCACATTGTTTTCGATTATCTGCGCGGGCATCCGGCCCACGCCACTTGCGCAGTGTAGCCATTTGCGCGGCCTGGAATCTCGCAAATTAATGACATACCGCAATCTTCGGGCCATTGAGAGCCGGGCGGCGATTGCCTGGGGCAGTTTAATCTTGAATAATCAGCGATTGAGAATGACTTGCAGACGCTAATGACTCCCGCAGCTGGCTCACCCAGTATCCTGACAATTGAAGATGACCCTGTGCTGGGTGCTTATGTGCATGAGCATCTGGGCCGCTGTGGCTTCCAGGTGACGTGGTGCCAGAATGGCCAGCAAGGTCTGCAAATGGCCCGCGACCAGGCGTTCGACGTGGTGTTGATGGATATCCTGTTGCCCGGGATGGACGGGTTGTCGATCCTCACCCACCTGCGCCAGAGCCATGCGATCCCGGTGATCCTGATGTCGGCGCTGGGCGCAGAAGCCGACCGAATCAGTGGCTTTCGCCTCGGTGCGGATGACTATCTGCCCAAGCCATTCAGCATGATCGAGCTGCGGGTGCGCATTGAAGCCATCTTGCGCCGCGTGGCCCTGGACCGGCGCCCGCTGCCCACGCCTCTGGCGGTGCGCGACGACAGTCGCACGCTGCGCTTTGACGACGAGCTGTGCGACGTCTTCTATCAGGCACACTGGGCCGGGCTGACCCGCAGCGAATACCGTCTGCTGGAAACCCTGCACCGCAATGCTGACGAAGTGCTCAGCAAGGCCTTCCTCTATCAGCATGTGTTGCAGCGCGGTTATGCGCCCCACGATCGCAGTCTGGACATGCATGTCAGCCAGATTCGCCGAAAGCTCAAGGCCATCGGCTACAGCGAGTGTGAAGTGCGCACGGTATGGGGCAAGGGTTACGTACTGAGCGGCCATGATGAAGGGCGTTGAGCGGTTGCCGGGCAAGCATTCGTTATTCTGGAAACTGGCCTGCCTGCTGATCGCGTTCTGTTTGCTGATGATTTGGCTCAGTTGGTCCTGGGGCCGCTACATGGAAGAGCAGAATGCCTACGTGGCCGAGGAGTGGCGCGAGATTCTGCGGGGTTATGCCGCGGGCGCCGAACTGGCCTGGAGTACCCAGGGCAGGGTAGGTGTGGATGCCTGGTTAGCGCTTATGGCCAGGCGTGAGGCCACGTGGATCGGTGTGATCGGCAACGACTTGCAGTCTCTGAGCAGCACGCCACTGAGTGACAAAGAAAGCCAGCGCCTGACCTTTCTGCGCGGGCTGGAGTGGCCGGTCAGCCGGCATGTCAAAGGCCTGCCGTGGATGAAAATTCCGTTTCCGGTCGACCCAGGCGCGGGTTCGCTGGTGATTGAGCTGCCCCAACGTTTCATGCCGGGGCGCTACCAGCTGTTTTGGCGCGTGGTGACCAATGGCGTGATCCCCGGCCTGTTTACGCTGTTGCTGTGTATTGGGCTTTATCGGCTTTTGATCATGCCCCTCAATCAATTGCGTGAGCAGGCCAATGCCTGGCGCGCCGATCAATTGAATACGCGCATGTCGCCTGAGGCCACCAGCCGTCAGGACGAGCTGGGCGAACTGGGCCGGGCCTTTGACCATATGTCCGAGCGCTTGCAGGGCACGGTGGTGTTGCAGCAACAACTGCTGCGGGACATGTCCCACGAGCTGCGCACACCGTTGAGCCGTTTGCGCGTGGCCTGCGACAGTGAACAGGATTTGACGCAGTTGCGTGAGCGCCTGGGCCGGGAAATCGATGCCATGCAGCGCCTGGTGGAGGACAGCCTGCAGCTGGCCTGGTTGGACAGCGAACGCACGCCGTTGCCCAATGAAGATATTCAACTTCCGGCCCTGTGGGACATGCTGAGGGAAAACGCCTGCTTTGAAAGTGATTGGCCGGCGTCGCGTTTACCCTGCCGGTTGCCCGCGGACTGCTGGGTACAGGGCAACCTGAACGCGCTGGCTCAGGCCTTGGAAAACATCCTGCGTAACGCCATTCGGCATTCTCCCCCGCATGGGCGGGTGCAGCTTGATGGCTGTCGAGACGCTGATTACTGGCATATCTGGCTCCAGGATCAGGGCGCCGGCATTGATGAACGTGACTTGGAGCGTATTTTTGCGCCGTTCACACGCTTGGAAGGTTCACGGCCCGGTGATGGCGGTTTCGGCCTTGGCCTGAGCATCGCCCGTAATGCCGTGCAGCGTCAGGGCGGGCGTTTGTGGGCGGAAAATACCGGGCAAGGCCTGCGTGTGCATTTGCGTCTGCTGGCGCGTTAGCTTTTTCACGCGCGACGCTGTTTGCGCTTCTTCCACTGATGCGCGACCCACCAACGCCAATAGCCCATGGTCAGGCAGTAGGCCAGCGCCCCCAACACCAGCCCCACAACCACCGATCCCAACAGAAATGGCTGCCACAGCGTGCTCAACTGGCCGCTGATCCACTCCCAGGTGAGGTTGTCCGGCAGGCTGCGCGGCGGCACGTTCATCAGCCAGGCACCGGTCAGGTAAGTGCAGATAAACACCACCGGCATGGTGATCGGGTTGGTCAGCCACACCAGGCTGACGGCGATAGGCATATTGCCGCGCACCACAATCGCCAGGATCGCGGCCAGCAACATCTGCAGCGGAATCGGGATGAATGCCGCGAACAGGCCCACCGCCATGGCACGCGCAACGGAGTGCCGGTTCAGGTGCCAGAGGTTGGGATCATGCAGCAACGTGCCGAGAAATCGTAAAGACTTGTGTTCCCTGATACTCGTGGGATCGGGCATGTACCGTTTGAATAAGCGCCGGGGCATAAGGGGTCCAGGTCAGTTCGAGGGGCAAGTATGCCCGCATTCTATAAACAGAAAATTCAGACTTTGTGACAAAACATCATCGGCAGCGCTGGGCGAGCGACTAAGACTGAGTGGATCACTTGCAAGGGATGATTCATGAAAATCGGCATGTTTGCGCTCGGACTTGGCCTGCTTTCGTTGCGACTTTTACCCGCACTGCCGCCTACCGGATGGCTACTGGCCATGTGGGTGATTGCGTTGATGTTGTTGCCTTTTCGCACCTATCCGGTGGCCTTTTTCCTGTTCGGATTGGGCTGGGCGTGTCTGAGCGCGCAGTGGGCCTTGGACGACCGTCTGAAGCCGGCGCTGGATGGTCAGACGCGTTGGGTAGAAGGCCGCGTGACCGGGCTGCCGCAGCAGACAAGCACTGGCGTACGGTTTGAACTGACCGACAGCCGGTCACGCACAGCCCGCTTACCCAAGCGCATTCGGGTGTCCTGGCACGGTGGCCCGCCAGTAAACAGCGGTGAGCGTTGGCGCCTGGCGATCACCTTGAAACGGCCCGCGGGGCTGCTCAACTTTCACGGTTTTGACCACGAAGCCTGGCTGCTAGCCCAGCGCATCGGCGCCACGGGATCGGTCAAGGACGGCCAGCGGCTGGCGCCAGCCCGCAATGCCTGGCGCGATGCTGTCCGCCAACGCTTGGCGGCGGTGGACGCCCAAGGGCGCGAGGCGGGTTTGGCGGCGCTGGTATTGGGCGATGGCTCCGGGCTGGCTGCCGGGGACTGGCAGGTATTGCAGGACACCGGAACCGTGCACCTGCTGGTGATCTCCGGCCAGCACATCGGCTTGCTGGCGGGGTTGATCTACGGCCTGGTGGCCGGGCTTGCGCGCCACGGCTGTTGGCCGCGAGCCTTGCCGTGGCTGCCATGGGCGTGTGGCCTGGCCTTTGCCGCCGCGCTGGGTTACGGCCTGTTGGCTGGGTTTGGTGTGCCGGTACAACGGGCCTGTGTGATGGTCGGCCTGGTATTGCTGTGGCGTCTGCGTTTCCGGCATTTGGGGATCTGGTGGCCACTGTTGTTGGCGCTCGACGCCGTGCTGGTGCTGGAGCCGTTGGCGAGTTTGCAGCCGGGGTTCTGGTTGTCGTTCGCGGCCGTCGCGGTGCTGGTACTGGCGTTCAGCGGGCGCCTGGGTCCATGGAGTCTGTGGCACGCATGGACGCGTCCACAGTGGTTGATTGCCATCGGTTTGTTTCCGCTCCTGCTGGTGCTTGGGTTGCCTGTAAGCCTGAGTGCGCCAGTGGCCAATCTGTTTGCCGTGCCATGGATCAGCCTGGTGGTATTGCCATTGGCCCTGCTGGGGACTGCGCTGCTGGCGATTCCGTTTGTGGGTGAAAGCTTGCTGTGGTTGGCCGGCGGCGCACTTGATGGGCTTTTCAGGGGGCTGACGCTGCTGGCGAGCCAGCAGCCAGCCTGGATACCGGCCGAGGTGCCCCTGGTGTATTGGTGTGTAAGCCTGGTGGGCGCGGTGTTGTTGCTGCTGCCCCAAGGCGTGCCGTTTCGGCTGCTGGGCTGGCCAATGCTGTTGCTGGCGGTCTTTCCACCCAGGCAGGCCGTGCCTTTTGGGCAGGTTGAAGTGGTGCAACTGGATGTCGGCCAGGGGCAGGCGCTGATCCTGCGCACGCGTCATCACACCTTGCTTTACGATGCGGGGCCGCGTTCCGGCGAGTTTGATCTTGGCGCGCGCGTGGTGCTGCCCGCGTTGAAAAAACTCGGGGTCGACACCCTGGACCTGCTGGTGATCAGCCATGCTCACGCGGATCACGCGGGCGGTGCGCCAGCCGTTGCCAAGGGGCTTGCAGTCCAGCGGGTGATCGGAGGAGAAACCCAAGGCTTGCCGGCATTGCTCGATACTCAACCCTGCGTCAGTGGCGAGCAGTGGGAGTGGGACGGTGTAGCGTTTGAACTGTGGCAGTGGCCTGGCGCCACTAGCAGCAACCCGAAATCCTGTGTGTTGGGTGTAAAGGCCAACGGCGAACGCCTGCTGTTGACCGGCGATATCGACCGCGCTGCCGAACGGGCTTTCCTCGCGTCCTCCCTGGCGGTACGGACCGATTGGCTGCAGGCGCCGCATCATGGCAGTCGCAGTTCTTCATCCTGGCCCTTGCTGGAACAGCTGGCGCCCAAATCGGTCCTGATCTCACGGGGGCGTGGCAACGCGTTCGGTCATCCGCACCCGCAGGTGCTGGCGCGTTATCAGGCGTTGGGCAGCCTCGTGTACGACAGCGCCGAGCAAGGCGCCGTGCGTGTGCAATTGGGCGCCTTTGAACCACCTGAAGTTGCTCGCAGTCAACGCCGCTTCTGGCGTGAGGCGTTACCGTAAATCAACCTCGCCCAAGACCCAGGCCCGCGACGGGCGGGCCGGTGGCTGACGAGCCCCGCTGACGAACCTATATGGTAAAGTGGCGCACTTTTTCGAGGGGACATTCACTGTGTGGGAATTGGTCAAATCCGGCGGCTGGATGATGTTGCCGATCATCTTGAGCTCCATCGCCGCACTCGGCATCGTCGCCGAACGCCTGTGGACCCTGCGTGCCAGCCGCATCACGCCCGAGCATTTGCTGGGGCAGGTGTGGGGCTGGATCAAAAACAAACAACTGGATAAAGACAAACTCAAGGAATTGCGCGCCAACTCCCCCCTGGGTGAAATCCTGGCTGCCGGCCTTGCCAACTCCAAACATGGTCGCGAGATCATGAAAGAGTGCATTGAGGAAGCCGCCGCCCGGGTCATCCATGAGATGGAGCGCTATATCAATGCGCTGGGCACCATCGCGGCCATGGCGCCATTGCTGGGCCTGTTGGGTACGGTGTTGGGCATGATTGATATTTTCAGCTCATTCATGGGCTCAGGCATGACCACTAATGCCGCAGTATTGGCAGGCGGTATCTCCAAGGCCCTGATTACCACGGCTGCGGGCCTGATGGTCGGTATTCCCTCGGTGTTTTTCCACCGTTTCCTGCAACGCCGTATCGATGAACTCGTGGTAGGCATGGAGCAGGAAGCCATCAAACTGGTGGAAGTGGTGCAGGGCGATCGTGATGTCGATTTCGTCGAGGGCCGGGTGTGAAATTTCGCCGCAAGCAACGGGAAAACGTTGATATCAACCTCGCGTCGCTGATTGACGTGGTGTTCATCCTGCTGCTGTTCTTCGTCGTCACCACCACGTTCACCCGGCAAACCCAGCTGCGTGTCGACTTGCCGGAAGCGGTGAGCGGCTCGCCGGCCGAGGACCAGGACGCCAAGCAACTGGATATTGCCATCAGCGCCGACGGGGTGTTTTCGGTGAATAACCAATTGCTTGAGAAAAATGACCTCACCAGCCTGATGGACGCCTTGCAGAAAGAATCCGGCGGCGATACCAACATGCCGCTTTCGATCAGTGCAGACGGCAAAACCCAGCATCAAGCCGTGATCACCGCGATGGATGCCGCCGGCAAGCTCGGCTTCACCCATCTGCGCATGACCACTGTAGAGGCGGCGGCCCAACCCTGATGGCCATGTCCGATCGTTTGCTCAAGGCCTGGTACGAAGGCCACCCGGCACTCACGCTGCTGCGGCCGCTGGAGTCTTTGTATCGGCGTGTGGTGCAGCGCAAACGTGCGCGTTTTCTCGCGGGCGAGGGCGCGATCTACCAATCGCCGGTACCGGTGGTGGTGGTCGGTAATATCACTGTGGGCGGAACGGGCAAAACGCCGCTGATTCTGTGGCTTATCGATCACTGCCGGCGCAGTGGTTTGCGGGTAGGGGTGGTCAGTCGCGGTTACGGTGCCAAACCGCCGCAGTTGCCGTGGCGGGTCGAGGCCAGCCACAGCCCTGAAGTGGCCGGTGACGAGCCGTTGCTGATCGTGCAGCGCAGCGGCGTCCCGCTGATGATTGACCCAGACCGCAGTCGCGCGGTGAAAGCGCTGCTGGCCAGCGAGCCGCTTGACCTGATTCTTTCCGACGACGGCCTGCAGCATTACCGCCTGGCCCGTGACCTTGAACTGGTGTTGATCGATGCCGCCCGTGGCCTCGGCAACCGCCGTTGCTTGCCGGCCGGACCTTTGCGCGAGCCGGTCGAGCGTCTGCAGAGCGTCGATGCGCTGCTCTATAACGGTGCCGCGTCCGATCGCGAGGATGGCTTCGCCTTCCGTCTCCAACCCACGGCACTGATCAATTTGAAAACCGGTGAGCGCCAGCCCGCCGATTATTTTCCGGTGGGCCAGCAGGTCCATGCGGTCGCGGGTATTGGCAACCCGCAGCGTTTCTTCACTACCCTTGAAACGCTACACTGGCGGCCGATACCGCATGCGTTTGCCGACCACGCGCCCTACAGCGCCGACGTCTTGAATTTTACGCCGACATTGCCGTTGGTCATGACCGAAAAGGACGCGGTGAAGTGCCGCGCCTTTGCCCGTCCCGACTGGTGGTACCTTGCAGTGGATGCGCTGCCGTCACCGGCGTTTGTCGCCTGGTTCGACACGCAACTGATGCGCTTGCTGCCCGCCCGACTCTTGCCTTAAATCGCTTTTACCCAGGAAACGCTCATGGACACCAAACTGCTCGACATCCTCGCTTGCCCGATCTGCAAAGGCCCGCTCAAGCTCAGCGCCGACAAAACCGAGCTGATCAGCAAAGGCGCCGGCCTGGCGTACCCGATCCGCGATGGCATCCCGGTGATGCTGGAGAGCGAAGCCCGTACCCTGACCACCGATGAGCGTCTGGATAAATGACCACCGCCTTTACCGTTGTCATTCCTTCGCGCTATGCATCGACCCGCTTGCCGGGTAAGCCGCTGCAATTGATCGGCAACAAGCCGATGATCCAGCTGGTGTGGGAGCAGGCCTGCAAAAGCAGCGCCGAACGGGTCGTGGTGGCCACCGATGACCCACGCATCATCGAGGCCTGCAAAGGTTTTGGCGCCGAAGCAGTGTTGACCCGCGAAGACCACAATTCCGGCACCGACCGCCTGGCCGAAGTCGCCACGCAGCTGGGCTTGGCGGCGGATGCAATTGTGGTCAACGTGCAGGGCGACGAGCCATTGATCCCGCCGAGCGTGATCGATCAGGTCGCCGCCAACCTGGCTGCCCATGGCGAAGCACGCATGGCGACCCTGGCCGAGCCTATCGAAGACATCGACACCCTGTTCAACCCGAACGTGGTCAAGGTGGTCAGCGACATCAATGGGCTGGCGCTGACATTCAGCCGCTCGACCCTGCCTTGGGCGCGCGACGCGTTTGCCAGGAGCCGCGACGTCTTGCCGGAGGGCGTGCCGTACCGCCGCCACATCGGTATCTATGCCTATCGCGCCGGTTTCCTGCATGACTTTGTCAGCTGGGGCCCGTGCTGGTTGGAAAACACCGAGTCTCTGGAGCAACTGCGTGCCTTGTGGCACGGCGTGCGTATCCATGTGGGCGACGCGCTGGAAGCACCGCCGGCCGGCGTCGATACCCACGAAGACCTTGAGCGCGTCCGTCGCCTGCTGGGGGCCTGATGGAGGTTCTGTTTGTCTGCCTGGGCAACATCTGCCGTTCGCCGACCGCCGAGGGCGTATTGCGCCATAAACTGCGCGAAGCGGGCTTGGCAGGCCAGGTCGAAGTGGCGTCTGCGGGCACCGGTGAATGGCATGTCGGCAACCCGCCGGACCAGCGTAGCCAGCGTGCGGCGTTGGTGCGCGGGTATGATCTGTCGGCTCAGCGTGCCCAACAGGTCTCGCGTGCCGACTTTGCACGTTATGACCTGATCCTGGCTATGGACCACAGCAACCTGCGCAACCTTAAGGCGCTGCACCCCGGGCAGGGTAAAGCGGAGCTGGACTTGTTCCTGCGCCGTTTTGAGTCTGAAGTAGACGAGGTGCCAGACCCTTACTACGAAGGTGAACAAGGCTTTGAACGGGTTCTTGACCTGATCGAGCGCGCCTGTGATTTATTGGTAATCGAATTGAAGGGGCGGTTATGACCTTGCAGGTGCTTGCGCAGGTATCGCTCAAGCCATTCAACAGCTTTGGCATCGACGTACGCGCCCAATTGTTTGCCGAGGCCCATAGTGATGCCGATGTCCGCGAAGCCCTGGCTTACGCGGCTGCGCACGCAGTGCCGCTGCTGGTGATCGGTGGCGGCAGCAACTTATTGCTGACCCAGGACATTCAAGCATTGGTGTTGCGCATGGCGACCCAAGGCATTCGCGTGTTGCAGGATGATGGGCAGCAGGTGGTGGTCGAAGCTGAGGCGGGCGAAGCGTGGCACCCGTTTGTACTGTGGACCCTGGAGCACGGTTTCTGTGGTCTGGAAAATCTCAGCCTGATCCCCGGCACCGTCGGTGCCGCGCCGATGCAGAACATTGGTGCCTATGGTGTAGAGATCAAGGATGTGTTTGCCGGCCTGACCGCTCTGGATCGCCAAACGGGCGAGCTGCGCGATTTCAGCCTGCAAGAGTGCAACTTCGCTTACCGCGACAGCCTGTTCAAACACGAAACCGGGCGCTGGTTGATTCTGCGCGTGCGTTTTGCCTTGAGTCGCACCAGTCACCTGAAGCTCGACTATGGCCCGGTGCAGCAGCGCCTGGCCGGGCAGGGGATCACCGAGGCGACGCCCAGCGACGTCAGCCGCGCAATCTGCAGCATTCGCCGGGAAAAACTGCCGGACCCGGCCGAGCTGGGTAATGCCGGGAGCTTTTTCAAGAACCCGCTGGTGTCCCAAGCGCTGGCCGCAGAGCTACAGGCGCTGTACCCGGACCTGGTGGCTTACCCGCAAGCTGACGGGCAGATGAAACTCGCGGCCGGCTGGCTGATCGATAAGGCCGGCTGGAAGGGCTTTCGTGATGGCGATGCGGGCGTACATAAGATGCAGGCACTGGTGCTGGTCAACTATGGTGGGGCGACAGGGCACGATATTGCCGACCTGGCGCTGCGTATCCAGCAGGACATTGCTGGACGCTTCAAGGTTGAGCTGGAAATGGAACCTAATCGGTACTGAACCGTTAGAAACAAAAATGCCCCGCATCTTTCGATGCGGGGCATTTTTTATGGCGCTAGCAATCAGTCATCACGGCCCATGATGCCGAAGATCTGCAACAGGCTGATGAACAGGTTGTAGATCGATACATACAGGCTGATGGTCGCCATGATGTAGTTGCGCTCACCGCCGTGGATGATGGCGCTGGTCTGGAACAGGATGCATACAGAGGAGAACAGCACAAACCCTGCGCTGATCGCCAACTGCAAGCCGCTGATCTGGAAGAACATGCCTGCGACCACTGCTGCCAGCAACACGAAGAAGCCAGCGGTGATGAAGCCGCCCAGGAAGCTCATGTCCTTGCGGCTGATCAGCACGTAGGCCGACAGACCACCAAAGACCAGGGCCGTCATGGCAAACGCCGAGCTGACCACTTGCGCGCCGCCGGCCATGCCGAGGTAACGGTTAAGGATCGGGCCGAGGATAAAGCCCATGAAACCCGTCAAGGCAAACGCCGACACCAGACCCCAGGCCGAGTCACGCAGCTTGTTGGTCAGGAAAAACAGACCGTAGAAACCGATCAACACGACAAAGATGTTCGGGTAGCCAACGCGCATTTGCTGCGCTACATACGCCATTACGCCGCTGAATGCGAGGGTAAGGGCGAGCAAGCCGTACGTATTGCGCAACACGCGGCTGACTTCAAGCTGCTCAGCCTGCGCGTTACCATTCACTGCGTAATTCTGTTCGCGCATGGCGACACTCCTTCAGTTTTGAAACGTTCAGTCGCAAAGATCATAACAGACGCTCTGTAACAAGCGATGCCGAGAGTTTGACAGTGTGTTTCATTCGGGTATTATGGCGCCCGCTGACACGGGATGGGCTACTATAATCCTGTGATGCGAAAGGGAAATTGGCAGAGTGGTTGAATGCACCGGTCTTGAAAACCGGCGAACGTTAATAGCGTTCCCAGGGTTCGAATCCCTGGTTTCCCGCCAAGATTTACACAAAAGCCTCGCGAAAGCGGGGCTTTTGCGTTTCCGGGGTTTGAGAAATCAAGCAGCCTAGCTACTGATCGTTTTCGCATCATTTCAGGCGGTTTCCGCAACTCATTGCAAATTGCGGTCAGCGGGTCGGCTTAACGATCTGCCCGACGCGCTGATAAACCATCTCTGTTATTCGCTAGTCCGTGTGCCCGAGCAGGTGGCTGGCGTCGCACTGCTTTAATTTACCTTTCAGGCCCGGCAGTCAAATGCTGGGCCCATCCGCCGCATCGGCATCAGCGCACTCATTCGGCTGTTCGACGCGCGGCGATCACGACGTAGCGGGCTGTCACTGATCTTCGAATGCATGGCGATTCTAGGCAGGAACTAAAGCCCTCGCTTACCATTCGTGGCTTACCGCCAACATTTGGGGGGAGAGTGGGGGACGTGCAAGATCAGCACAAAAAGTTTGATTGGTAGTCTTGCAGTGTTGATCATCAAGCGCTGGATCAGAATGGAGCAGTTATGACTCGAGTATGGAAGATTTCAGCACTTGTCTGGTTGGCGCTCCTTAGCGCTTGCACGATCACAGGGCCAACATTTACACCTCTTAAAAACGTGGATTCACAACAGGGTGTCATCTATGTCTACAGGCCCAGTAACTACGACATGGGCTTAATGTCTGCCATGATTTCTTTGGATGGCAAGCAAGTAGCGTCTCTGGAGAACGGTGGTTACATAGCCGTACCTGTTACACCAGGTGAGCACAGGGTCACTCAGAAATGGAAAGCTGGAATTCTGGGGAATTCTGATCTTGAGGGCGGCACCACCGCCGTTGTCATCGACGTTAAAAGCTCAGATGCCTCGTACATCAGCCTCACGTCCAGCAGCGCCAGAGTGCGTGTAAACCAATCAAACGCTGTCAAGCTGCATTGGCAGCTTAATAAAATCTCTGCCGACCAGGCATTGCCCGAGATTTCTCAATGTAGAAAGGTTGAGGCGATCTAGTTCCAATCGGGCCGCAATACCAACAGCCAAATTGTGCGCAAAGAAAAGCCCGCGATGGGGATCAGCGGGCTTAAAGGGATGTTCACCAGGAGCTTGGGTTAACCATAGGCGCTTGACTGTGAAAAGTTTGTGAGTGTCTGGCGAGGTCACTGCCTGGATTGCGATATAACGGCAATGGCGTCCACCTAAAATCCGTGGGCAGCCATGCCAAGGGCTTTAGGCGGCCTACGGTGCAACACCGCGCCGTGATGACATAAAGGCGTTATTCTGGGGACAGGCGACGCAGCATGGCGCCGCCGTTCCGCTTGTATCCGCCGGTAAGCATCAGGAGATCCTGTGTCCACTTCCGAGCTGACTTCGCACATCTTCAGTACGCCCCGTCATACGACGCACTATGTGGCGTCGGGGCCTGCCGAGGGGCCATTGATGATGTTCCTGCACGGCTGGCCGGAGCTCGGTCTGATCTGGCGCGCGCAGATGGAAGCGTTCGCTGCCCAGGGCTGGCACTGCGTTGCACCCGACATGCGCGGCTATGGCGGCTCTTCTGTGCCGGCGGACACCCGCGCGTACTCCATTGAAAACATCGTGGCGGACATGGCAGAGCTTCATGACCATCTCGGTGGAATGCCCGCCATTTGGGTGGGCCACGATTGGGGCAGCGTTGTGGCGGGTGAATTGGTTGCTCATGAGCCCCAGCGCAGCCGCGGCGTTGTGCTGATTTCGGTCCCGTACTTCCCCACCACCAACGCGCTGCCGACGCTCGTCCCGCTGGTTGACCGGACAATCTATCCGGCAGACGAGTATCCAGACGGTCAATGGGACTATTACCGCTATTACAACACGCACTTCGAGTCCGCCGTCGCAGACCTTGATGCAGATAAAGCCGCATCACTGGCTTCGATTTATCGACGAGGCGACCCTGCGAGCATCACTAAAGTCGCATCAAACGCCCAAGTCACCAGCAAAGGAGGGCGGTTTGGCGCAGCGCACCGAGCCCCGCCCACCCAGCCCGACCCCGCGCTCTGGCCGCAGGCGGACTTCGCGGCACTGGTGCGCAGTTTTGAGGAGCATGGTTTCCGCGCGCCCTGCGCGTGGTATTTGAACGACGACGCCAACATCGCTTATGCCCATCGAGCGCCCAATGGCGGCCGCCTGTCCCTGCCCGTACTGTTTGTGAACGGCGACTACGACCCGATGAATACCATCAAGGGTAATCAGCTGGGCGAGCCAATGCGTGCGGCCTGCGCAGACCTCACTGTGACGAGCTTATCTGGCGGGCATTGGTTGCCGGTGGAGTGCAAGGCCGAACTCGTTGAAGCAATCAGTACCTGGCTTCAGCGCAGAAACTTACGATGAGTATCGAGACATTGACGTTGAGGTGCGCCGGCTAAGGCTTGTGAACGTTTCGGCATGGCTCATGAACACGGCCATGATCACCAGCCGGTTATTGACAGGCCTCACTACCCGGCAAACTGCGCGTCTGCCGGGCTTGAAGAGCGTTTAAGGCATCAAGACCGAGTCGACAACGTGGATCACGCCGTTGGACTGCATCACGTCTGCGATGCTGATACTTGCCTTACCGCCTTTGGCATCTACCACCCAAAGCTTGCCGTCGTGCAGCTTGATATTCAGCGACTCACCTTGAACTGTTTTCAGCATAACGGTGCCGCCGTTCTTTTTGGCGTCGGCCTTAAGTTGTGCCGATGTATGAGTGCCGGGTACGACATGGTAGGTCAGGATTTTAGTCAGGTCGGCTTTGTGTTCAGGCTTGACCAGCGTATCGACGGTGCCTGCGGGCAGCTTGGCAAAGGCTTCGTTTGTCGGCACGAATACGGTGAATGGTCCTTTGCTATTAAGCGTATCAACCAACCCGGCAGCCTTGACTGCTGCAACCAGCGTCGTGTGGTCCTTTGAATTGACCGCGTTTTCCACGATGGTTTTACTGGGGTACATCGCTGCGCCTCCGACCATCACAGAGTCGGCGGCGAAGCTTGCGGTTGCAGTTACGGAGAGAATAGCGAAGCAGGCTGCTGCAGCAATTTTTTTGTAAAAGGCGTGCATGGTGTATCTCCTTGGCTCGTATGCCCTGCGAGTGAGGGTATTGAATCTACGCGCCAGCGATCAAAGTGGATGCACCCGTTCATACAATAATTTTGTGAGCGTCTCGCGTGTTCGCTCAAGTTTCTTCCTGAAGTGGCAGCTAATGGCCGAAGACTTCAAGGTTTGAATGCCGAACGAATCTTTTCCGCTGTAGTACAACCCTCGCCAGGAGCGTGTGTTTTGAGATTACAAAACTGACTTTTCTGAGCGGAACAAGGTTTCTATAAGGACCTTGGCTGGGCGTAAAACACATTCAGTAGTTGGCTTTTCTGTAGCGCTGCTCGCCGATAGGGTTTGGCGCGCTCATCCGGTCGAATCCGGCGGGGGTCAGGGGCGCCTGCAGCGTGTCGACCCGTTGCGCACCCTACGCAGGTGGTGCCCGACAGATGCGTTTTTACCCAGTACCTGCCCATCCAACTGCGCCATGAAAAGGCATGAGAACTGCTGTCAGGCCGTTCCCGCACTCTTGTACTGCGCTGCCAACCGCTACATAATCCCACCGCTGAGGTTGATGTCTTTAGCAGCAAGGACGAAGACTGTGCCGCTTATGAGTCGTGCATTTTTCGAGCTGCGCCGATTGCACTGCCAAGCATTTATATATTGAAGAAATCAACGCTACACACATTGACGCCCCTCAGGAAAAAACATGTACAAGATGATTGCGGCACTGAGCTTTCTCGCTATAACTTCAGCGACAATGACTGGATGCAATGAAAAGGAAGGAAGCAAGGAAAACGCGGCAGCTACCAAAACCACTTATAACCCATCTGATAAATGCGCCATTGACACCATCGCCGGAAAGACCGGTGCAAGTATTTACGTTCCGCGCAGCGTTGTTCAATTCAACGGCTGGGCTTTCGATAGCGTTAACCAAAGTGCTTCGAAGGAAATCAAACTTCGCCTGAACGGTTATAAGGGCGATCCTGTCGCATTCAAGGATCATACTGTTATTGATCGCCCGGACGTGGCAAAGGCATTCAACAATCAGAAGCTCTTGAAGTCAGGTTTCTCCTTCAATGCTGATTTGTCTTCGTTGGAACCAGGTGGCTACAGCATCTCCATTGAGATCCCTGGAGAGAATTCCTCTCTGCTATGCCAATCCAAGGTCTTGCTTGTAATCGAATAACCCCAACATTCGCTGCCAGCCTCGAAGCCACTTCAAATGAAGCCGTTCAAATGAAGTCGCGAGCATGAGCGTTGAGGCTCGCAGCGCTTGATCTAAAAGTCTTCAGCCGATTGAAAAGCTGAATTCAGCACGACAAAAATGCCCTACTGGTACGCGTAATATTGCTCACTTAAGCGCAGCAATCCTACGATCCCGCCTCGGACGGTACTTCAGAAGCGTCCCGCTTACACCGACCCACAGCCTTCACCATTTGCAAAAATAGTATTGCTGCGGTTTCAAAGTGCATGAGAAAGGCTCTTGCTTGACTCACACAAAAGCCCCGTTAAAGCGGGGGCTTCTGCATTTCTGGGATAAAAGACGCTCGACGCAGGAGCCTCCGATTATTTCTTCTTACTTGAACAAACCACCGATGGCATTGATCGCATCCGCGGCCTTGTTCACGTTTTGCTGGCGTTGAGGATGGGTGTCCACCTGCGCCTGAGCGTTGTAGTTGGAATTACTGCAGCTTTTGTTGGTTTGCGTCAGCGCTGCCTGGAAGGCCGTCGCGCGCAAGGTGTCACCCTTGGCATTGGCCGCGTTTATGTTTGCCTGCAGGTCGCGGATCTGTTGCTGGCAGGAGGCGTTAGTGGTGTTGAGGGTGTTGCTGTTGCTGGCGCCGCCCAGGGCAGACGACAGGGCGCCTGTCAGGGCGGTCAGGTCGGCAGCGTGGGTGGGCAGGGTAAGCAGGCTGAGCAGGGTGGCGGCTGGCGCGAGTTTGGAAAGACGCATGGCAAACCTCAATGTTTGATTGCCTGCGCTCAAGTGGGGACCCGAGCTGGCGCAGAACAATATCCGTATAGAGGTGAGCGCTCGGGTGGAACGAAATATAGGTTGGTCAATTATTGACCTTCAATATCGGCGTTGCATAAATGTGAGTTGTTTCACGTTGTGCGTCGCCATCGCTGGCGGCCCACCAGGTTTACAGCGGCTCTACCTGCGTGCGGTAGTAAACATCCAAAGCTGAAAGCCTGAATGCCGAGCGCTGATCGGCACCATTCGTCTAATGCTTTGCACTCTGAATGCTGCGCCGTCTCTCAAGCTTAAGTGCGCATTTCCCGTGCGCCAAAGCGGAGAGTCAACATGGAAATCAACGAGAAGGCGCCAGGAAACCTTTCCCAACAAGCCGTGACGCGCGGCACAGACAACGAAACGGGCCACGATCCGCGCCAAGATGAGGGCGCGCTCCCATTGCCGCCTGACGACGACGCGCCGCTGGAAGAGGATATGTCGGATGTGGACGCGGCTGATTCAGTCGCGAGTGAACACCCCGATAATTGATCATTTCACTTCAGCGACCCGGCCACTGCGCCGGGTTTTTTATTGCCTGCAAAACGTGATCACCCATGCAACCCGTCTAGATCAAAGGTTTTAAGCCGACTCAGGGTTGCCATGCGTGGTTTTGGCGATTAACCTGAAAATGTTTGAATTGTTACGAATAATTTCGGGTGCGACCGATTTCGGTTTTGCACGACTTCAGGATGAGGAACGAAAAATGTTTTCACACGAAGGTCCCGCACTAGAGCTGTTACTGTTCGTTTTTGGCTTGGCAGGCCTGCTTCTGGTCGTCTGGTTCTGTCATCACCAATACGAGCGAAAAACCGGGAAGGGCGTTAAAAAACAACAAAATCGTAACGAAAGCCGCTCGAACTAGGGTGATCAACGCGGTGCCAGCGGTCGGCCATTAAGCCTGACCGCCGGCAAAATGCAGCGTTACGCGACGGTGCAAATCCAGCGGTGATTTTGCCGATACGGCGCGCGGGTGAAGTGCACATCTGAAACCAGATTCAGGCCGCGCTCCTGAAGCGCTTCGGTTAATGCTACGAGTGTCTCTGCTTGGATAGTCATTGCTGTTACCTCGTCAGATTTACTGCGTTCATAGTTCTTGACCGGGCGGGCAACTGACTAATTCAAATTATCTATGCGCGTGTTTAACCTCTTGCGCCGGGTGGCGATTGGTTCAGCGTCATCGCTCATTCATCCAGTTCAGTAAACAGGTGAAATGGAGCAAAAAAACCGCGCAGCCAGTGCTGTGGTACGACGATAAGGCGAGTATCCAATGAGAATCGCAGACAAAGAAAAGCCCACGATGGGCGCGCGGGCTTAAAGGTGTTCACTTAGGAGCTGAGTTGAGCCTATGCGCCCGACTGTGAAAACCGTGTGAAATGCGCTCCTCGGTTAGGCTTTTTTGCACCTTGGCGGCGTGCTCACGTACTGTGCGGCTTCCTTACCCAAACTTTGCGGTGGTGTTTGCATGTCAGATGAAGTGCGGCTTGTCGTCATTATCAATACGCAGCCCGGCAAGGGCGCCGAGCAACGTGCAGCGTTCGCCAAACTGGCCCCATTGGTCAGGGCTGAGCAGGGCTGTCTGCAGTACGATTTGCACCCCGTGGGCGGCAACCCTGACAGTTTTGTCTTGATCGAAAAGTGGGCTTCGAAGGACGCCCTGGCCGCCCACCATGAGGCCGCTCATATGGTTGAAGCAGCCAGGCACAATCCGTCTTTTCGCGCCGGCCCCGCGACCGTTCTGCTGTTAGAGGATGCGCTCTAGCCTCATAGCTGCACCCGCCGCAGCCTGCCACTGAGCGGCGCCACAGTGCCGTCGGGTGTCGGCAGCGGTCGGCCCGTCAAGCCCATGCCTTCGCTCACCACTACCGCGTCCTGCACCACACACAGGTTGGACGGCGTATCCAGCCCGCGCGCGAGCACTTCCACTGTTGCGTTGCGCAGGTCACAGCGCAACAGTCGCCCGGTAAAGCGGGTAAAGCCTCCGTGCAGCGGCTCGCCGTTCCAGTCCGGCAGCAAGGGCTGTTGCAGATGGCTGCACAGCTCCAGCACCAGCAGATTGCCTTGCGGGCACAGCGCCAGCCCGGTGGGCAGTTGCAGGCCGCGAATCACCACTTCGATTTGCCCACTGGCCGGGTGAACTCGAATCACTTGCCCGGCGTAGTCGGCAAAGTCGATGCCTTTGCGCGCGGGGTCGCCGTGCAATTCCCCAGAGAACAGGCTGATCAACACGGCGTCTGTGTGCGGCTCGTACACCAGGGTGACAGGAACAGCTTCCTGATCCTCATCCAGAACGGGCAATTGCGCGAGCACACGTTCTTGCTCGCCGTGGCTGAACTCCACCAGTTGATTGGTATCCGGTTTCACCGCCAGCCAACTGCGTCGCGTCGGGTGGTAGCACAGCGCGTTCAGGTTGCCACGGCTGTGGAATACCGGCTCGGGCGGGCTGTATTGCAGGTCGAGCAGTCTGGAACCGCCGACGTAATCGGTTTGGCTGGCCAGGCAACGTCCGTCACCACAGGCGATGTCGGACAGGCCCATGATTTCATCGCGCAGCATGCGCGCCTGCAGGTTCATGCTGCGAAAACCCTGTGCGAGCACTTCGCCGGGCAGATAGGCCCAAGGCCTCAGCGGGTCGGGCTGCAGCCGACTGATGCGACTGCTGAACGGCTGGTCTGCCACGCCTGAGCCGGCTTCGGCCAGCCACAGGCTGCCATCGGCTTGCAGGCACACGCCACGCGGGTTGAGCAGGCCTTCGGCGATTACGCTGCTCGGGCGCAGGGCTTCGATGGGCTGTGCGGGAATATGAAGTGTCATAGCGTTCGCTTCCTATTGCGGTGGCTGCCACGGGCTGCCGGTGAGATAGGCCCGCAGCAGTGCGCGCTGAGCGGGGGACATCGAGCGCACCACCGGCATGAACAGCGTGGTGCCTTTGTAGGCGTCCGAGGTGCGCGCAAGGATCGCGTTCTTCGCGCCCATGATCGCGTCAGGCTGGTTCAACGGCACGTAGCGCGACATGGCGGGGAAGGCCAGGTAGTGAAAGCGCAGCACATTCGGGTACACCTGTTGCCAGGTAATGACGCTGCCCTTGGCGATGCCAAAGTCGGTCTGAGCGTATTTTCGGAAGTTGGTGAAAAAGGCGCCGTTGTCCACGCCATTGGCCGTGTAGGTCAGGGCCACGAAGCCCGCCTGGGCGGCGCTGCCGGTTTTGAGCGTAACGGGAAAACTCACCGTCTGTTGGCCAGCATTCACCGTCAGCGAGGTCGGAAAGTTGAGAAAGTCCGTGTATTGCTTCTGCTCGTAGACGCCCGGCGCACTCGCTGCCAGGCTGACTTTGGTGGCGCCGGGCACCGGCCCGCCCAGGTAGCGAACCTGCAAGGTGACCGTCAGGCCGTTGGGGTAATCCTCCAGGTACACGTTGCGCTGATCCGCATACACCCGATAGGTCGACTCGGTCGCCTGCAACTGAGTCCCGGCCACCTGGCCAGGGGCGTTGATCGCCAACGGCGTGGTCCTGACGGCCTGCTGCTGGCTGGTGGTCAGCGCCACATCGACGATGCCGCCATACACGTAGTAATTGACCAGCGGGCTGGCAGTCGGGTTGAGGGTGATCAGCGGCGCGGCACCGGCCGAAATGGTCACCGGCCCATAATTCGCATTCGGCCCGATCGGGCTGGTGATGTCGTCCCGTACCGCGCGGAAGGTTTGCTTGGGAATCACATTGACCATGTCCAGGCTCAACAGCCCGTTATTGCCCAGCGCCGCATAGGCGGCGTTGTTCGTGGCTGCGTTGACCAATTGCCGCCCCGGCTGGCAGCTCAGCGGCTCGCTGGCAAACGCCGGGGCCAGCGTACCGATGACCCGGCCAATGCTCGGGTTGGGCGTGTATTTACCGGCAGCATAATCGGCATCGAGCTGCGCGGTGGTCATCTGCGGGCACATCTCGAACATCACGAAACGCAGGACGATGCCCGTCGCGCCCGGCGCCTGGATGATCGCCTTGAGGCCGCTGCTGTTCGGGTTCCAGCTGACGATGCTGCTCAGCGGGAACGTCAGCTGGAACGTGCCGCTGGCATGGAACGACCCCGGAGCGTCCATTTTTGCCGGCTCGAGCACGCGCCCGGTCACGTCGAAACTGCTGCACACCGCATTGCAGCGAATCAGCAGTTGGATATTGTCGTTGCTGCCGATTTGCAGGCCGCCGACAAAAATCTGCGTGGTGGTCGAGGCGCTGGGGTCCAGATCCACCATCATCGGCCCGGACACCGGTGCCTGGCCGCTCACCGGGTCCACCGAACCGAGCAGGTACACCGGCTGACCGACCTGGTCACCCGTGGTGCTGATATTGCCGGGGCTGCCTTGGGAACTGATCAAGGCGTTCTGCATGTCCACCACGTGCTGGCCGTAGTGGTTCCAGCCGCCGGCGGTGTAGTAGTTACCGTCGGGCGCGTTGATCATGCTGTTCAACTGGTCATCGGTGTAAGACTGCGCGCCGGGTGCCAGGGTCGAAGTGGTCAGGTCGAAGAGCGGCCATTGCTTGTTGCCATTGAAAGGAATGGTCGGCGAGTTGTTCGGCAAGCTCACGTCCGTGCGGATGCCGCCCCAGAAATTCAGTCGTGGTCCGTTGAGGATGCTCATGGTCTATTCCTTGCCCGTGGCGTGTGGGGTGATGGGGCTGTTGGCAAATTTGAACAGGTAGGAGAAGTCGGACTTGAACGGGCTCTTCACCGGTGTCGCCATCGAATGGCAGTTCATGCAACTGCTGGTGGGCTGGATATAGCTTTCCATGGTCACGTTGGCCGACAGCGCCGGGGTCGGCTGGCCCAGTGGGTTGCCTGGGTTGTTCGGCATCAGCGGGCGCTGGGTGGTGATCAACTGGTAGTACTTCAACACGCTGCGTTGCAGGCCCGGATCGTTGCGGTAGTTGTTGTTCACCCAGCTCGTCACATCCGCAATGGGCGTTACGCGGTTCAGCGGGTTGGGCGTCTGGAATGTGGTGCCGGGCTTGGGCACGCAGACCAGCTGGGTGCCTTGTGTTTGCCAGTTGCAGGGTGACTGGTTCAGCGCGGAGGTGGGCGCGGCCGCATTGAAGTAGGAATAGGCCGTGCCGGGCGCCGGTTGATCGACCCAACGACCGTTGACTTTGGCTTTGGGCGGCACGTTCTCGACCTGCTCGAAAGTGGACCAGATCCACTGCGGGTAACCGTTGACCTTGGTGATGATGTGCAAGCCCACCAGGCCCAGGTACGCCTCGCCGACCCCAATGCGTTGCCCCTGGCTGTTGAACCGCGCCACGCGGGCAAACTGTGTGAGGTAATGGCTGGCATTGTCACGGGCTGTGAGCACGCGCCAGCTGGATTTGACCTCGATCACGCCATTGGGGAAGTTGATGGTATTGGCCTTGGACACCACATTCGCGTTGTAGAAGTTATTGACGACGATGTAGTTGTAGGACGCCTGGTTGGCCGAAATATCGTAGTAGGTCGGGTTGCCTGCCTGATCGATCAACCAGCCGCCCACCGCCTGGTCGATGGAGTTGACCAGTGAGCTGTTTTTCAGCGCTGCGATGTTGATGATGCCCAGGCTTCTGGCGGTCAGCGGGCTATTCCACGGCCCGGGGTTGGCGGCCCCCGGCAGGAAAATTTCGCTGACGGTCTTGTAGGTCTGCCACACGGTGTAGCCGGGGTCGCCGGGTTGTTTGCTGCAGTTGGGCGCGCCGCGCTGCCCGTCCTGTGCCGGCCAGTTCAAGGCAACAAAAAGCTGCCAGCTGTATTGATCGAACTGGTCCTGGCTGGCAGTGGCTGCGGGCGCGCTCGTGGGCGGCTGGCAATTGAGTTGCGTGGCCAATGCCGAGGGCTTGCCGCTGTCGTCCCTGGCAAAGGCGCCGGGGCTGAGCAGCATCAGCAATAGCAACAGTCGGCTCAAGAGGCTGGCGTTCATAACACACTCCTTTGAAAACCGGGTGACAGGGGCGTCACCCGGTGGTCCTGTGCGTGGCTTACGCGTAGTCGTTCATGCTCAGCGGGATGGGTGGATAGTTACGCTTCACCAACGCCTGCGCCCATAGTTCCAGCACGGCGCGACGGCTTTGCGGCATGTCCCGCGTGATGGGCATCGCCAGCGTGCTTTCCTCCTGATACGCCTTGCTGATCAACACGATCAGTTGGTCGACGGCGCCCTCGATGCGCGTCAGGTTATTGAGCGGCATGTACTTGCTCATGATCGGGTAGAGGTAATAGAACGGCTGCAGGATGAACGGGTAGATGAAGGTCTCCCAGATCAGTTGGCCGGCATTTTCACGCTGATAAATCAGGTTCCAGGCGTTGACGAAATCCTGCTGCATCTGCGGTTCCAGCGGCAGTACACGCAGCGGCGCGAGAAAATCGGTAAAGGCCTGGTTGAGCGGAAAGCTGAAAGGAATCTCCGGTTCCTGCTGGCCTTCCTGGACAAAGAAACGCAAGGTCGGAAAGCCCGGCGCCTGGGCCGTGACCGTCAGGTTAGCGATGCCATTGGCGTCGGTCTGGATCTTGGTCAGGCTAAATTGCACCGGGCTGTTCAGCGGGTCTTGCAACGTGCGTTGCAGGGTGATCGGGTTGGCGAACGTCAGCGTCGGGCTCAGGGCGACAGCGGCGGGCGTCGGCAGAAATTGCTGGTAGGTCACCGGCACGGTTTGATCGGCGGGCACCGCCAGCCGGGTTGCCATGAGCTGGCGGCCCGTGCCTTCGGTGATCTGGCCGGCCAAGGTCTTCGCACCGACGAATTGCGGCAGGCAGGGGCTGTTGTTGGCCGGGTTCTGCGGGTCGTTGTTGAACAGCGAAAAGTCCGCTGCGTTACTGAACGCCAGGTAGTAATCGGTGGTGCACAGCATGTAGGCATTGCCGTATTCGGCCACCCACAACGTGGTGCCGGCCGGTGCGGGCTGGCCGTCGTATTGCACCATCACCTGCAACGTCTTGGTGTCGCCCACGTCGATAAAGCTGGCGCTCTCTACCACCTCGGCGGTCCACAGTTGCTGGGTCGCGGCGATGACCGGCGTGGTGCCTTGCTGTTGCAGTTCCAGCGTGCCGGATTGCAGCTGCGCCTGGGCCTCGACGGTGAGCGGCAGGTCGAGGATGCCGGCGCGCTTGTCGAACGCCAATTGCTGGTAATCGTCATAGCCAAAGCTGGCCAATGGGCTGAATTGCGTGCCTTGGCGGATACCGATCTGGTAGTTGCCGGCCTGGTACTTGGCCGCGACCGGAATGTCGGCTTTGCTGTCGATGGGGTAGAACGGAAAGGCGTTGCCCAGGTCCAGCGACAAGGTATTGCCATGGGCCTGGGCCGAGATCACGCCCAGTTGAACCTGGCTGGTGGTGCCCGGTGAGGTTTTGTAGATCGCCACCTTGGCGGCCGGCACCAGGCGCCTGCCTGCCGGCGCGGTGGGAAATTCATCCTCAAACCACAACCCCAGGCTGCCGACGGTACGGCTATAGGCCGGGTTGAAGAAAATATCCCCGACGTTATCCAGCGCCTGTTGATACATGGCCTGTACCTTGGCCTGGGCTTCGGGCGTGGCGCTGTGGGTGTTGATGGGTGGATAGTTGTTGAAGATGCCGTTCTTGTCGTAGCAGGTCAGGTAGGTGGTAAAGCGGAACATCAGCCCCTTGGCCTGTTGTTGCGCCATCTGCGCCTGCAGGTTTTGCAGCAAGGCCGAGTTGCCGATCACCCACGTCAGGTTTTCTTTCGGGAAGCAGGTCTGCCAGGTGGTGGTCACGTACGCCAGGCCGCCGAGGTTGGCCCAGTTGAAATTGAGGAAACGGTCGAGCATGCGGTGCTCGCGGTTGAGCGTCAGGCCGCATTGCGCATTGCCCAGCACCAGCTTGTCGAAGTACAGCGCGGTGAAAGTGTTCTGCCACGGGCTCACGTCGACAAAACGCGCCGGCGACGTCGGCGCGCCGCCAAACGGATTGCCGAGCAGCTGATAACTTTGATTGATCAGCGGGTCCTGGCTGACGTAACCACCGTCGGGCAACTCGCCGCCGGTGATCACCGACTGGGTCTGGTTGTAGCTCACGGTGCCGCAGGCGTTATCGCCGAACAGGTTCCATTCGCCGGGAATCATGGGGGATGCCAACTGCCCGGCATTGCCCGGCACCTGCATCACGTAGTCCGGCACGGCGGCCGGCGCCAGTGGCGCGATGGTCCACGGCAGCAGTTGGCTGGCGGCGTTCAGCGGCGTGATCTTGAAGGCTTCCAGAAACCGCCAGTTCATCTGCATTTTGACCGCATCGTAAAGCGGGTACATGTCGTTGTTGTTGGCGGTCGGCGGGTTCCAGAACATATGGCCGCCCAGGTAGATACGCGGGAAATTCAATACGCTCATGTGAGGCTCCTTAGCGTTGCCACTGGGCGCGTTTGAGCGACCAGACAAAGTCCAGTTTGTGATACCCGACAAAGTCGGAAGCCGGCAGTGCGGCGGTTGGGTAGACGATGCCGCCGTTTTGTTTGAGGGCGAAATTGAAGTAGCCCTTGGTCGGCGAATACGCGGCGGTGCCGTGGCAGGCGAAACACGACGACTGGTTCTGGAACGCCGATTCCAATTGGGAGTTGGCGAGCAGCGTGGGCGTGGTATTGGATTGCACGCCGATCAACTCGTATTGCGCCAGCGTCGGGTTGCTTGCCTGAAAACTCGTATTGACCGGTTGCGCCGCCGGGGTCGGCCCGGTGCTGTTGGTCATCGGCGTGGGCGGGATCGCGTTGGTCACGGTGTACTTGCTGTTGTTGCGGTTTTCGAAGGTGGTCCACACCCAGTCGGGGTTCAACTTGTTGATCACATGCAAGCCGCTCAACGCGGCATAGCCGACCACGTACTCACTGCCTTGCTGGTAGTAGGTCTGGGCGATGTAGTAGCCATCGTTGGTCAGTTGCTGCTGGTAGGTCGGGTTGTTGCCGATCCACAGCCAGGCGGCCTTCAGTTCCCAGGCCGTGGAGGGAAAGTTGAGGTCGCTGGTCAAGGCGGCCTGGCCATTCACGTTGTAAACCTTCTGCTGCACGATGTAGTTGAAGGTGTCCGGGCCCATCAGCAGCTGAAACCGCACCGCCTGGCCTTGCTGGGCTTGCGGCACCTGGCCGCCCATTTCCAGGATCAGCCCGTCCACCTGTTGCGTGGCGTTGAGGTTGTGAAACAGACGATTGACGTTCATGCCCATCGCCTGGGCTTGCGTCAGCACCGCAGCGGGCACGGGTGTGCGCTGGGCGTAGGGCAGGGGTTGCGTGCCATTGGCCAGGTAAACCTGGTCTGAAGGCTTCATGGTTTCCCAGGCCCGATCAGGGCTTTGTGCCGCAGCCGGTTGGTTGAGGCAGACAAACCAGTTCCAGGCCAGGGTCTCGGGGCTCTGGGTGAAGGTGGCTCGCGTCTTGTCGAGGTTGCCGCCAAACTGCAGAAAATTCGTGCAGTCGAAGGCCGTGCTTGCGCCTTGGGCCTGGGCCAATCCGGCCAGTGCACTCAGGACAGTGATAGATAAGGCTCGCCGCATGGAAGCTCCTTGGCATTGGCCAGTTCGAGGTGTGGGCGCCCCAGGAAATGTTCCAGGAGCAGTTGCTTGACTGCCGTCGCCGCAAGCTGCTGCGGTAACGCCAGGTCGCAATTGGTGATCAGCAATGGGCCGGTCTGTGCGCTGCTGGGCAGGCGGCCGTGGCTGCCACGCACCAGCGTGGTGTCCAGCGCGATCAGGTCCATGTAGTAGCGAAAGCCGAGCTTTTTTTGCAGCAGGCGGCGCGCCATTTTCAGTTTGGGGAAGCGAATCGCCGGGTCGATGAACAGCTCGACCGGGTCGTAGCCAGGCTTGCGGTGGATGTCCACGGTGCGCGCAAAGTCCGGCGCCTTGCGCTCATCCAGCCAGTAGTAGTAATCGAACCAGTACCCCGCGGCGGCCACGGCCACCAGCTCGCCGCTGCGCGGGTGATCGAGCTGCCAGGTGCGTTGCTCGGCTTTATCGAGCACCTGCTCGATACCGGGCTGGCGCTGCAGCAAGGCTTTGATCCGCGCAATGTCCTGTGCCTGCTTCACGTAGATGTGCGCAACCTGATGATCGGCCACCGCAAACGCCGCACTGGCGCCCGGGTCGAGCAATTCCCAGCTCAAGGATTGGCGCACCTGCAACAGGCCTTCGGCGCGCAGCACGCGGTTGATCGACACCGACTGCTCGACCGCTTCGATGCCGTACTCGGACAGCACCATCACCGCTGCCCCCTGCGCCTCGGCGAAGGCCAGCAGGCGCCCCACCTCGGCGTCGATGGCGCGCACTTCATCGGCAATCGAGGGGTGCTCAGGCCCCACGCGCTGCAAGCTGTAGTCGAGGTGAGGCAAGTAGATCAATTGCAGGTGAGGGCGATTGATCTGGAACTCGGCCATTGCGCAATCGACGATCCAGCGGCTTGATGCAATGCCCGCCGCCGGCCCCCAGAAGCCATGGAAAGGGAACTCGCCAATCTGCGCCTCGATCTGCTCATGCAGGCCGGGCGGTGACGAATACAGGCCGAACTGTTTGCGCCCATCGGCCGGGTAATGCGGGCGCGGGGTGATGGCGGCGTCTACGTCGGCGTACATGTTGTACCACCAGAACAACTGGCTGCAGCGAAAGCCCGGCAGCTCGCGCTTGAGCGTGTGCCAGACCTTTTCGCCCTGGATCAGCGCGTTGGGTTGCAGCCAGAAACGCACCTCGGCCTGATCGCGAAAGTACCAGCCATTGCCGACAATCCCGTGCTGCGACGGCGGTACGCCGGTGAGGATCGAAGCTTGCACCGTCGAGGTCACGGCGGGGAACACCGGTTGCAGGCTGGCCAGCTTGGCGGTCTTGAGCAGGGTGTTGATGTGCGGCGTCGCTTCGCCCAGCAGCGAGGGCGTCAGCCCGACCACATTGATCAGCAGCAGCGGTTGTTCAGAGGGCATCGGCGTAGGCCTCCCGCACATGCAACAGGTTGCGCTGGCGCAGTTGCTCTTCGACCCAGCGCAGTTCGGCGGCGATGCCGGCCAGTTGAGCGGCCTCGGTTGCGGGCCGCAATTCGACGGGCAGCACGCCCCAGCTGTAGGTTTCCACCTCCAGCACCGGGCGAAAATCGGCATGCGCCGCCAGGTAATCGAAGGTCTGCGCCAGGGCAACCTGGCTGCCGCTGAGTTCGGGCAACAACAGGTGGTCGCTGAACAGCGGGATGTGGAAGTGGATGCGCAGTTCGTCGAACCCGGCGCAGTCATTCAGGGCGGCCGGCAGGTCTGGCCAGGCCACTCGATGGCCCTGGGGCGTGAGCGCTTTCACCTGGTGCAAGTAGGTGAGTTCGGCGAAGGTGCTCAGGGTCTTGAGCACGTGTTCGCGCCGGCTGGCATCGTCCGATGGCAAGCGGCAAATCATCGCGTTGGACAGCTGGACCTTGCCCACCGGCACCCCGGCCGCGCGCAGCCGTTCCAGCGACTGGTAGCAGTCTTCGAACATCACCGCCTGGTGGCACACATCGAAGCACAACGCCAAGTAGGCATGGTTGGGGTCCATGGCGTGTCGGCGCTGGAAAAACGCGATGGCCTGCTCGGTGTTTTCCAGCACGCAGTCCGGTTCCATTTCCAGGCAGAACACGATTTTCTTGCCGGTTTGCCAATGCAGGTGGGCGAGTGCGGCGGTGAGTTGGCTCAGATGCTCGTCGGCGCGCGCCTGCAATGCCGGCGTCCAGGTGGCGGCATAGCCCAGCGGTACCGTGGAAATCACGCCGTGGCGGCAGTCGTTTGGCAAGGCATCGGCGAGGATGCGCGCCAGGTCCAGGCTGTAGACCAGGCGTTGCGGGTCGGCCCAATTGGGCAGGTAGACGTCGGCTTTGACGGCGCCCTGATGAAATTCGCCATAGGGAAAACCGTTCAGCGAGGTCAGGCGCAAGCCGCTTTGCGTGAGCAATGCCAGGAACGGCACGCGCGCCGATTCCTGCTGCAGCTGCGCCGCCGCATGAGCGCAAATCCACAGGCCGCTGTCCTGTTGCCGCAGCCCGCGCAAACTGCGCACGCCCTCAAAGTGCTGCTTGATCGAGGCACGTAACCCGGCCAGGTCGCGGGTCGGGTGCACATTGCTGCAATACCCGAGTTGGGCGGCCGTCCAGCCGCTGCCGGCACTCATTTGACCACCGGTTCCTGGCCGCGCAGGGCGGAGTTTTCCTGCCATTGCTTGCGCTGGTCGATGGGCAGCGGCGTGCTCACCAGCGCCTTGTCGAGCTGGCCACTTTGGGCAAAAAAATCCACCGGGTTATGGAACAGCACCTGCTCCACCTGGGCTTCGCTGAAGCCTGCGGCCAACATCGCCTGGCCGGTCTTGGGCACTTTGAGTGGGTCGCTGATGCCCCAGTCGGCAGCGCTGTTGACCACCATTTTTTCGGTGCCGTATTCCTTGAGCAGCGCGACCATGCGCTGCTCCGACATCTTGGTGTTGGGGTAGATGGAATGGCCGCGCCAGCACTCGCTGTCGAGCACCAGCGGCAAGGTCAGTTCGTTGAGGTGGTCGATGATCACCAGGTGCTCGGCGATGCCTACTTCACGGATCACCGCGAGGGTGCGTTTGGTGCCGCCGATCTTGTCGCGGTGCGGCGTGTGCACCAGCACCGGCAGGTTGAATTGCTTGGCCAGCTCCAGCTGCGCGGCGAGAAAACGGTCCTCTTCAGGGGTGATGTCGTCGTAGCCGATTTCGCCCACCGCGACTACGCCGTCCTTGACCAGGTAGCGCGGCAGAATCTGCAGCACTTCATTGGCGATCGACAGGTCATTCGCTTCTTTGGGGTTAAGGCCGATGGTGCAGAAATGATGAATGCCAAACATGCTCGCGCGAAAGCGTTCCCAGCCCAGCAGCGTGTCAAAGTAGTCGACAAAACTGCCGACACTGGTGCGCGCCTGGCCCTGCCAGAACGCCGGTTCGATCACGCCGGTGATGCCGGCGGCGGCCATGTTCTGGTAGTCGTCGGTGGTGCGGCTGACCATATGAATATGCGGATCGAAGTACTTGAGCATGGTGAATCCTCGTCAAGGGCAGGGGCGGCGTTGTGCGGTGTCAGTTCAGGCAGGCGCGCCATTGCGGCGGCAGGTTCAGGCTTCGCAGGCGCTGGTGTTGCGCCGGGCTGAGCAGGTCAAAGGCGATGACGGTGGGCAGCCCGGGGGACACGGTTCGCTCGGCCGCGAGCTGTTCATCGAGCAGGTCAAGGGCCAGCTGGTTGAGCGTGACGCCCTGGCGCTGCGTGAGGCCCATCAAGCGCCCGACGTCGAGGCCCATGCCGAGCGCTTTGAGTACCAACTGGTGAAAGGCGCGCTCCGGGTAATGGCGTGACGGGTAGGCCGTGTCGAGGGCAAGGGCGGCAAATACCTGCGGGTTGCTGGTGCGCCCGGCCTGCAGGGCGAGCTCCACGCAAAGGCCTTCGCTGTCGAGCCAGTCGAGCGCACCCAGCAGGGCGATTTTTTCCTGGTCATCACCCCACAGGAACAGCTGGCGCAGCAACGGTACCTGCTCGGTGGCCGGGGTGTGTTCGAGTGCCTTGGCCGCTAACAGCGCACGTGCCAACTCGACGGCCGGCGGGGGCAGCAGGCGCTTGCATTGGCCGCTCAACAACGCCGCCAGTGTGGCGCTGGGTTGCTGGGCAAGCTGCGCCTGCGCCTGCTGCCACCAATCCAGTTCGGCGGCGTTCAGTTGCTGGGTCAGGGCTTGAAGGTGTGCGGCGAGGCCATCCTGGCGCATGTTCATGTCGGCTTGATCCAACGCTGAAAATGGGGAAGCAGGAAAAACACCAGCACACACAACAGGCTGCCCAACGGTTGGTTGGCCACCGCCAGCACCAGCGCGTCGAACAGCGGCAGGGCGGCCAGGCCAGCGCCGATAAAGGCACGCACCTGGCGTTGTTGCGGGTTGGCCAGGTGTTTCCAGTAATGCCAGCCCAGCCAGCCGAGCCACAGCAGCAATACCGGCCAGAACCACAGCGTGTTGGAGTAGAACGCCAGGGCCAGTGGGCTGAGCATCAGCAGCAATGGCAAGCGGCTGATCAGCTGGTTGCGATGCTCCTGGCGCGCCAGGTAGGTCAGGCCGCTGATGTACACCCCAAGCAGCATCGCGCACAGCCAGATCGGCTCCGGCGGCACCGCCAGGCTGGCCGCTGCCGTGAGGTACAGCGCCGAGCGACAGGCGCCCATCAGCCACACGCTGTGGGCGTATTTCTTGTGCAGCAGGTTGTAGCCGACGATGCAGCCCACCAACAGCACCACGCTGCCAAGCAACCAATGCGGCTTGTCGATCAAGCGGCTCAGGCCCAGTACCGCTGCGGCGGCGAGTATCAGCAGCAGCGCCGTGGCCAGGCCGACTTGTTGCCGGCTGGCCAAACCCAGGGTGATCGGACGCGGGTTGTGGTGTTGCCGATCCCAGTCGGCGTCGAGCCAGTCGTTCAAGAGCATGCCGGCCAGGTACAGCAGCGACAGCGTGATCAGCAGCAACCCCCACACCAGCGACGACGGCGGTGCCAGGGCGCCGGCGCTGCTGGCGAGCAGGGCCGCAGCGAGGGTGTTGGTCCATACCGTGGGCAGGTTGGAGACGCGGCCCAGGGTCATCCAGGTTTTCATCGGGCTCATTGTGCGTAACCCTCGCCCAGCGTCAGCGCTGCTTCGCTTGCGGTCGACAACCGTTGCAGCGCGACCTCCATCGTCGCGCTGTCGATTTCATGCAGGTCCACCGACTGGCCGATGCGGTTGAGCATGGGGATCGACAGTTGCCCGCCCAGGTGCTGGCGGAACTCCTCCAGCCCCAGCAACAGCGGCGAGCGACCCTGCGCATCTTTCAATGCCAGCTCCGGCGGGCACAGGTTGAAGCCCAGTTTGCGCAGCAGGCTCATCACTCGCTCAGTGTCGGTATCGCTCAACAACCCCAAGGCATTCGCATACAGCCCATCCAACGCCATGCCCACCGCGACCGCTTCGCCATGGCGCAGCCGGTGGTGGCTGAGGTTTTCCAATTTGTGCGCGGCCCAGTGGCCGTAATCCAGCGGCCGGCCGTTGCCGCGTTCGAACGGGTCGCCGGCGCCGGTGATGTGCGCCAGGTGCAGCTCGGCGCAGCGGCGAATCGCATGGCGGCTGGCCGGGTGATCAAAGCGGGCGAGGGCATCGGCGTGTTGTTCCATCCACGCGAAGAACGCCTGGTCCTTGATCAGCGCCACCTTGACCGCTTCGGCCAGCCCGGCGATCTGGTCGCGGCGGGTGAGGCTGGTGAGCAGTTGGAAGTCGTTGATCACCGCCGTGGCAGGGTAGAAAGCGCCCAGCAGGTTCTTCTGGCCGAAGGCATTGATGCCGTTTTTCACGCCGATGCCGGCGTCGTTCTGGGCCAGTACCGTGCTGGGAATACGGATCAGGCGAATGCCGCGGTGGAAGGTGGCGCAGGCGTAGCCCACCGCATCCAGGACCGCGCCGCCGCCCAGGGCCAGCACGTAGCAATGCCGGTCCAGGCCGTGTTGCAGCATGTCGGTGTAGAGCTGCTCCAGCACGCGTGAGGTTTTGCTCAGTTCACCCGCCGGCACGGCGATGGGGGCGGTTTGCAAATGCAGGTCTGCATGGGCGGCGAAATAGGCGTCGATTTGCGCCAGCAATTGCGGGGCGCTGTGCAGCAGTTGCGCATCGGCGAACACCATTACCGTCACCGGCGCCTCGTGCTGGGTGACGAGCGCGCGGTGCAGGCACGGGTTGAGCGGATCAAACACGTGATCGGTGAACATCACCGGGTAGTCGTAACTGACCTCGAACCGTCCGCGCAGCGGCTGCTGCCCATCGGGTTTGCGTTTGAGCAGGCTGTAACCGGCCATAAACGCCAGCGGCAGCACCATGCTGGCGAGGAGGGTGACCAGCAGCGAGTTCTGCTCGATCAGCAACGTGCCGATGGCGGTGTAAGCCAGTGCCAGTCCGGCGTTGGCCAGGGTGGTGATCAGCAAGAATGCGCGCAGCGGGTAGCGTTGCATGCCGGCGGCCACCACCGAGGTTTCCGCCAGCACCGGCACGCCGCGCAGGCAAATCAGCGACAACGTGCCCAGCCGATACGCCAACTGCCCAGGCTGACGCTGAGGCAAGCCAAGGCGGCCGGACAGCAAGCGCAAATAGCCGGCGCCAAGGGCATAGCCCAACCCGGCGCCCAGGCACAGCCCAATGAAAATCACCAGGTAACCGCCAAGGCTGCCGAGCATGGCCACCGCCAGCAACGCCACCAGGCTTGACGGCACTGGCAACACCACATCGAGGGCGAGCAGGGCGAGCAACAGCATCGCCAGGTTGAATGCCTGGGCAGGCGTCGAAGGTTGGTACAGGTTGAGGTGAATCAGGAAGTCCTGGATCTGTTGTTCAAACAACAGGAAGCTGGCGATCACCAGCACAGCAAAGCCCATCAACGACAGCCAAAAATGTTCGGCTGGCCCCTTTTTCGAGAACGCACGGTACCACCGGCTGCGCTTCATCAAAGCATCCCTTTTGAGAGTTAAGACTAAGTTCCGTGTCAGTGTTAAGCGCTGTTTTCAGAGCAATAGAGTTCCTCGCCCGTCGGGCTGGTTGTGTGCGTAATGGCTGATGGCTTTCACGGTATTCATGAACGTAGCCGGTTGTGGTTTTTTTGCAAGTTTGCGCCGCAAGGAGTTTAAAACCGGCAGGTTGGCGAGGTTTACACAGCGATATTTATCTACGTTTTACAAGTAGTTGTATGGCTTTTTTTAAAGCGTCAAGAACCCGTTGTTGCAGGCGTTGGCAAGTAACAAGTTCAATACAAGGTCTTAACGTTGGTTATTTAGATTATTGCCGCTGGCTATAAGTCGTTCGGCACTAAGTGCTTGTCGAGAATGGTTCCGCTTAAGGCGTCTGCATAAGTGTGTTACTTACCCATGAACCGAAAACCGCCGGACAACTTATCCTTTAGATAGCCAACTAACGTACTGACCGATTTAGGTACATGGGGCGAGTACGGTCGAATCAGGTAAATCTCATCGGCAAACGCGCCCTTAAGCGTCCAGCCCTTGAGCACCTGCACTAATTTGCCACTGGCCAGTGCGGCCTGCGCGCTGAAATCCGGGAGCAGGGCGATGCCCAGGTGGTTCACCGCCGAGTCGCGCAGCGCTTCACTGTTATTGGTCGAAAAACTCCCAGCGATCGGCACGGTCACCCGTTCAACCTGTTTGCCGCCGCGTTCAAAGGTCCATGCCGGCTGGTCGGTGCCCCGCGGGTAGTACAGGCAGTTATGCGCGGTGAGGTCGCCAGGTTCGCGCGGTTCGCCTTGCTGCTGCAGGTACTCGCGCGTGGCGACCAGCACCGAGCCGGTGTCGCACAGCTTCCACGCCACATGGGTTTCCGGTACCTGGAAGCCGTGCCGTACCGCCAGGTCGTAGCCTTCGGCCGCCAGCGAACTCAAGGCATCCGAGACGTCCAGCTGGATGCGCACCTGCGGGTAAAGCTGCAGGAACTCGGACAGGTGCGGCACCAGCTGCTGGCGGGCAAACGCCACCGGCGCGGTGAGGCGCACCAGGCCGCGAATTTCCCCGGCAGCGTCGCGCACCGACGAGAAACTACGCGCGATGTGCGCATAGGCGCTGCGCACTTCGCGGGTCAGTGACAGGCCCGCATCGGTCAGCCGCACGCTGCGCGTGGTGCGGGTGACCAGCCGGGTGCCGGTGGCTTTCTCCAGGTCTGAAATGCGCTGGCTGACGGCGGACTTGCTCACCCCCAGGCGCGCGGCGGCGGCGGTGTAGGTGCCTTGCTCCTCAAGCACCGACAGCCAATGAATGTGGGTCCACAGCCCTTCGATCTCAGCTTTTTCCATGATTCTATTGTTCGCCTGTGAGGACAATAAGTTCTGGATTCTGCTCTGGTTCGGAACAAACTGAAAGCCTATCGTGGGCTCCAACGTTACCGACCTGGGACCAATTGCCATGCGCACCATCGAGCATTACATCAACGACCAGCGCGTTTCCCGCGATGATCGCTATCAGGACGTTTACAACCCGGCCACCGGTGAGGTGAACGCTCGCGTGGCCTTGGCCAGCCGCCGGACCGTGGGCGAGGCCGTCGCCGCTGCCCAGGCCGCCTTCGCCGGTTGGGCCGACACCCCGCCGATCCGCCGTGCCCGCGTACTGTTCCAATACCTGCACCTGCTGCGTGAACGCAAAGACGACCTGGCGCGCATCATCGTCGCCGAACACGGCAAGGTGTTCACCGACGCCCAGGGCGAAGTCGACCGGGGCATCGACATCCTCGAGTTCGCGTGCGGCATTCCCAACCTGCTCAAGGGCGAACATTCCGACCAGGTGTCGCGTGGCATGGACAACTGGACGATGCGTCAGCCTTTGGGCGTGGTGGCCGGCGTGACGCCGTTCAATTTCCCGGTGATGGTGCCGATGTGGATGTACCCGATCGCCATCGCGGCGGGCAACACCTTCATCCTCAAGCCCAGCCCGACCGACCCGAGCGCGTCGCTGTTCATGGCTGAGTTGCTGCGCGAAGCCGGCCTGCCCAACGGCGTGTTCAACGTGGTGCAGGGCGACAAGGAAGCGGTGGATGCCCTGCTCGAACACCCGGACGTCAAGGCCGTGAGCTTTGTCGGCTCCACGCCGATTGCGCAATACATCTACGAGACCGGCGCGCGCAACGGCAAGCGCGTGCAAGGCTTGGGCGGTGCGAAAAACCACATGGTGGTGATGCCCGATGCGGACATCGAAAAAACCGTCGACGCGTTGATGGGCGCCGCCTACGGCAGTGCCGGCGAGCGCTGCATGGCGATATCGGTGGCGGTGCTGGTGGGTGATGTGGGCGATAAAGTCATCGCTGCCTTGACCGAGCGCGCGAAGACATTGCGCATCACCGACGGCCGCGATTTGAAAGCCGAGATGGGCCCGATCGTCTCGCGTGCCGCACTGGAACGCATCAGCGGCTACATCGAACAAGGCGTGCAGGCCGGCGCGCAATTGCTGCTCGATGGCCGTGACTACGTGCCCACCGAACCGGGCCTGGAAAACGGCTTCTGGCTCGGCGCAACCTTGTTCGACCACGTGACGAAAGACATGAGCATCTACCGCGAAGAAATCTTCGGCCCGGTGCTGGCCTGCGTGCGCGTGAATGACTTCGGCGAGGCGATCAAGCTGGTCAACGACCACGAGTTCGGCAACGGCGTCAGCTGCTTTACCCGCGACGGCAACATTGCCCGCGAGTTTGCACGGCGTATCGAAGTGGGCATGGTCGGCATCAACGTGCCGATTCCGGTGCCGATGGCCTGGCACGGCTTTGGTGGCTGGAAGAAGAGCCTGTTTGGCGACATGCATGCCTACGGCACTGAAGGCGTGCGCTTTTATACCAAGCAGAAATCGATCATGCAGCGCTGGTCGGAGAGCATCGAGCAGGGCGCGGAGTTTGCGATGCCGGTGTCCAAATAGTTCGATAACACCGTAGATCAACTGAGGGAAATCCACTGTGGGAGCGGGCTTGCTCGCGAAGGCGGTGTGCCAGCCAGCTCATGTGTCACTGACCCAACGCATTCGCGAGCAAGCCCGCTCCCACAATTTGACCGAGTTCAACTGCCAGCCCCGTGGTGCTCTGCTTTTCTGTGGGAGCTGGCAAGCCAGCTCCCACACTTTTTTGACCGCGTTTATTCAGGCCGTGGTTTTTGTCGGGTTCAGGCACTCAATGGAGCGATCCACCGTCGTCCTGGCCATCTCCAGCAAATGCCACACCGCCAGAATCTTCGCCCGCTCGGGGTTTGGCAGCAGCTCGCTGCAATTGAGGGTGGTGGCCGACGCGCTGTCGAGCAGGCTCGCGGTGTAGAGCAGGGCGTCTTCGAAGCTCAAGTCTTCGATGGGAACACCCTGGGCGGGCAGGTAATGGTCGATGGCGCGGTTGAATGCGGCGCGGGCCTTGGCTGAACTGAGGGGTGGGTCGGGGACGACTTTATTCATGGTGTAACTCCTATTGAACAAGGAAGCTACCGCCAACGCTGCTAAACGAGGGTGGCAGCTGTACGCGGGTTAGCAGACCGGTCAATAGGAAAACCAGCGCACCCGAAGGTGCCCCACGCACAGCCACCATAAAAGCAGAAGTGAACCGTGTGCCTATTGAAGTCAGGCTGCTAAACCCGGTCGCTGAAATGCAGCGACGGACCGCAGACTAGCCACCGATTCCAACAGGCACAAGGCGGCGGGGATTGTCTAGGAAACGTCCTGCGATTAAAAGCGACGCGCCTTGCTGGCCTTTTCAAAACCAGAAAAAAAGCCATTTCCTACTCATTGGTGGTGCTCGTGGGTTGACCGCGTACTGAATGTCTACTACTGTATATAAACACAGTGTTTAAGCGCTGATCAGCCAAACCCGGCATTACCAGCCACGCCGAACACTGTGTGCAAGTTAACGGATTAACTTGAATCACCGGCTCGCACTGTCGAGCCGCTTTTTATGAAAGAGAGGGAACTCATGTCGTATCCAGAAAGCAAGCTCATCGGCTTGACCGGTTTCGCCCTTGCGGCAAAAGTCACCGGTGGTTGGGCGGGCCAGGTGGTCAGTATCACCACGCTGGACCAACTCAAGGCCAATATTGGCGACACCACCCCGCGGGTGCTGGTGATCAACAGCAATATCTCGGCGTCGAGCCTGACCAAAGTGAACATGGGCGCCAACAAGACCCTGATCGGCTCCTTCCAGAACCGTACGCTGGAGAACATCCACCTGCGTGCCACGGCGCAGTCGCAGAATATTATTCTGCAGAACATTATCTTCAAGCATTCGGCAAGTATTAAGGCCAATGACGATATCCAGGTGTACCTGAGCTACGGCAGTAAATACTGGATCGACCATTGCTCTTTTGTCGGCCACACCTGGTCCACCACGGACGGCAGTGAAGATAAACTGGTGTATATCGGCGAAAAGGCCGACTACGCCACCATCAGCAACTGCTTTTTTGGCAACCACAAATACGGCTTGATCTTCGGCCACCCAGCCGATGACAACAACGCAGCTTTCAATGGTTACCCGCGTCTTACGCTGTGCCATAACCGCTTCGACAACATGGAAGTGCGCGCGCCGGGTTTGATGCGTTACGGTTATTTTCACGTGTATAACAACTACGTGAATAACTTTCACCTGGGTTTTACCCTGGCGCAGAACGCCAATATCCTTTCTGAAAGTAATTACTTCGGCGAGGGCAGCCAGAATAACGGCATGTTGGACGATAAAGGCACTGGTACGTTCACCGACATCAACAGTGTGCCCAGCATCACCAACCAGAAGTCGCCTAACGCCCAGTGGACAGCGCGTTCCAACTATAACTACACCTTGAAAACCGCAGCGCAGGCCAAGGATTTCACGCAAAAGAACGCTGGGGCTCAGGCGGTAGCGCTGGTGTTTGGTAGTTGAGCAGCTCACTGTCTATTGATCGATCATTTATGAAGCGTGCCACTGTATTTATATCAAGGATATAAATACAGTGGTGGCACTTGTGACTTAAATAATTCTTAATGTTGTCATCAATAGGCTTCATGTTAAACCTTGTTTCGCACATATAGAGCCAACTACGGCTCGCTCTTTTCAGTCGCAATGCAGTTGCCGGCTGTCAGTGTTATTTAATCTTCGCTTGTCACTAAAGCGTCAGTAAAAGGACATCATCATGAAACCTGCGAATCACACACCCACTCGTTGGACTCGGGCCGATGCGCTAAAAGTTAATGAAAATGACCCGACGACTACACAGCCGTTAGTGAGTCCTGATTTCCCTGTCATGAGTGACACCGTGTTTATTTGGGACACCATGCCATTGCGTGAACTGGATGGCACGGTGGTATCAATTAATGGTTGGTCGGTTATCTTCACGTTGACCGCAGACCGTCGCCCGCATGATCCACAATTTATCAATGCCGATGGCCGTTACGATATCAAGCGTGATTGGGAAGACCGCCACGGCCATGCGCGCATGTGCTACTGGTATTCGCGCACCGGCAAGGACTGGATCTTCGGTGGCCGCGTGATGGCCGAAGGGGTTTCGCCGACCACCCGCGAATGGGCAGGTACGCCGATCCTGCTCAACAACCACGGCGATATCGACCTGTATTACACCTGCGTAACGCCAGGGGCCACGATTGCCAAGGTCAGGGGCCGGGTCGTCACGTCGGACAGCGGCGTTACGCTTGAGGGCTTCACTGACGTCAAGTCGCTGTTCGAGGCTGATGGCACGTATTACCAGACCGAAGCGCAGAATGCGACGTGGAACTTTCGCGATCCCAGCCCGTTTATCGACCCCAACGACGGCAAGTTGTACATGGTGTTTGAAGGCAATGTCGCGGGCGAGCGCGGTACTCACGAAGTAGGCCCGGATGAACTCGGCCTGGTGCCACCTGGCCATGAAGGCGTCGGCGGTGCGCGGTATCAGGTCGGTTGCATTGGCATTGCTGTCGCCAAGGACCTCAGCGGTGACGAATGGGAAATCCTGCCGCCGCTGGTGACGGCGGTGGGCGTGAACGATCAAACCGAACGCCCGCATTATGTGTTCCAGGACAACAAGTACTACCTGTTCACCATCAGCCACAAGTTCACCTACGCGGACGGTGTGACCGGGCCGGATGGCGTCTACGGGTTTGTTGGCGATCATCTGTTTGGTCCCTACACGCCGATGAATGGCTCGGGGCTGGTACTTGGCAACCCACCATCGCAACCTTTCCAAACCTATTCGCATTGCGTGATGCCCAATGGCCTGGTGACGTCGTTTATCGACAGCGTGCCCACCTCCGGCGATGACTACCGTATCGGCGGCACCGAGGCGCCCACCGTGAGGATTGTATTGAAGGGGGACCGTTCGTTTGTGCAGGAGGCCTACGATTACGGTTACATCCCGGCAATGCGTGATGTTGTGCTGAGCTAGACCGGCCAAAAAGAAGCCACTCATTCGAGTGGCTTTTTTTATGGCTGTGATTCAGCGCCGCCCGGCCCGCGTACTCACATCCACCCACACCGCCAGCACCAGAATGCTGCCCTTTACGATCATCTGCCAGTAACTGTCCACATCCAGCATCGACATGCCGTTATCCAGGCTGGTAATCACCAGCGCGCCGAGCAACGCGCCATACACCGTGCCCGAGCCACCGCGCATGGAGGTGCCGCCGATAAAGCATGCGGCGATGGCATCCAGTTCGCCCATGTTGCCCGCCGACGGTGAACCCGCCGCGAGGCGCGCGGTGTTGACCAGGCCGGCGAGGGCGCACATCACGCCCATGATGCCGAAGATCCACAGTTTCACCGCCTGCACGTTGATGCCCGACAGCCGCGTGGCCTCCATGTTGCTGCCCACCGCATACACGCGGCGGCCGAACACGGTCTGGCTGGTGACGTAGCTGAATACGCCGAGCAGCACCAGCAACAACAGCACCGGCACCGGGATGCCATCGTAGCTGTTGAGGGTGGTGACGAACCCGGCGAGCACCGCGCCAATCACCGCCACGCGCAGCCCATCACGCATCAGGGAGTGCGCAGCCAGGCTGTGCAGGGCGCGGTTACGCCGTTGTTTCCAGGTGAGGAACAGGGTCAGAGCGAACAGCAAAACCCCAAGGCCGATACCCACGCTGTGCGGCAAATAGCCTTGGCCCACATACACCAGCGACGGCGACACCGGCGCGATGGTGGTACCGCCGGTAATCCCCAGCAGAATCCCGCGAAACGCGAGCATGCCGCCCAGGCCGACGATAAACGACGGGATGCGCAGGTAGGCGGTCATGTAACCGTTGGCCAGCCCGAGCATCAGGCCGCACAGTGCCACCAGGCTGAGGTTGGCCAGCAGCGGGATGTGATAGACCACATCCAGAATCGCCGCGAGCCCGCCCAGCAATCCGAGCAGTGAACCCACCGACAAATCGATCTCGCCGCTGATGATCACCAGCACCATGCCGCACGCCAGGATGCCAGTTATCGACATCTGCCGCAGCAAGTTGGAGAGGTTGCGTGGCGTCACGAAACCGCCCTCGGTCTGCCAGCTGAAAAACAGCCAGATAAACGCTACGGCAATCACCAGGGCGAGCATTTTGTAGCGGGTAAACAGCTGTTTGACGTGGTTCATCTACGCGGTCTTCCGATCATTATTGTTATGGCTGAGCGCGGCGGCGAGCACCTGTTCCTGGGTGAGGCCCTGGTTGATGAAATCACCGCGCAACTGGCCGTCGCCGATCACCAGCACGCGGTTGGAAACCCCCAGCACCTCGGCCAGCTCCGAGGAGACCATGATGATCGCCACGCCTTCGGCCGCCAGCGCACACATCAGTGTGTAGATCTCATACTTGGCGCCCACGTCTACCCCACGCGTAGGCTCGTCGAGGATCAGCACCTTGGGCTTGGTCATCAGCATTTTTGCCAGCACGGCCTTTTGCTGATTGCCCCCGGACAGGCTGGTGATCGGCAAAAACGGGCTGGCAGTCTTGAGGTGCATACGCGCGATTTGCTGGTCGATGCTGCCCAGTTCGGCCTCGGCGTCGATGCGGGTCAGGTGCGCATAGCTATCGAGCACCGCCAGGGTGATGTTCTGGCCCACACCCAGGTCGGGAATGATGCCTTGGCGCTTGCGGTCTTCGGGCACCATGCACAGCCCGGCGCGGATCGATTTGAGCGGTGTGCGCGTGTCGATCACCTGGCCATCGAGCCACACTTCGCAGCTGTAGCGGCCGGGGTACGCGCCGAACAGCGCCGACACCAGCTCCGTGCGCCCGGCCCCCACCAGCCCGGCAATGCCGAGGATTTCCCCGCGCCTGAGCACAAAGGAAATATCGTCGACGCGTTTGCGCTTGGGGTTGTCCACGTCATAGCAGGTCACGTTACGCGCTTCGAAAATCACCTCGCCGACCTCGTGCGGCTCGGTGGGGTAGAGGTTGCTCATCTCGCGGCCTACCATCTGGGTGATGATCTGCGGGATATCCATGTCGGCCATGGCGGTGGTAGCGATGTGTTTGCCATCGCGGATCACCGCGATGGTGTCGCACACCGCTGCCACTTCATCGAGCTTGTGCGAGATATACACGCAGGCCACGCCCTTGGCTTTGAGGTCACGGATGATGTCCAGCAGTACGTCGATTTCCGAGCGGGTCAGGGCCGAAGAGGGCTCGTCGAGGATCAACAGGCGCGCCTGTTTGTTCAAGGCCTTGGCGATTTCCACCAGCTGCTGGTAGCCGCCGCCGTACTGTGAAACCGGCAGCGCCACGTTCATGTCCGGCACCTTGAGTTCACGCATCAGTGCCTGCGCACGATGAATCATCGCCGGGTAGTTCATGCGCCCGCCGGGCAGGGTCAGTTCGTGGCCCATAAAGATGTTTTCGGCCACCGACAGGTCCGGCACCAGCGTCAGTTCCTGGTGGATGATGACGATGCCCGCGGCCTCGGTTTCGCTGATCGACTGGGCCTTGAGTGGCTGCCCATCCCAGAGGATTTCACCGTCCCAGGTGCCATACGGGTAAACCGCCGACAGCACCTTCATCAAGGTGGATTTGCCCGCACCGTTTTCACCGCACAGGCCAACACATTCCCCCGGCCGTACCTTGATATCGATGCCGTTCAGCGCCTTGACACCGCCAAAGGTTTTGACGATGCCGTTCATTTGCAGCAAGTAGTCGGCCATGGCGGTCACTGCCCGGCAATCTGCTCTTGGGTATAGAACCCGTCTTTCTCCAGCAGGTCGATATTGGCCTTGGTCAACGGCGTAGGCGTGAGCAGGATGGTGTCGACCTTCTTGCTGCCGTTGTCGTATTGCGAGCTGTAGGTGGGTTTCTCATTGCGCGCCAGTTGCACCGAGAGTTTCGCCGCTTCCGAGGCGATCAGTTTGAGCGGCTTATACACGGTCATGGTCTGGGTGCCGTCGATCACGCGCTTGACGGCAGCGAGGTCGGCGTCTTGCCCGGAAATCGGCACTTTGCCCGCGAGTTTCTGCGCGGCCAGGGCCTGGATCGCACCGCCGGCGGTGGCGTCGTTGGACGCGACGATGGCGTCGATCTTGTTGTCGTTTCGGGTCAGGGCGTTTTCGACAATGCTCAGGGCTTCGGTGGGGTTCCATTCCTTGACCCACTGCTGGCCGACAATCTTGATGTCGCCCTTGTCGATGGCCGGTTGCAGCACTTTCATCTGGCCTTCGCGCAGCACCTTGGCGTTGTTGTCGGTGGGCGCGCCGCCGAGCAGGAAGTAGTTGCCTTTGGGCGCCGCTTGCAGCACGCCGTTGGCTTGCATCTCGCCGACTTTTTCATTATCGAAGGAGATGTAGGCGTCGATATCGGCGTTGAGGATCAGGCGGTCATAGGACACCACCTTGATGCCGGCCTTCTTGGCTTCGGCGACGGCGTTGGTCAGCACGGTGGCGTTGAACGGCACGATAACGATCACATCGACGCCTCGGGAGATGAGGTTTTCGATCTGCGAGATTTGCTTCTGTTCATTGGCATCCGCCGACTGTACGAAGACCTTGGCGTCGAGTTTTTCGGCCGCGGCGACGAAGTAATCACGGTCACGGGACCAGCGTTCCAGGCGCAAATCGTCAATGGAGAAACCGATTTTTGGATGGGCGGAATCGGCCATCACCGGCAGGGCGAGCAGGGCCAGAGCAGTGGCGAGCAAGGTGCGTTTAAATGACTTCATGGTGGTGCGTCCTTTTATTGTTGTTGGAAAGACACGGTGTGACGACTGTAGGCGAACAGTGTAGTTGTGGCGAGCGGGCTTGCCCCGCGTTGGGCGGCGCAGCAGCCCCATTCCTGGCGACCCGTTCTACCTGAAATACCGCGGTGTCAGGTTTCAGGGCCGCTTCGCGCCCCAACGCGGGGCAAGCCCGCTCGCCACAACAAGCCCGCTCGCCACAGGCAGACACCCTGTCAGGTATAGATAAACCGGTTGACCACGCCTTCAAGCATCTCCTGCCGGCCACTCACGGCCTGCGGGTTCAGCTCGTGTGCAAAGGCATGCTCGGCCAGCGACTCCAGGCTGAACTCACCGGCCAATACCGCCCGGCCCAATGGCTGGTTCCAGCCGGCATAACGCTGATCCTTGAACTGCTGCAGCCGGTCGTTCTGCACCATTGCCGCTGCGCGCTCCAGCGCCAGTGCCAGCACATCCATGGCGGCGACGTGGCCGTGGAACAGGTCGACATCGTCCAGGCTCTGGCGGCGGACTTTGGAATCGAAGTTGTAGCCGCCGTTCTTGAACCCGCCGGCCTTGAGGATTTCGTAGGTGGCCAGGGTCATCTCCTCGACGCTATTGGGGAACTGGTCGGTGTCCCAGCCGTTCTGCGGGTCGCCGCGGTTGGCGTCGATACTGCCGAAAATCCCGAGGGACACGGCGGTGGCGATCTCATGATGGAAACTATGACCGGCGAGGGTCGCGTGGTTGGCCTCGATATTCACTTTGATCTCGTGTTCCAGGCCGTACTCATGCAGGAAACCGAACACCGTGGCGCTGTCGTAATCGTATTGGTGTTTGGTCGGCTCCTGGGGCTTGGGCTCAATCAACAGGTCGCCCGTAAAGCCGATCTTGTGCTTGTGCTCCACCACCATGCGCATAAAGCGTCCGAGCTGTTCGCGCTCGCGTTTGAGGTCAGTATTGAGCAGGGTTTCGTAGCCCTCGCGGCCGCCCCACAGCACATAGTTGGCACCCTTGAGCCGCAGCGTGGCGTTCATCGCGCTGAACACCTGCGCGGCGGCGTAGGCGAACACCTCCGGGTCCGGGTTGCTGGCAGCGCCGGCGGCAAAGCGCGGGTTGCTGAAGCAGTTGGCGGTGCCCCACAGCAATTTGATGCCGGTCTGTTCCTGGTGGCGCTCCAGGTGGTCGACCATTTGCGCAAAATGGTTGCGGTACGCCTTGATCGAGGTGCCTTCGGGGGCGACGTCGGTGTCGTGAAAGCTGTAGTAGTCGATGCCCAGTTTGGAGAAAAACTCGAACGCCGCTTCTGCCTTGCCGATGGCCAGTTCCATCGTGTCGCCGGTGCGCTGCCAGGGGCGTTTGAAGGTGCCTACACCAAACATATCCGCCCCTGGCCACACAAAGGTGTGCCAATAACAGGCTGCCATGCGCAGGTGCTCGCGCATGGGTTTGCCGAGGATGATTTTGTTGGCGTCATAGTGGCGAAAGGCGAGGGCAGAGTCGCTGCTGGGGCCTTCGAAGCGAACCTTCTCGACACCGGGGAAGTACGGCATGGCGATTTCCTTATTGTTCTTGGCGGTGACTCGATACTAGCAACGGCATCGGGACTGCCGATTATGAAAATCACCAAGCCATGGTGCGATTTTGACTAGAGAGGTCTAGGCTGTGGCGACCGGCTTTAAGGATAAAAACAATGAAAACCCTACCGCCTGTTCACCGCATTGCCTTGCTGTTCAATGGCAGCAAGATCTACGACCGGGGCATCATCACCGGCATCGGCAATTACCTGAGCAGCACGCGCGTGTCCTGGGACCTGTTTCTTGAAGAGGACTTTCTGTGTCGCCTCAAGGGCATCGAACGCTGGCAGGGCGATGGCATCATCGCCGACTTTGACGACCCGCTGATCGGCGAGGCGCTGGCCGACATCAAGCTGCCGGTGGTGGCGGTGGGCGGCTCCTATCAGGATGCGCGTGCCTACCCGAAGGGCATTCCCTATGTCGCCACCGACAACCGTGCGTTGATGAAGCTGGCGTATGAGCATTTGATCGAGGCAGGCCTGCGCCGTTTTGCCTGTTTCAGCCTGCCGGAAGCCCAGGCCAATCGCTGGGCTCAGGAGCGTGAGAAAGCCTTCCGCCGTCTGTTGCAACGCGATGGCCTGCACGTGGAGGTCTACCGCGGCCTGGGCACCAGCGCACCGTTGTGGGACAGCGCCGTGGAACAGCAGATTGCCTGGCTGCACAGTTTGCCCAAGCCCATCGGCATCATTGCCGTCACCGACGCCCGCGCACGGCAGCTGCTGCAAGCCTGCCTCACTGCGGGCATTGCCGTGCCCGAAGAAGTCGCATTGATCGGCATCGACAATGACCCGCTGACTCGCACGCTGACGCGCGTGCCGTTGAGTTCAGTCATCCAGGGCACCGAGACCATGGGCCGCACGGCCGCGGCGCTGCTGCACCAGATGCTGCACGGCAAACCCTGCGCGGGCACACAGATTCTGGTGCCGCCGGATGCGATCAATGTGCAGGCGTCCAGCTTGCATCAACCGTTGGGTAACCCGTACGTGATGCAGGCGCTGTTGTTTATCCGCCAGTACGCTTGCCAGGGCATCAAGACCGCCCAAGTGGCGGCCTATGTTGGCGTTTCGCGCTCCTCCCTCGAATCACACTTTCGCAAGGCGCGCGGCTGCAGCGTGCACGATGAGATCCTGCGCTTCAAACTTGCGGCCGCCGCCAAGGGCCTGGAAAACCAAACCCTGGCGATTGCCGACATCGCGGCGCGCTGCGGCTTCAAATCGGCGCAGTACCTGCACACCGTGTTTCGGCGGGAGTTTGGGTGTACGCCGCGTGAGTATCAGCACACAGCGGCTTCATAATGTCGGCAGACGCGGGGAAAGGGATAAGGACATGCGGTATTACTTACTCAGGCCGGATCACTCAGTGCCGCACAAATGGGTGCTTGGAGACATACGGCACGTTAATAACTGGCACTTCAGTAATCCGCCGCCCAATTACATGGAGCCTGGCACGTACACCCTCGACGTCAGGTTCGAAGGGGTTGAGGTTGATTACGCGCTGGCGGGTTATGGCAGTGTTCCGGTATTGAGCAGAAGAGCACGTGATGCATTAGTGGGCTTGCCGGAGGTGGATAAGCCTTATCACCATCTCGTACTTGAGCCGGTGCACATCGCGAACACGCACGTTGAACAGGACTATTTCGTGATGATCATCGAGACGCAGGTTGAGTGCGTTGATCAACAACGCTCGGAATATCAGCGGTATGCCGTGGATGACCCGGTGCGGCCGGACCGGGCGGGGGATTATCGCGGCTTTACCAGGCTCGTTATTGATCCGGTAAACGTGGGTGGCCGAGATATTTTCAGGCTTAAGCACTATCTGGGTGCAATCATCGTCAGCGAAGAGGTAAAGCGTCGCTTCGAGAGCGCAGGGGTAGTCGGGATGGCGTTTGATTCGGTAAATGGTGACACAACCACTGTGACCTGACAGGCGCGAGACGCAGCTGGCGCTCGCGCCTCGGCCCTTATCCGGTCAGAAAGTGGCCTTCACCTGTAAACCCACTACCAGCGCGTTGTCGATGTTCTCACCGGAAAACGCCCCCGGCTCGATGATGTATTGCACATCCGGGCGCAACGTCAGCCACGGCGTGGCCTGGTAGCCGTAACTGAGTTCGATCAGTTGCTCGGCATTGTTCAGGTTGGGGTAGTCGGTGCCCGCGTTGAACGCCGCCAATTCCTGCACATCCCGACTGCGCGGGTTCGGCACCGCACGGCCATAACCCAGGGCGACGGTGTCGCGCGGGCGGCCTTCGAACGGTTTGTACAGCACCACGCCCGCGCCATACCACTTGCTGAACGGCGAGGCAGCCTCGCTGGCGGCCGAGTATTGGCCGAAGGCGTGCAGCACGCGACCGGCTGATGTGCTGGACGCCCACACGGCCTGGTCGATCAGCAGGTAGTGACCGCCGCGCCCGCTGACTTCTTTGTTGCTACCGATGCGTTTGACGTCGGAGCTGTCGTAGTAGTAACCCAGCTTGTATTCACCCGGCAGCGTGCCCGCGTGTTTGTAGACCAGCTCGATCGGTACCACGGTGCCGGTGGTGCGTTTAGGGTCCAGGTGCCAGGCGCGGCTGGAGTTGCCGTTACTGTCCGGGTCGACATTGAACGCTGCCACGCGCAGTTGCCAGGATGGCGAGAAATCGTATTTCACCCGCGCGCCGAGGCGCGCATTCGGGTAGTTGGTCCAGCCGCTGCCGCCGGACATGTTCAGCGGGTGCCCACAGAAACCGGCGTTCATGAAGTTGCACAGGATGCCGCTGTCGAGGCCGCCGAGGTCATTGCCCATGGCCATGTAGCCCAGCTTGATGTTCAGCGCGGGGGTGAACAGCGTGCGTTCGTAGCTCAACTCGGTGAGGCGGGTGTAGAGGCCGCCGTAGTTTTCCTGGATCGGCAGGCGGTTGCCCACCAGGTCTTCGGAGGCGCTGTTGCCGCGCCGGTCGTTGATGGTCAGCTGGATGCGGTCGCCGTTGTTGAAACCGTAGAGCTTGCCCAGGTCGAACTGCACGCCAAGCTTGATGTTTTGCGAGTAGCGCGCCGAACGGTGTTGGCCGCCGTCGGCGTTGTAGGCGGTTTCGCCGCTGTAGTCGCCGGTGAAGCGGATGCCTTGCTCGTCGAGTTCACGGCGCAGGCCGCCCCAGTCGCCGGTCAGGGTGGTGTCGTCGGCTTGAACGGGCAGGGCGGCAGCAAAGGCCAGGCCCAGCACCAGGCGGCCAAGGGGCAGATGAGAAGTGGGGGTCATGCGTGGTTTTCCAGACAAAAAGCGCGGTGCCGGAGGGCGACACCGCGCGAACACGGGGTTATGGCAGGGCGTAGGCGATCACGTAGTCGCCACGGTCAGTGGACTGGCGCGCGCCGCCGGCGGTGATGACGATGTATTGCTTGCCGGTTTTCGGCGACACATAGGTCATCGGGCCGCCTTGGCTGCCCACCGGCAGGCGGGCTTTCCAGACTTCATCACCGTTGCCGCTGTTGAAGGCGCGCAGGTAGAAGTCCTGGGTGCCGGCGATAAAGATCAGGCCGCCCTGGGTGGACAGCGTGCCGCCGAGGGTCGGCAGGCCAATCTTGATCGGCAGGTGCATGCGGATGCCCAGCGGGCCGGTGTCTTCAACCGTGCCCACCGGCACTTGCCAGGCGATCTGCTGGGTCTTCATGTCGATGGCGGTCAAGGTACCGAACGGCGGCGCCTGGCACGGGATGCCGGCCACCGACAGGAAGCGGTTTTTGTTCACCGCATACGGCGTGCCCTTGAGCGGTACCGCGCCCATGCCGGTGTTCAGCGCTTCGCCACCGGACGAGGCCTTGGCCTTGTTCTGCGACGGGATCATCTGGATCCACAGGCCCAGGCGCATGTCGTTGACGAAGATAAAGCCATGTACCGGGTCGGTGGAAATGCTGCCCCAGTTCATGCCGCCCAGGGAGCCTGGGAAACTCAGCGATTTATCGGTGCCCGGCGCGGTGTACAGGCCTTCGTAGCGCATGCCCTTGAAGTCGATACGGCACAGCAACTGGTCGTAGGGCGTGGCGCCCCACATGTCCGATTCGTTCAGGGTTTGCGCGCCGATCTGCGGCATGCCCACCGATTTAGGCTGGGTCAACGAGTACGGCTCGTTGGGAATGTTCGCGGCCTTGACCGGCACTTCCTTGACGTCTGTCAGCGGCTTGCCGGTGGCGCGGTCGAGCACGTAGATCTGCCCGGCCTTGGTGCCGATCACTACAGCCGGTACTGCCTTGTCGCTGCCCGGTGGGGTGAAGTCGATCAAGCTCGGCTGCATCGGCAGGTCGAAGTCCCACAGGTCGTTGTGGACGGTCTGGTACACCCACTTTTCTGCGCCGGTGGAGGCGTCCAGCGCCAGCACCGAGGCGCCGTATTTGTGATTCAGTTGGGTACGTTCAACGCCATAGATGTCGGTGGACGAGCTGCCCATCGGCAGGAAAACCGTGTTCATCAGCGGGTCGTACGACATCGGCGCCCAGCTGTTCGGCGTGCTGCGCACGTAGGTGCTGCCAGCGGCTGGCGCTTGTTTGTCTTCGGGGTTGCCCGGGTCGAAGGCCCAGCGCATTTGGCCGGTGATCACGTCGAAACCACGGATCACGCCGCCGGGCATGTCGGTTTGTACGTTGTCGGCGACGCGGCCACCGACGACGACGGTGGTGCCGGCCATCAACGGTGCCGACGACAATTGGTAGTAGCTGTCCGGCACATCGCCCAGGCCGGCTTTGAGGTCCACTTGGCCGTGGGTGCCGAAGTCTTCGCAGAATTTGCCGGTGTCGGCATCCACCGCGATCAGGCGTGCATCAATGGTGTTGGTCAGCAGGCGACGCTGGCACTGTGCACCGGCCGCCACGCTGGCAGCCATGATCGGCGAGCTGTTGGGTTGGGTCGGCTGGGCAATGGGCGCGGTGGCGTCGAAATACGCCATGCCACGGCAACGCTGCCACACCGCCGATTTGGCGTTGACTTCGTTCTTCCACAGCTCTTTGCCGGTGTCGGCGTCCAGTGCGATCAGGTTGTTGTGCGGCGTGCAGATGAACACCTTGTTGCCGATCTGCAGGGGCGTCAGTTGGTCTTCGGCACCGTTGCCGTCGCTGATGGCGACGTCGCCGGTGTGGTAGGTCCACGCCACTTTGAGCTTGTTGACGGTGTCGCGGTTGATCTGGTCCAGCGCGGCAAAACGGCTGCCGCCTTCGGTGTTGCCGTAGTGGGCCCAGTCTTTCTGCGCGTCGGCGGCAGCCACCGGCGTGATGCCCGGGCCTTTACCGGTAGGCGCCACGCTTGGGTGCGCCACGAACATGTTGCCTGCAGCGACGGCCACGCCCACTGCCAATACGGCAGCAATGCCATACGCGCCGCGAGCCGGCTTGCCGGCCAGCAGCGGATACACCAGCGCCACCACCACGCCGATCACCGCAAACATGAATAGCCGCGAGAACAGCGGCCAGTACACCAGCCCTACATCCGCCACCGCCCAGACCGCCGTGCCCACCAGAAAGGCGGCGAACAACCACGCGCCAGCCGGGTTGCGTCGCGCGATCAACAGGCCGGAAACGGCCATGGCCACGCCACCGGTCAGGAAGTACCAGGAACCGCCCAGGCTGACCAGTTTGGCGCCGCCAACGGCCAGGGCCACGCCGAGCAGGGCAATGATGATGCCCAGGCCCAGCAGGAGATATCGTGAGGCGCCAGTGGCGCGGGATGCTCGTTTCATGTCGACAGGACTCGAAGGTGAGTGACTAAAGATCGAATGTTAGCAAGATAAGTAACTGGTTAGTACATTCTACTGGGTAATAGTCTGTTACAGGCTTTGGGATGATGGTGTTGCAAACCGCCTTGAAGTGGCAAGCAGGCTTTTTTGTGTGGCAAGCAGGCTTTTGTGTGGTGAGCAGGCTTTGTGTGGTGAGCAGGTTTTGTGTGGCGAGCAGGCTTGTCCTGCGTTGGGCTGCGAAGCAGTCCTGAAAACAAACACCGCGTTCTGGCTGGCAGACCGAGGTGTTTTTATTGGGGCCGCTTCGCAGCCCAACGCAGGGCAAGCCTGCTCGCCACTCTTCACTCCAGGGAGGCGAGAAACTCGGCTACACACGCCATGCACGCTTCACGCTCTTCAACATGCGGCATATGGCTGGACTGCTCGAAAATCTGCCAGCGCACGTCGCTGATGCCGTCGGCAAACGGCTGCACCGTGGCCGGTGTGGCTTCGTCGAAGCGCCCGGAGATCAGCAGCGTGGGCACCTGGATTCGCGCCAGGCGATCAATGATCGTCCAGTTGCGCATGCTGCCGATCACATGGAACTCAGTGGGACCGTTCATCGCGTGGTAGACGGTGGGGTCTTCTTCGATGGCGGCATTGGTGCGCTCAACTTCGGCCGGTATCGGTTGGGTACGGCACACATGGCGCGCGTAAAACACCTCCGCTGCGGCGAGGTATTCAGCGGTGTCGGTGGTGCCGGCGGCTTCGTGGCGCAGCAACGTGGCCTGCACCTCGGGCGGCAGCGCCTGGCGCAGCTCATTCGCCGCTTCGCACCACAAGTCCATCGAGGCTGGCGAATTGGCAATAATCAACGCTTTCAAGCCGGCAGGCTGGCGCACCGCGTGCTCGGCGCCGAGCATGCCGCCCCAGGACTGGCCCAACAGCGCGTAGTCGCTGATCTCAAGGTGCTCGACCAGGTTGTCCAGCTCTGCCAGGAACAGTGCCACGCTCCAGAAATCGACAGAGGCGCCGGGTAAGTGGGTCGAGCGGCCATTGCCGACCTGATCGTAATGCACCACCGCGCGGCCCGTGGCGGCCAGGTCTTTGAAACTGTCGACGTAATCATGGGTGCAGCCCGGGCCGCCGTGGGCAACGATCAAGGGCAGACGCCCTGAATTCAAGTCGCCGGTGACCCGGAACCACGTCCGATAGCCACGGAAATCGGCATAACCTTCGCGAACCTGCATGTTCTGTACCTCATTGGGATCGATGCGGTACAGGCTAGCCAAAACGGCGCGTCAGGTGCACTGGTAAAAGTGATAGGTTCTCAAACTTCCACCAGCCGGTAGTGCAAACCACGCGCCACGGCTTCGACGCGATTGCGCGCACCCAACTTGCGCGCGGCGGCGACCAGGTGCAGGTTGACCGTCGCCTCGGAGCGGTTGAGGGCGGCCGCAATGCACTTGGCCGACAGCCCCTTGGCCGAATGCTGCAGGCACTCGCGCTCGCGCCGGGTGAGGTGAACATGGGTGCAACAGCGCTGCGCCGGTGCCAGCAGTTCGCTGGCCCGGGCCTGGAAGGTGTGTGCCAATCCCAGCATGTCACCAAGACTTTGCCGGGCCTGCTGCTCGGCCTGCGCCGGGGTGCCGTCGATGATCGCGGTGAGCGTGGCAAAGCCGCCATCCGGCAAGTGCAGCGGCACCGTCAGGCCGGTGCTCAGGCCGTAGTCGCGGACATAGTGGGCCACCGGGCGATGGGCGTCGGTCAGGGCGACGTTCCACTTGGTGTCGCTGCCGAATGACCACACAAACGGCGTGGTTCTGCGCGCTGCGCATTGCTGCACCGGGTCGATCTGGTAATAGCCGCCTGTGCACCACAGGTCGTGCATGTCCAGCGGTGCATTCAGCGCCTTGAACACCGACGGGGTGATCAGCGCGCCTTCATGGCTGACCGGCACTGGCGCAAAGTCGTAGATCAGCGTGTTGAACCCCAACCGGTTGGTCGCCGCCTGCACATGCGCCAGGCACGCATCCAGGCTGGTCAGGTGGGCGAGTTGCTCGCTGAATGTCATCAGGTCGGTGTGCATGACGCCTCCGGGCGGTGGGATGCGCGGTTTCTCCAGCAAACGCCATACCAACGGTTGTCATGCGGGCCTTGGCGCATCGCGCACCGAACCGGCGGTGGCAGATGAAATGCGCCTGACGAGCACCACCTGCCTTCGTGAGCCTGTTGATGCGCTCAGCCGATGCGCTCGCCACCCAACGCATCGCGCTGCATCGACTGCAGGTTTTTCTCGATGGTTTCGCAGATGCTTTCCATCTGGATCTGGTGCTCGCTGGAGTGAAACGGGCTTTGCAGGTCGGTGCCGATACGCTCGATCGCCAGCAGCATAAAGCCCACCACCGTCGAGGCCAGCGGGGTGAACCAGCCCAGGGACTCCACCAGCCCGACCGGCACGATCAGGCAGAAAAGAGAAATAAACAGCCGTGGAAAATACACGTAAGGGTAGGGCAGCGGCGTATTGGCGATGCGCTCCATGCCACCTTGGGCATTGGACAAGTCCACCAGGGTTGACTCCAGTCGCGACAGGCGGATGCTGTCCAGGTGGCCGGCCTTGTACTCCCTGGCCAGCAATGCCGCCGAGCCGGTAAGGATGTCATTGGCGAAGTTATTGGTCGCACCGTTGCGCGCGAACTCCTCGGCCGGGATGAACGCACGCACCTCGTCGGGGCACGGTTTGCCCCTGAGGTGCGCCGCCAGGCAATTCACATAGGCCACATGACGGCGCAGCAGCGTGGCTTTGGCCGGGTTCACTTCGCCGTCCGGGTCGTCCAGCAGCGTCAGCACCTGTCGGGCAAAACTGCGTGAGTTATTGACCATCGCGCCCCATAGCGTGCGGGCTTCCCACCAACGGTTGTAAGCGCTGCTGTTGCGAAAACTGATCAGCACCACCAGCGCCGAACCCAGCAAGGTCAACGGCATCAGCGGCAAATTGATCTTGGTGGTGAGAAACAGCATGAAATCCACCGTCACGGCGACATCCCACAACAACAGCCAGAACAGGGCCCAGCCCACATAGCCCATGGTCTTGATGATCAGGCGGTATTTTTTGATGATGGCGGCTTTCAAACGAGGTCCTCGCGGCGAGCGGTAAGCAACAATGCCTTAGCTCGGACGCTGGTTTGGGGGGAAGGTTCGCTGTTGACCTGAATCGTTTAAGGCGAGTGCGGTCAATGTTCATAACCCTTTAGGAGGCTCTATGAAAATTGGCGTGATTTCCGATACCCATGGCTTGCTGCGGCCTGAGGCGATCGCGGCGCTGCAAGGCTGCGAGCAGATTATCCATGCGGGGGATATCGGCGGGCCGGACATCCTTGAACACCTGGCGCGGATCGCGCCGGTGCATGTGGTGCGCGGCAACAATGATCAGGACGCGGCCTGGGCGCAGCAGGTGCCTGACCATCTGAGCATTGATCTTGACGGCTGGAAAACCCTGGTCGTGCATGACATTGCCGACGTGCCCGCGTTACTCGACCCGCACACACGGCTGGTGATCACCGGTCACTCGCACAAACCCTTGATCGTGTGGCGCGGCGCAACGTTGTACGTCAACCCCGGCAGCGCTGGCAGGCGCCGGTTCAAACTGCCGGTGACACTTGCGGTGCTTGAGATCGTTGAGGCGTCGATTGAGTCGCGGCTGATTTCGCTGGTGGACGCTGTTCAGTAGCCGATTGGCTCAATCAGGTGACGCCCGTCGTGCATTTACAACGGGGTCAGCACGTTCATCACCGTGTCCAGCGCCACGCGCGTGTCGTCCAGTTGCACCAGCGAAGCGTGGCGGGCGCCGAGGGCGTCGCGGTTCTGGATCGCCGTGAGAATGGCCTTGTGACGCGGCAGGCTCAGGCCCTGGATGTCCGGGCGGCGATTGGTGATGTTGATCGACTCGCGCAACGGCAGCGAGAGCATGTTGCACATATAGGCAAGCAGGTCATTGCGGGTGGCGTCGGCAATCGCGCGGTGAAAGTCCAGGTCGGCCTGCAGCAGGTCGTCGTGGGTCTTGGCGGTTTCCATGCCCAGGTAGGCTTGTTCGATGGTGGCAATGTCTTCATCGGTGGCGGTGGTCGCGGCCATGGCGGCGATTTCCGGTTCGAGGATGCGCCGCACGCCGGCCAGGGTGTTGAAAAACTCACTGTGCGGCGTGGTCTGCATCAGCCAGGACAACACGTCAGGGTCGAGCAAATGCCATTTCAGGCGTGGCCGCACCACCGCGCCCACCCGCGGTTTGGAATACACCAGGCCCTTGGCGCTGAGCACGCGCGTCGCCTCGCGCAACACCGACCGGCTGACCTTGTACTCCTCGCACAGCGTGGCCTCCATGGGCAGGCGTTCTTCGGGTTTGAAGCGACCGGAAACGATGTGCATGCCCAAGTCCTGAACGATCTGGGCATGCATGCTCTTGCGCGGCTTGGACGGCTGGTGATCCATAACGAACGGGAGGCCCTGGCTAAATAGGCGGCATCATAGCATCCCAATTAGTGGGAATGACGGGGGACTTCAGCCCCACGGCAACCCACCAGAAAGTCGAAGTCGCAGCCTTGGTCGGCCTGCAGCACATGGTCGATGTACAGCTGACGGTAGCCGCCGACGATCAGCTTCTGCGGTGGCGGCAGCTCGGCCATGCGTGCCGCCAGCTCTGCGTCGGGGATGTCCAGGTGCAGGCGGCCATTGGCGCAGTCCAGTTCGATCCAGTCGCCTTCCTGCACCGTGGCCAGCGGCCCACCGGCGGCGGCTTCGGGTGCCACGTGCAACACCACCGTGCCGTAAGCGGTGCCGCTCATGCGCGCATCGGAAATACGCACCATGTCGGTCACGCCCTGGGCCAGCAGCTTGGCCGGCAAGCCCATGTTGCCGACTTCGGCCATGCCTGGGTAACCCTTGGGGCCGCAGTTTTTCATGACCAGGATCGAATTGGCATCCACGTCCAGTTCAGGGTCATTGATGCGCGCCTTGTACATGTCGAAGTTCTCGAACACCACCGCGCGGCCGCGATGCTGCATCAACTCGGGGCTGGCGGCCGAGGGTTTGAGCACGGCGCCCAACGGCGCGAGGTTGCCGCGCAGCACGCAGATGCCGCCGTCGGCGCGGATCGGGTTGTCGAGGGTACGGATCACTTCGTCCTGGCCGTAGATCGGCGAGTCCTTGGTGTTCTCGCCCAGGGACTTGCCGTTGACGGTCAGCGCATGCGGGTGCGGGATCAGGTTGGCTTCGCCCAATCGGCGCAACACGGCGGGCAGGCCACCGGCATAGTAAAACTCCTCCATCAGGAAACGCCCCGACGGCTGCAGGTCGACAATGGTCGGCACGCCGCGGCCCATGCGCGTCCAGTCATCCAGGTCGAGCTCGACGCCAATGCGCCCGGCGATGGCTTTCAAGTGAATCACCGCGTTGGTCGAACCGCCGATGGCCGCGTTCACGCGGATCGCGTTTTCAAACGCTTCCTTGGTGAGGATCTTCGACAGCTTCAAGTCTTCGCGCACCATCTCTACCGCACGCATGCCGGACATATGCGCCAGCACATACCGGCGCGCATCCACCGCCGGGATCGCCGCGTTGTGGGGCAGGGAAGTGCCCAGTGCCTCGGCCATGCAGGCCATGGTGGAGGCTGTGCCCATGGTGTTGCAGGTGCCGGCCGAGCGCGACATGCCGCCTTCGGCCGCGAGGAAATCGTCCAGGGTGATGGTGCCGGCCTTGACCTGTTCGCTGAGCTGCCACACCACCGTGCCCGAGCCGATGTCCTGGCCTTTGTGTTTGCCATTGAGCATCGGCCCGCCAGTGACGACGATGGCCGGCACGTCGCAACTGGCCGCGCCCATCAGCAGCGCCGGGGTAGTTTTGTCGCAGCCGGTGAGCAGCACCACGCCGTCGATGGGGTTGCCGCGAATCGCCTCTTCCACGTCCATGCTCGCCAGGTTGCGCGTGAGCATGGCGGTGGGGCGCAGGTTGGATTCGCCATTGGAGAACACCGGGAATTCCACCGGGAAGCCACCGGCCTCGATCACACCACGTTTGACATGCTCGGCGATCTGGCGGAAGTGCGCGTTGCACGGCGTCAGCTCCGACCAGGTGTTGCAGATACCGATGATCGGTTTGCCATGGAACTGATGGTCGGCGATGCCTTGGTTCTTCATCCAGCTGCGGTACATGAAGCCGTTCTTGTCGGCGGTGCCAAACCACTGGGCGGAGCGGAGAGTGGGTTTTTTATCAGGCATGGTGGTCTCTCTTATTGTATGACTATATGTTCTATATGCGGCTAAACATAAGCGCAAAATCGAGGCTTTGGAAGAGTTGTTTTGTAAATAGTCATACTATATAGTCGGCTTCAAATGAGGTATCGCCCTGCCTGAATTTGGCCAGCGGCAACCCCGAGCTTCTATAAAAACAACAATCGGAGATCGACCCATGAGCCAGGAACTGCGGCTTATTCGGCGCATCACGCTGAAACTGATTCCCTTCCTGATCCTGCTCTACCTGATCGCCTACGTGGACCGCTCGGCGGTGGGTTTCGCCAAGCTGCACATGGGCGCCGATGTCGGCATTGGCGACGCCGCCTATGGTTTGGGCGCGGGGCTGTTCTTCATTGGCTACTTCCTGTTCGAGATTCCCAGCAACCTGATGCTCGACCGCTTCGGCGCCCGGCGCTGGTTTGCGCGCATCATGCTGACCTGGGGCGCGATCACTATCGGCATGGCCTTCGTGCAGGGGCCGCACAGTTTCTACGTGATGCGCTTTCTGCTCGGCGCGGCGGAGGCGGGGTTCTTTCCGGGCGTGCTGTACTACATCACCCAGTGGTTCCCGGTGCGCCATCGCGGCAAGATCCTCGGGCTGTTCATCCTTTCCCAACCCATTGCGATGATGATCACCGGCCCCGTGTCCGGCGGCTTGCTGGGCATGGACGGCATCCTCGGCCTGCATGGCTGGCAGTGGTTGTTCATCGTCATCGGCACGCCGGCGTTGTTGCTGACCTGGCCGGTGTTGCGCTTGCTGCCGGACGGCCCCCAGCAGGTCAAGTGGATGAGCGAGGACGAGAAATCCTGGCTCACTGGCGAGCTGAATAAAGACCTGCAAGCCTACGGCCAGACCCGCCACGGCAACCCGCTGCATGCACTGAAAGACAAACGAGTGCTGCTGCTGGCGCTGTTCTACCTGCCCGTGACCTTGAGCATTTATGGGCTCGGCCTGTGGCTGCCGACGCTGATCAAGCAGTTCGGCGGCAGTGACCTGGTCACCGGTTTCGTCTCGGCGGTGCCGTATATCTTCGGCATTCTCGGCCTGCTGATCATTCCGCGCAGCTCCGACCGTTTGAATGATCGCTACGGCCATCTCGCGGTGCTGTATGTGCTGGGCGCCATCGGGCTGTTCTTGAGTGCCTGGCTGAGCTTGCCGGTGCTGCAAATGGCCGCGCTGTGCCTGGCGGCGTTCGCGCTGTTCTCCTGCACGGCGGTGTTCTGGACCCTGCCGGGGCGCTTTTTCGCCGGCGCCAGTGCGGCGGCGGGCATTGCGTTGATCAACTCGGTAGGCAACCTCGGCGGCTATATCGGTCCCTTTGTGATCGGCGCGCTCAAGGAGTACACCGGTAACCTGGCCTCGGGCTTGTACTTCCTGTCGGGTGTGATGGTGTTCGGGTTACTGCTGACCGGCGTGGTGTACCGCGTACTGGAACGCAAGCACGTGCTGCCCACCGAGCAATTTGCCGCCAGCGCCCGGGGTGCCACGCGGACTTAATCAAGGAGACATTTCATGCGTTTAGTTCAGTTTGAGTTACGCAACGGTGAGCGCCGTGTCGGCGTAGTAGAAGGCACCAAGCTGCGCGAGGTGCAGACGGCCCGCAGCGTGCGTGAACTGGCGTTGGCGGCCATCGAGGCGGGCGTCAAATTGGCGCAGCAGGTCGACAAGCTGGGCCTGGGCGACAGCTACGATTACCGCGCATTGCTGGCTGACCTGAAAATCCTGCCGCCACTCGATCACCCGGACCCGGCCCACATGTTGATCAGCGGCACCGGCCTGACCCACCTGGGCAGCGCCTCGGCGCGGGACAAGATGCACCAGCAGGCCGGTGACGACAGTGCGATAACTGACACCCTGCGCATCTTCAAATGGGGCGTGGAGGGCGGTAAGCCCGCGTCTGGCCAAGCGGGTGTGCAACCGGAGTGGTTCTACAAAGGCGACGGCAGCATCGTGGTACGCCCGGGCCAGGCTTTCCCGGTGCCGCCGTTTGCCGAAGACGCCGGTGAAGAGCCGGAAATCGGCGGCCTCTACGTGATTGGCCACGACGGCAAACCCTATCGGCTGGGCTTCGCCATGGGCAACGAGTTCTCTGATCACGTGATGGAGCGCAAAAACTACCTGTACCTGGCCCACTCCAAGTTGCGCAGTTGCAGCTATGGTCCTGAGTTACGCGTAGGCGAGTTGCCGCAGCACCTGGCGGGCACCAGCCGCATCCTGCGTGACGGCAAAGTGATCTGGCAAAACGAATTCCTCAGTGGCGAGGCCAACATGTGCCACAGCCTGGAAAACCTTGAGTATCACCACTTCAAATACAGTCAATTCCTCACACCGGGTGACGTGCACGTGCATTTCTTCGGCACTGCTACCTTGTCATTTGCCGACGGTATACGTACTGAACCGGGCGATGTGTTCGAGATCAGCCAGGCCGAGTTCGGCGCGCCGCTGGTCAACACGGTCGGCAAGGCCGACGCGGTGTTCGAGCCCGGCAATGTCATCACCCTTTAAGGAGATCAACATGACCCAATTCCTCGGCCACAACTACATCGGCGGCCAGCGCAGCGCCCTCGGCAGCGTGACCCTGCACAGTGTCGATGCCAGCACCGGCGAAGCCTTGCCGCAGGATTTTTTCCAGGCGACCCCCGAAGAAGTCGACGCCGCCGCCACGGCGGCCGCCGCGGCTTACCCGGCATACCGCGCGTTGAGTGCCTCGCGGCGCGCGCAGTTTCTCGACGCAATAGCCGACGAGCTGGACGCGCTGAGCGATAACTTCATCGCGCTGGTGTGCCGCGAAACGGCACTGCCCGCCGCGCGTATCAAAGGCGAACGCGGGCGCACCAGCGGCCAGATGCGCCTGTTTGCCACCGTGCTGCGGCGTGGCGATTTCTACGGCGCACGCATCGACAAAGCCTTGCCCGAGCGTCAGCCGTTGCCGCGTCCGGACCTGCGCCAATACCGCATTGGCCTGGGCCCGGTTGCAGTGTTTGGCGCGAGCAACTTTCCGCTGGCATTTTCCACCGCCGGTGGCGACACCGCAGCGGCGCTGGCGGCGGGTTGCCCGGTGGTGTTCAAGGCCCACAGTGGGCACATGGCTACGGCTGAGCAGGTCGCCGATGCAATCCTGCGCGCGGCCCACGCCACCGAAATGCCGGCGGGCGTGTTCAATATGATCTTCGGCGGCGGCGTCGGTGAGGCGCTGGTCAAGCACCCGGCGATCCAGGCGGTGGGTTTTACCGGCTCGCTCAAGGGCGGTCGCGCCTTGTGCGACATGGCCGCAGCCCGCCCGCAGCCGATCCCGGTGTTTGCCGAGATGTCGAGCATCAACCCGGTGATCGTATTGCCGCAGGCATTGCAGGCGCGGGCGCACACCATCGCCCGCGACCTGACGGCCTCGGTGGTGCAAGGCTGTGGTCAGTTCTGCACCAACCCAGGCCTGGTGATCGGCATTGCATCGCCGCAGTTCAGCGCATTCACCCAGCAGGTGGCCAGCCTGATCAATGATCAGCCGGCGCAAACCATGCTCAACGCCGGCACCTTGAGCAGCTATGGCAAAGGCCTGGAAAAGCTGCTCGCGCACCCGGGCATCCAGCATCTGGCGGGCAGCGCTCAAGCAGGCAATCAGGCGCAGCCGCAGCTGTTCAAGGCCGACGCCCGCCTGCTGATCGACGGCGATGAAGTGCTGCAGGAAGAGGTGTTCGGCCCGACCACGGTGGTGGTTGAAGTGACTGATCAAGCCCAACTCCGCGCCGCCTTGCAGGGGCTGCATGGCCAACTGACGGCGACGATTATCGGCGAGCCGGCCGACTTTGAGCAGTTCACCGAACTGACGCCGTTGCTGGAACAAAAAGTCGGCCGCATCCTGCTCAATGGCTACCCTACCGGCGTTGAAGTCTGCGACGCGATGGTCCACGGCGGGCCCTATCCGGCCACTTCGGACGCGCGCGGCACCTCGGTCGGTACCTTGGCCATCGACCGCTTTCTGCGTCCCGTGTGCTTCCAGAATTACCCTGATAGCCTGCTGCCCGACGCGTTGAAAAACGCCAACCCGTTGCGCATCCAGCGGCTGGTCGATGGCACGCCATCGCGCGAGCCGCTGTAAAAAACAGGAGGTCACATGCCGTTTAATGCCGTTACCGCACACCGTGCACAGTTGGGCGAAGGCCCGTTTTGGGATGCGCCGACCCAGGCGCTGTATTGGGTCAATATCATTGGCAAACAGGCGTTGCGCCTGATGGACGGGCAGTTGCAGATCTGGCAGTTGCCCGAGCACGTCTCGGCGTTTATCCCCTGTGAAAGCGGCGATGCGCTTGTGACCTTGAGCAGCGGCGTCTACCGGCTCGACCTGGCGACCGAAGTGCTGACGCTGCTGTGTGTGGCCGACCCGCAACCCGGCAACCGTGGCAATGAAGCGCGCTGCGATGCCCAGGGCCGCCTGTGGCTGGGCACCATGCAGAACAACATTGGCGAGCGGGGCGAAGACCTGCCGATCACGCGACGTTCCGGTGGCCTGTTTCGCATCGATGCCGATGCGCAGGTCACGCCGCTGCTGCGCGGCCTGGGCATTCCCAACACCTTGCTGTGGAGCGAGGACGGCAGCCAGGTGCATTTCGGCGACAGTCTGGACGGCACGCTCTACCGGCACGTGATCCAGGAGGGCGGCCAACTCGACCCGGCGCACGTCTGGTTTGGCCCGCATCCACGCGGAGGGCCGGACGGCTCGGCGATGGACAGTCAGGGTTATGTCTGGAATGCACGCTGGGACGGCAGTTGCCTGCTGCGCCTGACGCCAGACGGCGCAGTGGACCGCGTCATCGAACTGCCCGTCAGCCGCCCCACCAGTTGTGTTTTTGGTGGGCCCAATCTCACCACGCTCTATATCACCAGCGCCGCCAGCCCATTGGATCACCCCCTGGATGGCGCGGTATTGGCCATCGAGGTCGATGTGCCCGGCATACCCTGTCACCGCTTTGCCGGTTAAATCCTGACATTCAAAAACAACAACAAGGAGTCACCCGTATGAATCGTCGTCGTGGTTTGCGTTCCCTGTGCTGCGCCGCTGTGGCGGTGTCAGCCCTGAGCCTGAGCGGCCTGTTGCTGGCTGCTGAAGAAGTGAAGATCGGTTTTCTGGTCAAGCAGGCTGAAGAGCCGTGGTTCCAGACCGAATGGGCGTTTGCCGAAAAGGCCGGCAAGGAACATGGTTTTACCGTGATCAAGATCGCCGTGCCCGATGGCGAGAAAACCCTGGCGGCCATCGACAGCCTGGCGGCCAACGGCGCCAAGGGCTTTGTGATCTGCCCGCCGGACGTGTCCCTCGGCCCGGCCATCGTCGCCAAGGCCCGTGTCAACGGCCTGAAAGTGATTGCCGTGGACGATCGCTTTGTCGATGCCAAGGGCAACTTCATGGAGGACGTGCCGTACCTGGGCATGGCCGCTTTTGAAGTCGGCCAGAAGCAGGGCGCGGCGATGGCGGCAGAAGCGAAAAAACGCGGTTGGGACTGGAAGGACACTTATGCGGTGATCAACACCTTCAACGAACTCGACACCGGTAAAAAGCGTACCGACGGCTCGGTCAAATCCCTGGAAGATGCAGGCTTTCCCAAGGATCACATCCTGTTCACGGCCGCCAAGACGCTCGACGTCCCGGGCAGCATGGACGCCACCAACTCGGCTCTGGTCAAGCTGCCCAGCGGTGCGAAAAACCTGATCATTGGCGGCATGAACGACAACACGGTGCTCGGCGGCGTACGCGCTACCGAAACCGCAGGCTTTGCCGCGGCCAATGTGATCGGCATCGGCATCAATGGCACCGACGCCATCGGCGAATTGAAGAAAGCCAACAGCGGCTTCTTCGGCTCAATGCTGCCCAGCCCGCACATCGAAGGCTACAACACCGCGAAGATGATGTTCGACTGGGTCACCACCGGCAAGGAGCCACCGAAGTACACCGCCATGGATGAAGTGACGCTGATCACCCGCGAGAACTTCAAGCAGGAACTGGAAAAAATCGGCCTCTGGAACTGAGTAGTGGCCAAACCGATGAACCATTGCTGAGCCATGCTCAGCGAGCACTGAATGTGGGAGCGGGCTTGCTCGCGAAAGCGGAGTGTCAGTCACTGCGTCTGGCACTGAACCACCGCTTTCGCGAGCAAGCCCGCTCCCTCAGTTCAATCGGCGGAGAACTTGAACACGGTGTTCTGGGTGTAGGTCTGCCCAGGGTTCAACCGGGTCGATGCAAACGTTGGCTGGTTGGGTGCGTCCGGAAAGTGCTGGGTTTCCAGGGTAAACGCGCTCCAATGCGCATACACCTTGCCGGCCTTGCCCTTCACCGTGCCATCCAGGAAGTTGCTGGTATAGAACTGCACGCCGGGCTCGGTGGTGTAGAGCTGCAAACGTCGGCCGGAGGCGGGGTCGTGTACGTCGGCGGCGAGTTGCTTGATATCGCCTTTGGTATCCAGCGCCCAGTTGAAGTCAAACCCACCCTGTTTGGGCTCGGCGAACTTGAGCTGCGGATGGTCGTCCTTGATGTGCTGGCCGATCGGCGTGGGTTTGAGGAAATCCATCGGCGTGCCTTTGACCGGAGCCAGTTCGCCGGTCGGAATCAACGTGGCATTTACCGGTGTGTAGTGGCTGGCATGCAAGGTCGCCACTTGCTTGAGGATGTCGCCATTGCCTGCGCCGGCGAGGTTGAAGTAGCTGTGGTTGGTGAGGTTCAGCACCGTCGGTTTGTCAGTGGTGGCCTTGTAGTCGATGTGCAGTTCGTTTTTATCGTTGAGGCTGTAGGTGACCTCGGTCTTCAGGTTGCCGGGGAAGCCCATTTCACCGTCCTTGGACAGGTAGCTCAGCTTCACGCCGACCGAATCCTTGCCCTTGACCGGTTCGGCCTGCCACACGTGCTTGTCGAAACCCTGAGCACCGCCGTGCAGCGAGTTGGGGCCATCGTTGAGCGGTACCTGGTAACGCTTGCCATCGAGTTCGAACGCCCCGGCGGCCAGACGGTTGCCGAAGCGGCCGATGCTCGCGCCGAAAAAGGCCGTACCGCTCTGATAGCCCTGCACGTCGTCGAAACCGAGTACCACGTCATCGACCTTGCCGTTTTTATCCGGCACTTTCAGCGACTGCAATACGCCGCCGTAAGTGATCACCGTGGCTTGCATGCCATGGCTGTTGCGCAAGATGTATTGCTCGACGGCGGTGCCGTCGTTGGTTTTGCCGAAAGGCTTGTGTTCACTGCTAAGCCCGGCGGCCTGGGCGCCACCGCTGGCAACCAGCATGGACAAGGCGAGGCCTGAAAGCAGGTGTCGAGGGTGCTTCATGGTCGAACTTCCTTTTGTTGTTTTCAGTGGAATAGTTCTACTAATGTGCGATATTTCGTCGAGTTGACAGCGAATTTATAGCCTTAAACCCCAGATACGCCAAATAAAATAAGACTAATTGATCGAGGCAAGCGTTATATGAGTACTGCACACGCCGTTTATCCCGACCTGAAGGGTAAGACCGTACTGATTTCCGGAGGTGCCTCGGGCATCGGCGAATTCATGGTGCGCGCCTTCGCCGCGCAGGGCGCCAAGGTGGCCTTTGTGGACCGCGCGCAAAGCCAGGGCGAGCGGCTCGCGGCGGTGTTGAGTGTCCAAGGGCATAGCGTTGAGTTCGTGTGTTGCGACATCACCGATGAAATCGCCTACAAAGCGGCGATCGCCCGTTTTGAGCAAACGCTGGGGCCGATCACCGTGCTGGTGAACAACGCAGCCAACGACGTGCGTCATACGCTGCAAGAGGTCGATTCGGACATGTTCGACAGGCTGATCGCCGTCAACCTCAAACACGCCTTTTTTGCCGCCAAGGCCGTGGTGCCGATGATGAAAAGCGCGGGCAGCGGGGCGATTATCAACCTGGGCTCGGTCGGCTGGATGATGGCGTCGGCGGGCTACCCGGTGTACGCGGCCAGCAAGGCGGCGGCCCATGGCATGACCCGAGCGCTGGCGCGGGAACTGGGCCCCAGCCGTATCCGCGTCAACACCCTGGTGCCCGGCTGGGTCATGACCGAAAAACAGCTGGCGATGTGGGTGGACGATGCGGCCAGGGAGCTGATCAGCCGCAGCCAGTGCTTGCCAGGCAGTGTGCTGCCGGAACACATCGCCAACATGGCGCTGTTTCTTGCCTCCGATGCGTCGGCGATGTGTTCGGCACAAAACTTTATTGTGGATGGTGGCTGGGTCTAGGCCAGTTATTCGATGGGGTATTTCCTGAACGCCGGATGCTGTTCCAGCTGATTGGCGTGGCGTTGAAGGCTGGGATACGCCTGGGCCTTGAGCAGCGTCGGCAGTTTTAACTGCGTGAACGACCAGGCGACGGCCGCCGTCAGCGCGGCCTGGTTCAGGCGTTCACCGCTCGCTTGGGCCAGGTGTGTTTCCAGCAGCGAATAAGCGGCCAGCAACTGCCCGGTTACGCGATCGAGCCACGGTTCATGCAGTTTTTCCGCTGGGCGCAAGTGGTGCTCGTAGACGATCTGCACGGTTTTCTCACACGCCGCCAGGGCCAGGCCGAGCACTTGCAGCTCTTTGGCGCGTGCGCCGGCGTTGTGTGGCAGAAGTTTTTTGTCGGTCGGCGCCAGGGTTTCGAAGTAGTCCAGGATCAGGCTGGAATCCATCAGCACCGTTCCATCATCGAGCACCAGCGTGGGCGCCTTGACCACCGGGTTGATTGCAGAAAATTCAGCGTAGGTGCTGAACACCGAGAGCGACTCGTGTACGAAATCCACGCCGTACAGTTCAAGAGAAATTGCGACGCGACGAACGTAAGGCGAGTCCAGCATGCCGACCAGTTTCATGAAGCCTCCAAGGCTCTCAGGGTGTTTGGCTCAAGAGATTAAAGGCACCGGGCCGGCCTGCGCAATGGCCGCGCGCAGCGGCTGATAGGCGTGCACGAGTCGCTCCAGGCTGAACGCCAGGTTGCGCCCGCTCGGGTTGGGCAACACCCATACCGAGGCGCCGCCCAATAGCTGCGGCTGCAGCCCCCAGGCGATCTCGCGTTGGCCGGACAACGCGCTGTAACCGACCTTGCCCAGGAACGCCACACACCGCGGCTGGCAACGACGGATCTTGTGTTCAAACGCCGTCGCCGCTTCGGTGAATTCATGTCGCGCCAATTCCCCCGCGCTCGCCGTCGGGCGCTCGACCAAGGTGGTCAAGCCGCAGTGATAGTCGAGCAGGCTGCGCGCATCCTCCGGGCGGATTTCATGCGGGGTAAAACCCGCCAGGTGCAACGTGCGCCAGAAGCGGTTGCTGCGATTGGCGAAGTGCAGGCCGAGGGCGGCAGAGCCCTTGCCCGGGTTGATGCCGCAGAACACCACATGCAGGTGGTCGGCGAGGATGTCTTCGAGGCGGATGGCTTAATCGTCCTTGGCCAGGAGCGTGCGGGCAAACTCGTCGGAGGCGATAAAATCCAGGGTCTGGCGCAGCTGCGCCGCCGCTTCACGGCCAAACGCCTGATCAAAGCGCTCGGCCATTTGCGTCGAGATGCGCTTGGCGGCCGCGTGCGTGCGCTGGCCTTGCTCGGTCAGCAGCACGCGGCGGGTGCGGCGGTCGAATTCGTCCACGCGCAGCTCTACCAGGCCATCGCGCACCAATGGCTTGAGTGTGTGGCCCAGGGCGGACAAATCCATCACCAGGGCTTGCGCCAGTTCGCCCATCTTCGGCGTGCCGGCCTTGGCGATGCGGTTGAGCACCGCGTATTGAGTGGCTTTCAACCCGCAGGGCGCATACGCCTCGTCATAGATCTGGCCCAGGCGACGGGACGTGCGGCGCACGGCACCGTTCACACAGGCGCTGGAACTCTCGGAGCAAGGCGGGGTAGATTTCAAGGGCAGATACTCTCTGATACAAAACACGACGCGGGTGATTATGCCTGCGCGACCTGTCAGGACAAGGCCTTTCAGACCGAAGATGGCTTGCAGATGAAGACTGAGACAGCTTGAAACAAATTAGTTGCGTACGCCACTAAATTAGATATCGTGGCATATGCCTCTTTGTGACCGGATGTCGTTACAAGCTCCCCAGGAAACGCGTGGGGCGAGGCGGGAAAACGGCACGGCTCTGCCTGCTTGATCATCCAACCCCTGTCTGGATCACCTCCTATGCTGAGCCTCGTGCGCATCGCGTTGCGGCGCCCCTATACCTTTCTGGTATTGGCTATTTTCATCCTGATCATCGGCCCGCTGGCGGCCTGGCGAACGCCGACCGACATCTTTCCCGAAATCCGCATTCCGGTCATCGCGGTGATCTGGCAGTACACCGGCCTGCCGCCCGACCAGATGGCGGGGCGCATCACGTCGCCGTTCGAGCGCGTGCTGACCACCACGGTCAACGACATTCGCCATATCGAAGCGCAGTCGATGAATGGCTACGGCATCGTGAAGATCTTCTTCCAGCCCGGCGTCAACATCAGCACGGCCAACGCCCAGGTCACGTCGGTGTCCCAGGCGATCCTGCGGCAACTGCCGCCCAGCACCGTGCCGCCGCTGGTGCTCAACTACAGCGCCTCCACCGTGCCCATCGTGCAGTTGGCCCTTTCGGGCGCGGGTTTGAGCGAGCAGCGCCTGGGTGATATTGGCCTTAACCAGGTGCGCCTGATGCTCACCACCGTGCCCGGTGCGGCGCTGCCATACCCATTTGGCGGCAAGAGCCGCCAGGTGCAGATCGACCTCGATTCGGCGCGCATGCAGGCGCGCGGCCTGTCGGCGCAAGACGTCGCCACCGCCCTGGCCACGCAGAACCTGATCACGCCGGTGGGCACGCAGAAGATCGGCAGCTACGAATTCAACCTGCAACTGAACAACGCGCCGTCGGATTTCCATGACCTGGAAAACCTGCCGATCAAGACCGCCGATGGCACCACCGTGTTGATCCGCGATGTGGCCACCGTGCGCGACGGCAACCCGCCGCAAACCAACATCGTGCACGTGAACGGCAACCGCTCGGTGCTGCTGCCGGTGCTCAAGACCGGCTCGGCATCGACCTTGGGCGTGATCGCCGGGATCAAGGAAAAGCTCGCGGACAACAAGGCCGCCTTGCCGCCTGACCTGAACATCGACCTGATCGGCGACCAGTCACTGTTCGTGCGCTCGGCCATCAGCGGCGTGGCCCGTGAAGGCGTGATCGCGGCGGCGCTGACCAGCCTGATGATCCTGCTGTTCCTTGGCAGCTGGCGTTCGACGGTGATCATCGCCACGTCGATTCCGTTGGCGATCCTGGCCTCGATTGCCACGCTTTCGGCTCTGGGCGAAACCCTCAATATCATGACCCTCGGCGGCCTGGCGCTGGCGGTCGGCATCCTGGTGGACGACGCCACGGTGACCATCGAGAACATCAACTGGCACCTGGAGCAGGGCAAGCCGGTGGAGACGGCGATCCTCGACGGCGCGGCGCAGATCGTCACGCCGGCGTTCGTTTCGCTGCTGTGTATTTGCATCGTGTTTGTGCCGATGTTCTTCCTCGACGGCGTGGCGCGCTTCCTGTTTGTACCGATGGCTGAGGCGGTGATTTTCGCCATGATTGCCTCGTTCATCCTGTCGCGTACGCTGGTGCCGACACTCGCCAACTACCTGCTCAAGCCGCATGTGCATGGTGAGGACGGGCACGCGCCGTCGCGCAATCCGCTGGTGAATTTCCAACGTGGTTTCGAGCGGCATTTTGAAGGCTTTCGCGAGCGCTACCACAGCGTGTTGGACAGTGCCTTGCACCATCGCCGCACGGTGGTGATCGGCCTGCTGGCGTTTGTTGCGGTGTCGTTTGCGCTGGTGCCGTTCCTGGGGCGCAACTTCTTCCCCGAGGTCGATTCCGGCTTGATCCTGCTGCACGTGCGTGCCCCGGTGGGCACACGGGTGGAAAGCAACGCGCACCTGATCGCCGACATCGAGAACGCGATCCGGCGCAAGGTCCCGGCCAATGAGCTCAAGGCGTTGGTCGACAACATCGGCCTGTCGATCAGTGGCATCAACGTGGTGTACAACAACACCGGCACCGTGGGCTCCCAAGACAGCGACATTCAGATCAGCCTCAATGAAGGCCACCGCCCGACCGCAGAATACATGCGCATATTGCGCGAAACCCTGCCACGCGAGTTCCCCAGTGCGGTGTTCTCGTTCCCGGCGTCGGACATTGTCGGGCAGATCCTTAACTTCGGCTCCTCGGCGCCGATTGACCTGCAAATCACCGGCAATAACCTGGCGGGCAACTTCACGTACGCCAGCGCGTTGCTGCGTGATATTCGTCGGGTGCCGGGCGTGGTCGATGCGCGCATCCAGCAGTCGCGGCAATTGCCGACGTTCAATATCGACGTGGACCGCACCCGCGCGCAATTGGTCGGCTTGACCGAGCGCGACGTGACCAACAGCCTGGTGGTCAACCTCGCCGGTTCCAGCCAGGTGGCGCCGACCTTTTGGTTGAACCCGGCCAACGGCATTTCCTACCCGATCGTGATGCAAACCCCGCAGTACAGCCTTGAAAGCCTGGCGGCGCTGCACAACCTGCCGTTGAGTGGCAGCAGCGGGGCGGCCACCGACCAGACATTGGGCGGCCTGGCGAATATCCAGCGCAGCCACAGTAATTCGGTGTTCACCCAATCGGATATCCAGCCGGTGGTCGAAGTGCTGACCGCGATTCAGGACCGCGACCTCGGTGGCGTTGCCGCCGATATCCAAAAGATCATCGCCGCCCACGCCGGTGAAGTACCGACCGGCTCCAAGGTCATCCTGCAAGGCCAGGTACAGACCATGAACGCGGCGTTCAGTGGCTTGCTGTTCGGCCTGCTCGGCGCGGTGGTGCTGATCTACTTGCTGATCGTGGTCAACTTTCAGTCCTGGGCCGACCCGTTTGTGATCATCACCGCGTTGCCGGCGGCGCTGGCGGGCATCGTGTGGATGCTGTTTATCACGCACACGCCGCTGTCGGTGCCGGCGCTGACCGGGGCGATCATGTGCATGGGCGTGGCCACTGCCAACGCCATTTTGGTGGTGAGCTTCTGTCGCGAACGCCTGGCGGTGCACGGCGATGCGGTGCAGGCCGCGCTCGAAGCCGGCTTCACGCGGCTGCGGCCGGTGTTGATGACGGCCATTTCGATGATCATCGGCATGGCGCCCATGGCCTTGGGCCTGGGCGAGGGCGGCGAGCAGAACGCGCCACTGGGCCGCGCGGTGATCGGCGGCCTGGCGTTTGCCACCGTCGCCACGTTGATTCTGGTTCCGTTGATTTTCAGTCTTGTCCACGGGCGTCGCCAGCACGCCACGCGTGCGACCACCGTTACCCAAGGGGTTTGACATGTCCGTTTCCGTTTCTAAATCCAAGTCTTCCCGTGGCCTGCTGTGGCTGATCGTGGGCGCGGCAGTGGTGGTTGTCATCGTCGGTGTCGGCATCGGCGTGCGCGCCAGTGAATCGCGCGACCTCAAGACCTGGACCGACGCCCAGGCGTTGCCCAGCGTCAACCTGATCAAGCCGGTGGTGCAGGCCCAGGGCCCGGTGCTCAACCTGCCGGGGCGGATGGAGGCGTATTCACGCGCGTCGATCTTCGCCCGGGTCAACGGCTACCTGAAATCCTGGAATGTCGACATCGGCACCCGCGTCAAAGCCGGGCAAGTGTTGGCTGAAATCGACACCCCGGAACTCGACCAGCAACTGCTGCAGGCCCGTGCCACGTTGGCCTCGGCCCAAGCCGATGAGCACCTCGCCGAAACCACCGCCAAACGCTGGCAGGCCATGCTGGCGAACGACTCGGTGTCGCGCCAGGACGTGGATGAACGCACCGGCGACCTGACCGCCAAGCAAGCCAAAGTGGCGGCGGCCAAGGCCAATGTCGACCAGCTGGTCGCAACCAAGGGCTTCCAGCATCTGGTTGCGCCGTTTGCCGGTGTGGTCACCGCGCGCAGCACTGACGTAGGCGCGTTGATCAGTGCGGGCGGCACCGCCGGCAAAGAGCTGTTTGCGGTGGCCGATGTCAGCCGCCTGCGCGTGTATGTGCAGGTGCCGCAAACCTTCTCGCCACAGATTCGCGAAGGCACCACCGCGCGCCTCAGCGTGCCGGAGTACCGCGGCGAAACCTTCACCGGCAAAGTGATTGCCACCGCCGACGCGGTCAACGCTGCCTCCGGCAGCACGCTCGTGCAATTGCTGGTGGACAACCCCGGTGGCCGCTTGCTGCCCGGTGGCTACACCAGCGTGCAGTTTGACTTGCCGGTGCAGGCCGACGTCATCCGCGTGCCGTCCAGCGCCTTGGTGTTCGATGACAAGGGCATGCGCGTCGCGACCCTGGACGCCAACAACCATGTGCACTTCAAGACCGTCAGCATCGCCCGCGATTTTGGTGACAGCGTCGAAATCGCCAGCGGCCTGCAAGCCGCCGACCGCGTGATCGACACGCCGCCCGATGGCCTGGCTGATGATGATTCGGTGCAGCTGGCGGTCGCTGCCACTGAGGTCAAACCCCATGGCTAAGCGCAATGTGCTGGGCTTGATCGCCACGCTGAGCCTGGGCGCCTGCTCGTTGGCGCCACCGCTGAACGTGCCGCAAACACCGATGGCTGCGCAGTTTCACACCCAAGGGCCCTGGACGGTCGGCACGCCGAACGATCAGGCCAACCGGGATGGCTGGTGGCGCGTGTACAACGACCCGCAGCTGGATGCGATGCAGCAGCAGTTGTTGAAAAACAACGCCGACCTGAGCGCCGCGCTCGCGCATTACCAGCAGTCTCAAGGGTTCCTGGCCCAGGACCGTTCGGGGCTGTTCCCGAAGATCTCGGCCATTGGCAACGGCCAGCGCATTCGCCAGTCAGACACCAAACCGTTGCGCTCGGCCACTTCACCGGATGTCTACAACTCCGCGACCCTGGGCCTGGAAGTCGACTATGAAGTCGACCTGTGGGGCCGCGTGCGCGACACCGTGGCCGCCGGCACCAGCGACTCGGATGCGGCCAAGGCAGACCTGGCGTCGGTACGCCTGAGCCTGCAGGCGCAACTGGCCGACAGCTACATCCGCCTGCGCGGCATCGACTGGCAGAACCAGTTGCTGGCGCAGACGCGCGACGCTTACGCCAAGGCCCTTGGCCTGACCGAAGGTTTGCATGGCGGCGGTATCGTCTCCGGCCTGGATGTGGCGCGGGCGCGTACGCAGTTGTCGACGGTTAAATCGCAGCTCAGCCAGAGCCAGGTGCAACGGGCGCTGCTGGAGCATTCGATAGCGGCGATGCTCGGTGAGTCGGCTTCCACTTATAGCGTCGCCGTGAACGTGGCGCCGATTGCCTTGCCGAACGTGCCGACCGGCGTGCCTTCCAGTCTGTTGCAGCGCCGACCGGATATTGCGGCTGCCGAGCGTCGCATCGCTGCGGCCAATGCGCGGATTGGCGTCGCCAAGGCGGCGTGGTTCCCGCAGATCACGCTGAGCGCCCAAGGCGGTTATCAGAGTGACGAGTTTGCCCGCTTGCTCAGCGCGCCCAACCTGTTCTGGGCCATCGGCCCATCACTGGTGGGCACCCTGTTTGACGGCGGCGCGCGCCAGGCCCAGGTGGACATCGCCAAGGCCGCCACCGATGAAGCGGCGGCCAAATACCGTGGCGTGGTGTTGAGTGCGTTCGAGCAGGTGGAGGACAACCTGTCGCAAATCGCCGGCCTGGGCACGGCCCTGGATGATCAGCGTGATGCGGCGGCTGCAGCGCAATACGCCGAAGACCTGTCCACCTCGCGTTATCGCCAGGGCGCCGTGGCATATCTGGATGTGGTGACGGCGCAAGTGGCGGCGCTGGAAGCCAAGCGCAGCGTGTTGCAATTGCAAACCCAGCAGTTGAGCGCCAATGTGGGCCTGATCAAGGCTCTGGGCGGCGGATGGAACGTGGCTCAATTGGCTGCGTCGACCCCTGATGAAACCAAGGAGAAGTGAACATGACCGAGTACGTACCCCCGAAAGTCTGGACCTGGGACACTGAAAGCGGCGGCACCTTTGCCAGTATCAACCGGCCTATCGCCGGTGCGACTCACGAGCAGGAATTGCCGGTTGGCAAGCACCCGTTGCAGCTGTATTCGCTGGCCACACCCAATGGCCAGAAGGTCACGATCCTGCTGGAAGAACTGTTGGCCCTGGGGCATGCCGGCGCGGAATACGATGCCTGGCTGATCAAGATCGGTGACGGTGATCAGTTTGGCAGCGGGTTTGTGGCGGTGAACCCGAATTCGAAGATCCCGGCGTTGCTGGACCGCAGTGGGGATACGCCGATTCGGGTGTTCGAATCGGGGGCGATTTTGCAGTACCTGGCGCAGAAGTTTGGGGCGTTTTTCCCCACTGAGCCGGCGGCGCGTGCGGAGTGTTTGTCGTGGTTGTTCTGGCAGATGGGCAGTGCGCCGTACCTGGGCGGCGGGTTTGGGCATTTTTATGCGTATGCGCCGAGCAAGATGGAGTACCCGATCAATCGGTTTGCCATGGAGACCAAACGCCAGCTGGATGTGCTGGATCAGCGGTTGGCGGTGAGTGAGTACATTGCCGGGGATGAGTACACCATTGCGGATATTGCGATCTGGCCTTGGTATGGCGGGTTGGTCAAAGGCCGGTTGTATGGGGATTCGGCGGAGTTTTTGTCGGTGCATGAGTACAAGCATGTGCTGCGTTGGGCGGACGCGATTGAGGCGCGACCGGCGGTGCAGCGGGGGCGCAGGGTGAATCGGGTTTCTGGGGAGGTTTCGGAGCAGTTGCGTGAGCGGCATGATGCGAGTGATTTGGACTGACTTTTTTTGGGGGGGGGTGAGTACATATCCGTTGCTGCGGTAACGGCCACTTAG
>NZ_JANLOF010000066.1:0-164567 GCF_025466135.1 Pseudomonas sp. 14P_5.3_Bac1 | reverse complement strand
CCCCCCCCCCCCCCCCAGCTCCCACATGGGAACCGTGCTGCACTTGGGCTAGATAAGTGCTTTCGCACGTAGGCCACTGGCGTTATCCTCTCTTTCACCTCAACAGCCAAAGGGCGGCTAAAAGCGACCTTGAACGCACCCATAGAACCCCATCGTTTTCTCCTCGAGCCTTTTGAGGCTCGCCGTTTCGCCAACCTGTGCGGACAGTTCGACGAGCACTTGCGCCTGATCGAACAACGCCTGAGCATCGAGATCCGCAACCGCGGCAATCAGTTCGAGCTTATTGGTGAACCCCAGCACACCACGTCTGCAGAAAACCTGCTCCGCCGCCTCTACCGCGAAACCAAGGGTAGTGAGCTGTCGCCGGAGACCGTGCACCTGTACCTGCAGGAATCTGCCGTGGAAGATTTGGCCAACAACCCGGTGGCCGAAGCCAGCGTTGCCCTGCGCACCAAAAAAGGCATGATTCGCCCACGCGGCTTGAATCAGCAGCGCTACGTCAAAGAAATCCTCGGTAACGACATTAATTTCGGCATCGGCCCCGCCGGTACCGGCAAGACCTACCTGGCCGTGGCCTGTGCGGTGGACGCCCTGGAGCGCGAGCAAGTACGCCGCATTCTGTTGGTGCGCCCGGCGGTCGAGGCCGGCGAAAAGCTTGGCTTTCTGCCCGGCGACCTGGCCCAGAAGATCGACCCGTACCTGCGCCCGCTCTATGACGCGCTGTACGAGATGCTCGGCTTTGAATACGTGGCCAAACTGATCGAGCGCCAGGTGATCGAGATCGCCCCGCTGGCCTACATGCGTGGCCGTACGCTGAACAACAGCTTCATCATCCTCGACGAAAGCCAGAACACCACCGTCGAACAGATGAAGATGTTCCTGACCCGTATCGGTTTCGGCTCAACCGCTGTGATCACCGGTGACGTGACCCAGGTCGACCTGCCCAAGGGCACCAAGTCGGGCCTGGCCCAAGTCATCGAAGTGCTCAAGGACGTGCCGGGCATCAGCTTTACGCATTTCATGCCCAAAGACGTGGTGCGTCACCCGCTGGTGCAGCGCATCGTCGAAGCCTACGAGCGCTTCGACCACAAGGACGACGCACCCGCCAAGGACGTTCGCCGCGATGCTTGAGCTTGACCTGCAGCTGGCCACTGAAGCGCCCGCCCCCAGCGAAGAACAGTTCCGTCAATGGTGCACGCTGGCCCTGCGCCAGCGCACCGCCGACTCGGAGCTGACCATCCGCCTGGTGGACGAGCCCGAAGGCCGCGAACTGAATCGCACGTGGCGCCAAAAGGATTACGCGACCAACGTGCTGTCCTTCCCAGCCGACGTGCCGGATGAGTTACTGGATATCCCGCTGCTGGGCGACCTGGTGATCTGTGTCGAGGTGGTGGAACGCGAAGCAAAGGATCAAGGCAAGGAACTTGAGGCCCATTGGGCCCATCTAGTGATCCACGGCTGCTTGCATCTCTTGGGTTACGACCATATAGACGATGACGAAGCGCTGGAGATGGAAACACTGGAACAAACGTTGCTTGCTGAATTGGGTCACCGTGACCCTTATGCAGACGACGAAATCGAAACTACACCTCACTGAAACAACAAAGGATTTAGAGTAATCGCTATGAGCGAAGACCGATCGAGCAACGGGCAGAAGTCATGGCTGGGTAAATTGACCCAGGCTTTTGCCCACGAGCCGAAAAACCGCCAGGAGCTGCTTGAGCTGCTGCGCGAGGCCCATCAGAACAAGTTGCTGGACAGCGAAGCGCTGGCCATCGTCGAAGGCGCCATCCAGGTGGCTGACCTGCAAGTCCGGGACATCATGGTCCCGCGTTCGCAGATGATCAGCATCAAGGCGACCCAGACCCCTCGGGAATTCCTCCCGGCCGTGATCGACTCGGCGCACTCGCGCTACCCGGTGATCGGTGAAAGCCATGACGACGTCATGGGTGTCCTGCTGGCCAAGGACCTGCTGCCGTTGATCCTCAAGGAGAACGGCGACAACTTCAACATCAAGGACCTGCTGCGTCCGGCCACCTTCGTGCCTGAATCCAAGCGCCTGAATGTGCTGTTGCGTGAATTTCGCGCCAACCACAATCACATGGCCATCGTGATCGACGAATACGGCGGCGTGGCGGGTCTGGTGACCATCGAAGACGTGCTGGAACAGATCGTCGGCGACATCGAAGACGAGCACGACGTCGAAGAAGACAGCTATATCAAGCCGCTGCCCAGCGGTGATTTCCTGGTCAAGGCGCTCACGCCGATCGAGAACTTCAACGAGTTCTTCGACAGCGAATTCTCCGACGACGAGTTCGACACCGTCGGCGGCCTGGTGATGAGCGCGTTCGGGCATCTGCCCAAGCGTAACGAGACCACCGAGATCGGCGCCTATCGCTTCCGCATCCTGAATGCCGACAGCCGCCGCATCCATTTGATTCGCCTGACACCTATTGCCCGCTAAGGATTGATATGCGCCGTCTGACCCGCCCCGGCTGGCCCGGTAACTTGCTGGCCGTGGTGGCCGGCGCCATCACCACCCTGGCGCTGGCGCCGTTCGATCTGTGGCCATTTGCACTGGTGGCGGTCGGGTTGTTCTATATCGGCCTGCGCGAGCTGACGCCACGTCAGGCCCTGGGCCGTGGTTGGTGTTTCGGCTTCGGCCTGTTTGGCGCCGGCACCAGCTGGATCTACTACAGCATTCACCACTTCGGCGGCGCTTCGGTGCTGCTGGCTGGCTTTTTGATGCTGCTGTTTACCGCCGCCATCGCCTGGTTTTTCGCCCTGCCCGCCTGGCTGTGGGCGCGCTGGCTGCGCCGTAATGAAGCACCGTTGGCCGACGCGCTGACGTTTGCTGCGTTGTGGGTCGGCCAGGAGGCCTTTCGCGGCTGGTTCCTCACCGGTTTCCCCTGGCTCTACTCTGGCTACAGTCAACTCGACGGCCCACTTACCGGCCTCGCGCCGCTGGGCGGGATGTGGCTGATTTCCTTCGCGCTGGCGTTGACCGCTGCGGTGCTGTGCAACCTGCCACGCCTGCTGGCGAGCAAGCGCAACGGGTTCATCGGCGCAGGCCTGGTTCTGCTGGTTGCGCCCTGGGCCATCGGCCTGGCGCTCAAGCACCACGCCTGGACCACGCCCTCGGGCGCGCCCCTGACGGTGGCAGCGATCCAGGGCAACGTCGAACAAAGCATGAAGTGGGACCCCGAGCAGCTCAATGCGCAGTTGGCGCTGTACCGCGACATGAGCTTCAGCTCCAAGCGTGTCGACCTGCTGGTGTGGCCGGAAACCGCCGTGCCGGTGCTCAAGGATTCCGTCGAAGGCTATCTGGGCATGATGGGCAAGTTTGCTGCAGACCGGCACACGGCGCTGATCACCGGCGTGCCGATCCGCCAGGAAGTGCACCACCAGAAGCGTTTCTTCAATGGCATCACCGTGGTCGGCGAAGGCGAAGGCACTTACCTTAAGCAGAAGCTGGTGCCGTTTGGCGAATACGTGCCGTTGCAAGACATGCTGCGCGGGCTGATTGCGTTCTTCGACCTTCCCATGTCGGACTTCGCGCGCGGCCCGGCTGACCAGGCGATGCTGCAGGCCAAGGGCTATCAGATTGCGCCCTTCATTTGCTATGAAGTGGTGTACCCGGAATTTGCCGCCGGCCTGTCGGCCCAGAGCGATCTGTTGCTGACCATCAGTAATGACACCTGGTTTGGCCGCTCCATCGGCCCGCTGCAACACCTGCAAATGGCGCAGATGCGCGCATTGGAGGCTGGCCGCTGGATGATTCGGGCGACCAACAACGGCGTTACCGGCCTGATCAACCCGTTCGGGCAGATCACCGCGCAGATCCCGCAGTTCGAGCGCGGGATCCTGTACGGCGAAGTGGTGCCGATGCACAACCTCACGCCGTACCTGCAATGGCGCTCATGGCCGTTGATCATCGTGTGCCTGGGGCTGTTTGCCTGGGCGTTGCTGGCGGGGCGGATGTCCAAGACGGTCTGACAGAGAAACCCAAAATCAATGTGGGAGCTGGCTTGTGTGGGAGCGGGCTTGCTCGCGAATAGGGTGCATCAGCTAATGAACAGGCTGACTGACGCACCGCTTTCGCGAGCAAGCCCGCTCCCACATAGGCCCACCGCAACGTTGATTTACGGTGTTACCGATAAAACACCCGATACCCCACCTGCCCCACCGCCTCATTGATCAACTGCCCGCTGCGCCACACCGACACAAACTCGGGCATCCAGCCGCCGAGCGGCCGGGCATTGTCCACGCCCAAAAATCCCACCGGCGCCGGCACCACGGTGAAGCCGGCCTTCTCAAAACTCCACACCGCGCGCGGCATGTGCCAGGCCTGGGTCACCACCACCACGCGCTTGATGCCTTGGGGCAGCAGTATCTCGGCACTCATCTGCGCGTTTTCCCAGGTAGTGCGGCTGCGTTCTTCCTTCCAGCGCACCGTCACGCCGAAGTCATCCTGCATCGACACGGCCATCAACTGCGCCTCACTGGGCGGCGTGCCGTAGTGCAAGCCGCCGCTGGTCAATACCGGCAACCCGGAGGCCTTGGCCAGTCGCGCGGCGTAACGCTGGCGCTCAAGGCCGATGCCGGTGGGTTGATCACTGCCCCAGGCCGGATCACCGCGTTCGCGCCCGGAGCCCAGCACCACAATGGCATCGGCGCGCTGCGCCAATGTTGCCCACGCTTCACGCGCCAACGGTGGCTCGGTTTCCAGCGCATGCGCGCCCCATTGCACCATCACCGGCAGGCTGATCAGCCACATCCCGCCCAACCCCACCACAAAGCAAAACCCCGCCAGGCGCGGGCGGCTTTTACGAAACCACCAGGCAAACACCAGCAGCAGCAAAAAAATGCCGGGCGGCAACAGCAATTGTTTAATGAAATAACGAAAAGGCATCGGGCATCTCCAAAGATGCCCGAAGCCTAGATGCAACGGGATTTAGCGACAATCTTTACCCACACATTTCGAGAAGGTCACTGGATAACGCGATGTTTCACCGAACGGCCCGAAGCTTTTCGGGGCCGCGACCGGCCGCCACATCCTTCAACCAGATTACCTTGGCCGAACGTGATGGCGCCTGGGCTGGCGGGGAAGCCGGCCCTTGAGAGGCACGCTGGTGATTCAACTCCAGGTAAACCTTGATCAATTCAAGCTCAGCCTGGCTCAAGCCTCGCAACTCCAATTCCAGAGGCCGTTCATCACGCAATCGGCCTGCGGTTCTGGCAGCATCCAATGCCCGACCCAAACGGTCGATCAGTCCTTGGTACAACTGCGGTTTCGTTAAAGTTCGCTGCGATTCAACCATCCCCTCACCTCATTGAAGATAAGACTCACTCCCCAATAAACAGCGTAGTCCCCGTGGCTGCGCCTGCCCGGCGCCGCGACAGACGGCCCTGCCTGCGCAATCAGGGTTTCCCTCGATAGAGTGGGGTCATGTATGCTACGGCGCTTCCTGTAACTCCACTTCCCGCAGGGTTTGGGCACGGACGCGCCGCTTTTTGGTGTCGATCAACCTGAACGTTGCACCGAAGAGGATTAGGCCACCCCTATTCAGTTCAAAAGTAGCCATGCACGAACAATATCAGCCCCGTGAAATAGAAAATGCCGCCCAAACCTTCTGGGACGAGCAAAAGTCCTTTGAAGTCAGTGAACAGCCAGGCAAGGAGACTTACTACTGCCTATCGATGTTCCCTTACCCCAGCGGCAAGCTACACATGGGGCACGTGCGTAACTACACCATCGGCGACGTGATTTCGCGCTACCAGCGCATGCTCGGCAAGAACGTTCTGCAACCCATGGGTTGGGACGCCTTCGGCATGCCGGCGGAAAACGCCGCGATGAAAAACAACGTGGCGCCCGCCAAGTGGACCTACGAAAACATCGCCTACATGAAGACCCAGCTGCGCAGCCTGGGCCTGGCGGTAGACTGGTCGCGCGAGGTGACCACCTGCAAGCCCGATTACTACCGTTGGGAACAATGGCTGTTCACCCGCCTGTTCGAAAAAGGTGTGATCTACAAGAAAAGCGGCACCGTGAACTGGGACCCGGTCGACCAGACCGTACTGGCCAACGAGCAGGTCATCGACGGTCGCGGCTGGCGCTCCGGCTCGCTGATCGAAAAGCGCGAAATCCCGATGTACTACTTCAAGATCACCGCCTACGCGGATGAACTCTTGTCGAGCCTCGACGACTTGCCGGGCTGGCCTGAACAGGTCAAGACCATGCAGCGCAACTGGATCGGCAAGTCCAAGGGCATGGAAGTGCAGTTCCCGTACAACGTCGATTCCATCGGCGTTGCCGGCGCACTGAAAGTCTTCACCACCCGCCCAGACACCCTGATGGGCGCGACCTACGTCGCCGTGGCCGCTGAACACCCGCTGGCCACCCAGGCCGCACAGAACAACCCAGAGCTTTCGGCCTTCATCGCCGAATGCAAAGGCGGCAGCGTGGCCGAAGCCGACGTCGCCACCCAGGAGAAAAAAGGTCTGCCAACCGGCCTGCTCGTCGAGCACCCGCTGACCGGTGAAAAACTGCCGGTGTGGGTCGCCAACTACGTGCTGATGCACTACGGCGATGGCGCGGTAATGGCCGTGCCGGCTCACGACGAGCGCGATTTCGAATTCGCCACCCAGTACGGCCTGCCGATCAAATCGGTCGTGCGTACCAGCTCGGGTGATACCAACCCGGCTCCGTGGCAAGACGCCTACGGCGAGCACGGCGAACTGATCAACTCCGGCGAGTTCGACGGCCTGGATTTCCAGGGCGCTTTCGACGCCATTGAAGTGGCACTGATCAAGAAAAACCTCGGTGCCTCGCGCACCCAGTTCCGCCTGCGCGACTGGGGCATCAGCCGCCAGCGCTACTGGGGCTGCCCGATTCCGATCATCCACTGCCAAACCTGCGGTGACGTGCCGGTGCCGGAAGACCAGTTGCCGGTGGTACTGCCCGAAGACGTGGTGCCCGATGGCGCCGGTTCGCCGTTGGCGCGCATGCCCGAGTTCTACGAGTGCGCCTGCCCGAAATGCGGTGCACCGGCCAAGCGTGAAACCGACACCATGGACACCTTCGTCGAGTCCTCGTGGTACTACGCTCGCTACGCCTCGCCGCACTATGAAGGCGGCCTGGTGGAAAAATCCGCGGCCGACCACTGGTTGCCGGTGGATCAGTACATCGGCGGCATCGAACACGCGATTCTTCACCTGCTCTACGCGCGTTTTTTCCACAAGCTGATGCGCGACGAAGGCCTGGTCAGCTCCGACGAGCCGTTCAAGAACCTGCTGACCCAAGGCATGGTGATCGCCGAGACTTACTATCGCCGCGAAGCCAATGGCGCCTACACCTGGTTCAACCCGGCGGACGTAGAGCTTGAGCGTGACAGCAAAGCCAAGGTAATCAGCGCCAAGCTGAAATCCGACGGCCTGCCGGTGGAAATCGGCGGCACCGAGAAGATGGCCAAGTCCAAGAACAACGGCGTCGACCCACAGTCGATGATCGATCAGTTCGGCGCCGACACCTGCCGCCTGTTCATGATGTTCGCCTCGCCGCCCGACATGAGCGCCGAATGGTCCGACTCCGGCGTCGAAGGCTCGCACCGTTTCCTCAAGCGCGTCTGGCGCCTGGCGCACGCCCATGTCAGCCAGGGCCTGCCGGGCAAGCTGGACGTGGCGTCGTTGAGCGATGAACAGAAAGCCATTCGCCGCAGCACTCACCTGGCCATTCGCCAGGCCAGCCAGGACGTGGGCCAGAACCACAAATTCAACACCGCCATCGCTCAGGTGATGACGCTGATGAACGTGCTGGAAAAAGCACCGCAGGCGACCGAACAAGACCGCGCGCTGGTCCAGGAAGGCCTGGAAACGGTCGTTCTGTTGCTGGCTCCGATCACGCCGCACATCAGCCATGATCTGTGGAGCCGCTTGGGCCACAGTGGCGCGGTGATCGACGCAGGCTGGCCGGTACAGGATGACAGCGCACTGGTGCAGGACACGCTGCAGCTGGTGATCCAGGTCAACGGCAAACTGCGTGGCCAGATTGATATGCCAGCCAGCGCCAGCCGTGAAGACGTCGAGGCGGCTGCACGGGTCAACGAGAACGTGCTGCGCTTTACCGAAGGCCTGACGATCCGCAAAGTGATCGTAGTGCCTGGCAAACTGGTCAACATCGTCGCCAGCTAATCGGATCGGGCGCAGGGCTTGGGCCCTGCGCCGAACCAAACCTTTAAGGCCTCGATAAGGCCCACATGGTTTCAAGGGGAGCAACAAAATGATCAAACGCAATTTGCTGGTGATGGGCCTCGCTGTGCTGCTGAGCGCTTGCGGCTTCCAGCTGCGCGGCACCGGCACCAATGAACTGAGCATCAAGGAACTGGACGTCAGCGCCCGCAACGCCTATGGCGACACCGTGGTTCAGCTGCGCCAGACCCTGGAAAACAGCGGTGTGCACGTCTACACCGGTGCAACCTACAAACTGGTCCTGGTGGACGAGCAGGAATCCCAGCGTAGCCTGAGCTACGCCAGCGCCGGCCGCGCGTCGGACGTTGAGCTCAATACGGCCGTCAACTATGAAGTACAAGGCCGTGACCACCTGTCATTGATGGCCGACAAGCTCGAAGTCCAGAAAGTTGTGAGCCACGACGGCAACAACCTGGTGGGTTCGGACTCGGAGATCATTCAGGTTCGCAAGGAAATGCGTCGTGAGCTGATCCAGCGCCTGATGGTACGTCTGCAACAGCTGACGCCGGAAAAACTGGCCGCTCTGCAGCAAACCGCCGACAACAAGGCCAAGGCTGACGCCGACGCCCTGAAAGCCGCAAAAGAGTACGAAGACAACACGCCGAAACAATCGCCTGTTGAAGTCCCTGTCGAGTAAGCCAGACGGGGCGCCCCTGGCGCCCCGTTTGCCCCGCCTATGAAGCTCGCCCCCGCCCAACTCGCCAAACACCTGCAAGGTGGCCTCGCGCCTGTCTATATCGTCAGCGGTGATGACCCGCTGTTGTGCCAGGAAGCGGCAGACGCTATTCGCAACGCCGCGCGCCAGCAGGGTTTCGATGAACGCCAGGTCTTCAGCGCCGACGCCAGTTTCGACTGGGGCACGTTGCTGCAAGCCGGTGCGAGCATGTCGCTGTTCGCCGAAAAACGCCTGCTGGAATTGCGCCTGCCCTCGGGCAAACCCGGGGACAAGGGCGCGGCGGCGTTGATGGAATACTGCTCGCGTCCCGCTGAAGACACGGTGCTGCTGGTCAGCTTGCCCAAGCTCGACGGCAGTGCGCAGAAAACCAAATGGGGCAAGGCGCTGGTAGAGGGGCCACAGACCCAGTTCATCCAGATCTGGCCAGTGGACAGCAACCAGTTGCCGCAGTGGATTCGTCAGCGCCTGTCCCAGTCGGGGTTGTCAGCGACGCAAGACGCTGTTGAGCTGATCGCCGCCCGGGTCGAAGGCAACTTGCTTGCTGCCGCCCAGGAGATCGAAAAGCTTAAGTTGATGGCCGAAGACGGGCAAATCACCGTCGAAACCGTGCAAGGCGCAGTGGCCGACAGCGCTCGCTTTGACGTGTTCGGGCTGGTGGACGCGATTCTTAACGGTGAACCCGCCCACGCCCTGCGCATGCTCGAAGGGCTGCGCGGCGAAGGCGTGGAACCCCCGGTGATTCTATGGGCGCTGGCCCGTGAGTTGCGGGTGCTGGCCAATATTTCGCTGCAATACAGCCAGGGCACTCCGCTGGACAAATGCTTCAGCCAGGCACGGCCACCGGTCTGGGACAAACGCAAACCGCTGATGAGCAAAGCCCTGCAACGGCACTCGGCGCAACGCTGGGCGCAATTGCTGCTGGAAGCGCAACGAATAGACGCGCAGATCAAGGGCCAGGCGGCGGGTTCGCCGTGGATGAGCCTGAGCCGTTTGTCGCTGTTGATGGCCGGCCAGCGCCTGACCTTGCCCGCCGAATAACCTTCTCTCAAAAACATCACAGATCCCATGTGGGAGCGGGCTTGCCCGCGAATGCGGTGGTTCAGCTGACACTTGTAGTGACTGACACGCCGCCTTCGCGGGCAAGCCCGCTCCCACATTTTGATCGTGCACCTTTCCTACACCGCGCCGGGCTTTACAGCGGCGTCACTTCGGCAGATGATTTGCACCGCTTCATCCCACCGACAGAGAGTATCGACATGAGCAAAAAGCCATCCAAGCATGGCCCCAACAAGGCCAAATCCATCATCGCCCAGCCACTGTTCCGCAGCCGTCAGGAACGCGCCGGCAAGGGCAAAGGCAGCTACCGCCGCGAAGCCTTCCAGTCTAATAGCTGGGAGGCTTCTTACTTTCTGGCTGCCTGAAGGCAAGCGCCCCTCCGGCATGATAAGGTCTGTACCTGATTTGTAATCCCTGGACCTGTGCATGCCCTCTAGCCTTTCCCGTCGTTGGCACCTTCGCCAATTGATCGCTGCCTCCAGCCTCATTCTGCTTGTCGCCTGCGCGGAAAAACCCACCGCCGCAGACGCGCAACCCCTGCCAAAACTGCAGACTGTGCCGGCCGTCGCGCCCGCCGTCGTTGCGCCGTTGGCCGTGGACAACCTCGATATCCAACCGACCCAGACCTTTGCCGAATGGCAGGCGGCCTTTCGCGTTGACGCGCTGAAAGCCGGGATCACGCCCGCGGTGTTCGACAACGCCTTTGCCGGCGTCACCCCCGACATGGCGGTGATTCGCGCTGACCGCAGCCAACCGGAATTTTCCCGCCCGGTTTGGGAATACCTCGACGGCGCCCTCTCGCCGGTGCGCGTACGCAATGGCCAAGCGTTGCTGATCAAGTACGCCGACATCCTGCAAAGCATCGAACAACGCTATGGCGTCGACCGCCAGGCGCTGGTTTCGGTGTGGGGCATGGAAAGCAATTTTGGCCAGTTCCAGGGCAATAATTCGGTGATCCGCTCCCTGGCAACCCTGGCCTACGAAGGCCGTCGCCCGGCATTCGCCCAGGCGCAACTGCTGGCGGCGCTGCAGATCATCCAGCATGGCGACATCCAGGCCGACCAGATGAAAGGCTCCTGGGCCGGCGCGATGGGCCAGACGCAATTTATCCCGACCACCTACAACACCCACGCGGTCGACTTCGACGGTGACGGTCGCCGTGACATCTGGAACAGCCCAGCCGACGCCCTCGCCTCCACGGCGCACTACCTGCAAAGCTCTGGCTGGCAAAAAGGCCAGCCGTGGGGCTTTGAGGTGCAACAGCTGCCGGCCAACTTTGATTACGCCCTGGCAGACGGCGGCGTGCGCAAGACCGTTGCCGAGTGGCTGAAACTCGGTATCCAGTTGCCACCTGGCGCGAGCATGCCGCCCAACGTCGACCAACTGTCCGCCGCCCTGTTGCTGCCGGCAGGCTACCGTGGCCCGGCGTTTCTGGTGCTGGACAACTTCCGCGCCATCCTCAAGTACAACAACTCGTCGTCCTACGCATTGGCGGTTGGCCTGCTGTCGGAGCGGTTTGGTGGCGGTGGTGTGATTCGTGGCGATTGGCCCAAAGATGAGCTGCCACTGAGCCGCTCCCAGCGCATCGACTTGCAGACAGTGCTGAGCGCCAAAGGGTATGACGCGGGCAATGCAGACGGCATCATCGGCGCCAACACGCGCAAGGCGATCCGCGCAGCGCAGCAGTCGTTGGGCTGGCCGGCAGACGGGTATCCGACTGTGAAACTGCTGGAGTCGTTGCAGAACCGATAGACCTGCAATGGTGGCGAGCGGGCTTGCCCCGCGTTGGGCCGCGAAGCGGCCCTGATCAAGCAGAATACGGTGTATCAGCTGCGCCTGAGTGGCTGGTTTTGGGGCTGCTGCGCAGCCCGACGCGGGGCAAGCCCGCTCGCCACAAAAAAGGCCCGCGCGGTGGCTTTATCACCACGTCAGGGCTTGAACACTACATCCTGCTCCAACACCAACCGCTGCGCTCCCGCATCCAGCCGTACCAATGCGCCCATCGGCAGCGTCAGGTTCGGGTCGCAGTGCCCACTGCGCCAGCCGGACAACACCGGAATGCACAAAGGTGCAAAGGTCTGCTTCAGCAGTCGCTCCAGCGCTGCTTTATCCACACGCGCCACGTCACCCACCAGCACACCGGCAATCTGCTCCAGCTTGCCCGCCAGGCGCAGGTGAGTCAGCAGGCGGTCGATACGGTAGATCGGCTCGTTGACGTCTTCGATCAGCAAAATGATGCCTTCGGCGTCAATCTCATAAGCCGTGCCCATCACCGCCGCGATCATCGACAGGTTGCCACCCAGCAAGCGCCCACAGGCGATACCTGGCTCAAGGGTGGTCAATGGGTAGGCCACCGGGTGCGCCACTACACTGCCGGCGCCAAGCTGACCGCGCAGCATGCTGAACAGCGATGACTCCGTGGGCTGTTGCTTGTCGCCCAGCAAATCGGCGTTGAGCATCGGCCCGTGGAAAGTCACGAAGCCCGCGTAGCGGCTGATCGCCAGGTGCAACGCGGTGATGTCGCTGTAACCCACGAAAGGCTTGGGGTTGGCGCGCAGCAGGTCGTAATCCAGACGATCCAGCAAGCGTGGCGTGCCGTAGCCGCCGCGCAGGCAGAAGATGGCATCGATGTCGGGGTCGGCGAAAGCAGCATGAAGGTCACGCAGGCGCACGTCATCGCTGCCTGCGAGATAACTGTCGCGTTCGTATACACCTGGAAAAATCCGCAGCTCATGGCCACGGGCGCGCATCCATTGCCCGGCTTTTTCAACGTCGAGGGCGGCAGGGCCGGCGGGGGCAATCAGGCCGATGATGCCTTCGGGGCGAAGTGCAGGTACCGCGGCCGCAAGTTGAGTTGTCATCCATGGGTCTCCCTGTATGACGCGGAACGAAATGTGGGAGCCGGACCCTGTGGGAGCGGGCTTGCCTGCGACGCAAACGCCTCGGTTTTCAGTCAAACCGAGGCGATGCTATCGCGGGCAAGCCCACTCCTACATAAGCCCGCTCCCACATTGGATCTGCGGTGTTGCGCACATCGTTATTACGAAACCAGGCTGGCCTTGACCAGCTTGGCCTGCTCGTCAGCGTGGTACGAGGAACGCACCAGCGGGCCGGACGCCACGTTCTTGAAGCCCATTTTGTAACCTTCCTCGGCGAACCAGGCGAAGGTGTCCGGGTGCACGAAGCGCTGCACCGGCAAATGGCTGCGCGACGGCTGCAGGTACTGGCCGAGGGTCAGCATGTCGATGTCGTGTTCGCGCATGCGCTTCATGACTTCGATCACTTCTTCGTCGGTCTCGCCCAGGCCCAGCATCAGGCCGGATTTGGTCGGGATGTGCGGCATCATCTGCTTGAATTTCTGCAGCAGGGTCAGCGACCACTGGTAGTCCGAGCCTGGACGCGCGGCCTTGTACAGGCGTGGCACGGTTTCCAGGTTGTGGTTGAACACATCCGGTGGCTCGGCCGCGGTGATTTCCAGCGCGACGTCCATACGGCCACGGTAGTCCGGCACCAGGGTTTCGAGCATCACGTTCGGCGACAACTTGCGGATCTCGCGAATGCAGTCGGCAAAGTGCTGGGCACCGCCGTCACGCAGGTCGTCGCGGTCTACCGAGGTGATTACCACGTATTTGAGTTTCAGGTCGGCGATGGCGATGGCCAGGCTTTCCGGCTCGTTGACGTCCAGAGGCTTCGGCCGGCCGTGGCCAACGTCGCAGAACGGGCAACGACGGGTACAGATGTCACCCATGATCATGAAGGTGGCGGTGCCGCCGGAGAAGCATTCGCCCAGGTTCGGGCAGGACGCCTCTTCGCACACGCTGTGCAGCTTGTGTTTGCGCAGCAGGGCCTTGATACGGTCGACTTCCGGCGAAACCGGGATGCGCACGCGGATCCAGTCAGGTTTTTTCGGCAGTTCGGTGGTCGGGATGATCTTGACCGGGATGCGTGCAACCTTCTCGGCGCCGCGCAGCTTGACGCCGGCTTCCACCTTGGCACGCGGGGCCGGACGCTCGGTGATGTCCAGCGTCGGGATCATGGTTTGCACTGCATCAGTAGTCATAATCAGTCGATTCCGCCCGTAAGGGTCGTCTGCTCAGCATAGTCGAGGTGTTTGACGAGCTGCGCACGCAGCCGGGCACTTACCTCGGCAAATTTAATCGGTGTGGCGTGATCGCTCAGTTGCGTCATCGCCAACCCTGCATAACCGCACGGGTTGATGCGCCCGAATGGCGCCAGGTCCATGTCCACGTTCAAGGCCAGGCCATGAAAGGAACAACCGTGGCGGATCCGTAAACCGAGGGAGGCGATTTTCGCGCCGTCCACATACACACCGGGTGCATCGGGCTTGGCCGCGGCGCTCACGCCGTAACTGGCCAACAGCTCGATCAGGCAAGCTTCCATGCGGCTCACCAGGTCACGTACGCCAAAACCCAGCTTGCGCACGTCCAGCAAGAGATAAGCAACAAGCTGACCCGGCCCATGGTAAGTCACTTGACCACCTCGGTCGACCTGCACCACCGGAATATCCCCCGGCAGCAGCAGATGCTCGGCCTTGCCAGCCTGGCCCTGGGTGAATACCGGCGGGTGTTCCACCAGCCAGATTTCATCCGGGGCCGAGCTGCCGCGCTCGTTGGTGAAGCGCTGCATGGCATGCCAGACCGGCTCGTAGGCCATCTGGCCGAGCTCGCGAAAGCCCAGGACCTGAGACATCACAGCACCATGTGCACGAAGCCGGTGGCCCGCAGTTCGCTGTTGATGTCGTAGAGCTGGTCTTGACCGGTCGCAACGATGTGCAACTGGATCGTGGTGTACTTGCCGTTGGAGCTCAAACGCTCGTCCACACGGTTGTCGTTGATCGTCGCGTGTTTACGCACGATCTCCAGAATCTTGTCTTTGTTGCCCACACCCGTATCGCTGATTACCTTGACGGGATAGTCCACGTTAGGGAATTCGATCTTTGGCGCCTTTACTTCTACTTCTTTATCGGTCATGGCGTAACGGCCTCGTAAGCGTAAGCCGTGGCGACGGGCAAAGCCCCGCGTCAGGTCGACGCGGGGCTTTGCAGGTGCACACTTATCAGTTGAACAAGCTGTAGAAGAATAGACGGATGCTATCCCACACGCGGCGGAAGATACCACCTTCGTCGACGGCGTCCAGCGCGATCAGGTCGGCGCTGTGCACCACCTTGTCGTCCAGCTTCACTTCGACTTTACCGATAACGTCACCCTTGGCGATTGGCGCAACCAATTGCGGGTTCATGGTCATGCTGGCAGCGAGCTTTTTCAGCTGGCCTTTAGGCATAGTCAACGTCAGGTCATCAGCCAGGCCGGCTTTGACTTGGTGGGTAGCGCCTTTCCATACCGGGGCTTGAGCCAGCTCAGCACCCTTCTGGTAGAAGGTCTGGGTTTCGAAGAAGCGGAAACCGTAGGTCAGCAGCTTTTGCGTCTCGGCCGCACGGGCCTGCTCGCTGTTAGTACCGAAGACCACGGCGATCAGGCGCTGGCCGTCACGTACAGCAGACGACACCATGCAGTAGCCGGCTTCGTCGGTGTGGCCGGTTTTCAGGCCATCGACAGTCTTGTCGCGCCACAGCAGCAGGTTGCGGTTAGGCTGCTTGATGTTGTTCCAGAAGAACTCCTTCTGGGAGTAGATCGCGTAGTGCACCGGGTCGACGCGGATGATCGCGCGCGCCAGCAGCGCCATGTCGTGAGCCGACGAGTAGTGCTCCGGGTTCGGCAGACCGGTCGGGTTCATGAAGTGGCTGTTGGTCATGCCCAAGTCGCCGGCCGTCTTGTTCATCATGTCGGCAAAGGCGTCTTCGCTGCCGGCGATGTGCTCGGACAAGGCCACGCTGGCGTCGTTACCGGACTGGATGATGATGCCGTGCAGCAGGTCGCTGACAGTCACCTGCGAACCCACCTTGATGAACATCCGCGAACCGCCGGTACGCCAGGCGTTTTCGCTGACGGTAACCGGGTCGTTTTCGCCGATCTGGCCGCGACGGATTTCCAGGGTCGCGATGTACGCCGTCATCAGCTTGGTCAGGCTCGCGGGTGGCAGGCGCTGGTCACCGTTGTTCTCGACCAGCACGTTGCCGCTGGCGGCATCCATGAGGACCCAGGCCTTGGCGGCCAGTTGCGGGGAAGCCGGCACCATTTCAACCGCCCAGGCGGCCGGGGTGATGATCAGCGAAAGAAGCAGGCACGTGCGTTTGGCTAAGGTGGTGATGTTCATCCGTCTCTCGAAATTGCTTATGGAAACTTGCCCTCGCGGGCAAAACTATTCAGACAGCCCGCTGCCAGACTGTCACGTGTTCGGTTGCCCGCTCACCCCTTGCCCCTGGGTTTTTATTGTTCAACGAGCCAACAACCAGGGCCCAGACCCGCGCACGCGCCTGAGCCATCAATCTTTCTTATTCGGCGGTGACCACGCTGGGTTGCCCCAGGTTGGCCAGGCGCACGCTGTTCTGTACTTGCGCCACTTCACTTGGCGAACCAATTGGCCCCATGCGCACACGGTGCAGGGTCTGCTGGTTACGCACGATGGAGCTGATGAAAACCGGCGCATTGACCATGCTGCTCAGCTTGGACCTTAACAGTTCTGCCGCATCGGGGTTGGCGAAAGCGCCGACCTGCAGGTACTGACCGCCCACCGTGGAAGCGCCCGGCGCTGCGTGCGGCACGACCACCGTGTCCGGTGCGTGCTGCGCCGGTGGCGGTGTCCACTGTTCGATCTTGCCGGCTGACGCGGTCACTTGCGGCTGTGGCGTTTGCGGCTCGTTGAGCATCAACGGCGCCGGTTTGCCACGCTGGGCCCAGTACTGCGCCGGGTCGATGCCTTCGACTTTGACGCGCGCGGTGCCGATTTCGGCGTAACCGAGTTTCTTCGCGGCGGCGTAGGACAAGTCGATGATCCGGTCCGAATAGAACGGCCCACGGTCGTTGACCCGCAGGATCACCGTGCGGTTGTTGTCCAGGTTGGTCACGCGTACGTAGCTGGGCAGCGGCAGGGTCTTGTGGGCCGCGCTCATGCCGTACAGGTCATACACTTCGCCGTTGGCGGTGTTCTGGCCATGGAACTTGGTGCCGTACCAGGACGCCGTGCCCGATTGGACGTAGGTCTTGGAATCCTGCAGCGGGAAGTAATTCTTGCCCAACACGGTATACGGGTTGGCCTTGTAAGGCCCGGTGTGCAGGGTCGGCGTGGCATCCGGGATTTTCGACACGTCGACATCCCACCACGGCGCGCCGTCTTTGTGCGCGCGGTTGATGTCCAGGCCCGGCTGGGCGCGGACGATACCGCCACCGCTCTTCTGGGCCGGCGCGCGGCTTTTGGTGGTGGTGGAAGAGCAACTGACAACCAGCAAGGACAACGCGGCAAACGCCACCAGCTTGAGCGGTTTATTGAACGGCGATGCCCGCATTACTTGTTGCCCCGTGCTTGGACCAGCATGTCTGACAGCTGATGCACGGCCATGGCGTACATCACACTGCGGTTATAACGCGTGATTGCGTAAAAATTCTTCAGGCCCATCCAGTATTCCGGGCCGTTTTCGCCTTCCAGGCGGAACGCCGTCACCGGCATATCATCGCGTGGCGCATTCTGACTCGACCAGCCCAGGGCTCGCAACTCCCCGACGGTCTTGACCGGCTCGATTCCCTGGGTCAAACCTGCGTCGGCGCGCTCCCCGGTGACATCGGCACGGATCACCACCGGCTCGCCGGACACCCAACCATGGCGCTTGAAGTAGCTGGCCACGCTGCCAATGGCGTCATCCGGATTGCTCCAGATATTGATGTGGCCGTCGCCGTCGAAATCCACCGCGTAAGCACGGAAGCTGCTCGGCATGAACTGCGGCAAGCCCATCGCACCGGCGTAGGAGCCCTTGAGGGTCAGCGGGTCGACTTGTTCTTCGCGGGCCAGCAGCAGGAATTCGCGCAGCTCCTTGCGGAAGAACTCGGCGCGCGGCGGGTAATCGAAGCCCAGGGTCGATAAGGCGTCGATCACCCGGTAACTACCGGTATTGCGCCCGTAAAAGGTTTCAATGCCGATGATCGCGACGATAACCTGGGCCGGCACGCCGTATTCCTGCTCGGCGCGGGCCAGCGCGGCTTCATGCTGGCGCCAGAAGTCCACACCCCGCGCCACGCGGGCGTCGGTGAGGAACATCGGACGGTATTCTTTCCACTGTTTGACGCGCTCGGCGGGACGCGAGATCGCATCAAGGATCGCCTGCTTGCGCTGGGCTTCGCGGAACACGCCCATCAGCTGTTCACCGGCGAAACCGTAGTCGCGGGTCATTTCACCGACAAATTCGGCGACCTGGGGTGAGCCATCGTAGTCACCGGCCTGCGCCTCTTGCGTCGCGCCCAGCAGCCCAATCAGGCTCATCCAGGACGCATGCCGAGTCGCCCAGCCGCGCATTACTTGCATTGACATCTTCACCTTATTCAAACCTGTGCGATCCACTTGCGATGCGTGTGAATCGACATCAAAACCCCAAACGCTGACAGCAATGTCACCAGCGAAGTTCCGCCGTAGCTAATGAACGGCAACGGCACCCCAACCACCGGCAGCAGGCCACTGACCATACCGATGTTGACGAAAACGTAAACAAAAAAAGTCATGGTCAGGCTGCCGGCGAGCAGTTTGCCGAACAGCGTCTGCGCCTGTGCGGTGATCACCAAACCGCGACCGATCAACAGCAAATAAATCAGCAACAGCGCGCAAATGCCTACCAGGCCGAACTCTTCGCCCATCACGGCAATGATGAAGTCGGTGTGGCTTTCGGGCAAAAAGTCCAGGTGCGACTGCGTGCCCAGTAACCAGCCCTTACCAAATACTCCGCCGGAACCGATGGCGGCCTTGGACTGGATGATGTTCCAGCCAGTGCCCAGCGGGTCACTCTCCGGGTCGAGGAACGTCAGGATCCGCTGCTTCTGGTAGTCGTGCATAAAGAAGAACCACATGGCCACGGCCACGGGGATGGCGGCCGCCAGCACGCTGAGGATCCAGCGCCAGCGCAAGCCACCCATAAACAGTACGAACGCGCCACCCGCGAGGATCAGCAACGAGGTGCCGAGGTCGGGCTGGCGCACGATCAGGATGAACGGCACGCCAATCAAGATCAGGCTGATGCCCACGTGCTTGAGCTGCGGCGGCAAGGTGCGCTTGGACAAATACCAGGCGATGGTTGCCGGCATCAAAATCTTCATGAATTCCGACGGCTGGAAGCGAATCACCCCTGGAATGTTGATCCAGCGCGTCGCCCCCATGGCGTTGTGGCCCATCACGTCCACCACCACCAGCAGCAATACGCCAGCGACATAACCAAGCGGCACCCAGCGCGCCATGAAACGCGGTTCGAGCTGGGCGATCACCACCATCGACAACAGGCCCAGGCCGAACGACGAAGCCTGCTTGATCAGCAGGTCCCAGTTCTTGCCGCTGGCCGAATACAGCACGAACAGGCTGCCGGCCGCCAGGGTCAGCAGCAGGATCAGCAACGGGCCATCAATGTGCATGCGCTGCAATAACGTCGCGCGGCGACGCATCACATCCTCGCTGGAGAGGATGCGGTCAAAATTACTCTTCACGGGCCGTAACCTCGGTGCTTGAAGGGGGGCCGCCATATTCGGGCTTGAGCCGGCCGTCGTCGGCCAACAGCCAGGCGTCCATGATCTGGCGCACCACGGGCGCAGCCACGCCGGAGCCGGACTCGCCGTTTTCGACCATCACCGCCACGACGATTTTCGGATCATCTGCCGGGGCAAAACCGACGAACAAGGCGTGGTCGCGATGGCGTTCCTGAACCTTGGAGCGGTCGTATTTCTCGCCCTGCTTGATCGCGACCACCTGCGCAGTACCACTCTTGCCGGCGATGCGGTATTGCGCGCCGACCGCCGCTTTGCGCGCGGTGCCCCGGGCGCCGTGCATCACTTGCTGCATGCCGTGGTTGACCTTGGTCCAGTCGGACGGGTCACGCAGCACGATGTCGGGAATCGGGTTTTCATCCACAGGCTTTTCGCCTTCGATGGTCTTGGCCAGGTGCGGACGGTTCCAGATGCCTTTGTTGGCAACCAGCGCCGTGGCCTGCGCCAGCTGCAAAGGCGTTGCCTGCATGTAACCCTGGCCGATACCAAGAATCAGGGTTTCGCCCGGGAACCAGGCCTGGCGACGGGTTGCGCGCTTCCACTCCCGCGACGGCATCAGGCCGGGGGATTCTTCGAACATGTCCAGGGAGACTTTCTGACCCAGGCCAAACTTGCCCATGTAGGCAGACAGCCGGTCGATGCCCAGCTTGTGGGCCAGGTCGTAAAAATAGGTGTCGTTGGAGCGCATGATCGCGGTGTCCAGGTCGACATAGCCGTCACCGGTGCGGTTCCAGTTACGGTATTTGTGATCGTAGTTGGGCAGCATGTAGTAGCCCGGGTCGAACACACGGCTTGACGCGGTGACCACGCCCGAATCCAGGCCGGCAATCGCCACCGCCGGCTTGATGGTCGAGCCCGGCGGATACAGCCCGCGCAGCACGCGGTTGAACAGCGGTCGGTCGATGGAATCACGCAGCTCGGCGTAGGCCTTGAAGCTGATGCCGGTGACGAACAGGTTGGGGTCGAAGCTTGGCTGACTGACCATCGCCAGCACTTCGCCGGTTCTCGGGTCCAGTGCCACCACGGCACCACGACGGCCGCCGAGGGCCATTTCGGCCGCTTCCTGCAACTTGATGTCCAGGCTCAACACGATGTCTTTGCCCGGCACCGGGTCGGTGCGCTTGAGCACGCGCAGCACGCGGCCGCGGGCGTTGGTCTCGACTTCCTCGTAACCCACCTGGCCATGCAGTTCCGGCTCGTAGAAACGCTCGATGCCGGTTTTACCAATATGGTGGGTGCCGCTGTAATTCACCGGATCGAGGCTTTTCAGCTCTTTCTCGTTGATGCGCCCCATGTAACCGACGGAGTGGGCAAAGTGCGGCCCTTGCGGGTAATGCCGCACCAACTGCGCCACCACTTCCACACCGGGCAGGCGGAACTGGTTCACGGCGATTCGCGCGATCTGCTCTTCGGTCAGCTCGAACAGGATCGGCACCGGCTCGAATGGCCGGCGCCCCTGCTTCATGCGTTTTTCGAAGATCACCCGGTCCTCCGGCGTCAGCTGCAGCACCTCGACGATCACGTCGAGGATTTGCTGCCAGTCACCGGAACGCTCGCGGGTCATGCTCAGGCTGAAGCTGGGCCGGTTATCGGCCACCACCACGCCATTGCGGTCGAAAATCAGCCCACGGGTCGGCGGAATCGGCTGCACATGCACCCGGTTATTTTCCGACAGCGTGGAGTGATAGTCGTACTGGATCACCTGCAGGAAATACAGGCGCGCAATCAGCACACCGATCAGCCCCACCACCAGAAAGGCGCCGAACACGACCCGCGCGCGTACCAGACGTGCGTCTTTCTCGTGGTCCTTGATGCGGATCGGCTGGGTCATCGGCAGGGGCGCAGATTATTTGTGGTAAGGGTGCCCGGACAGAACTGTCCAGGCGCGATACAGCTGTTCACCGATCAGAATCCTTACCAACGGGTGCGGCAGCGTCAGCGCTGACAGCGACCAGCGCTGCTCCGCCCGCGCACAGACTTCCGGCGCCAGCCCTTCGGGGCCGCCGACCATGAAGTTGACCGTGCGCGAATCCAGGCGCCAGCGATCCAGCTCCACCGCCAATTGCTCGGTGCTCCAGGGTTTGCCGTGCACCTCGAGGGTGACGATGCGCTCGTTGGGGCCGACCTTGGCCAGCATGGCTTCGCCTTCCTGACGGATAAAGCGCGCCACGTCGGCATTCTTGCCCCGGGTGTTGAGCGGTATTTCCACCAGTTCCAGCGACAGCTCAGCGGGCAGACGCTTGGCATATTCGTGCCAACCTTCTTCCACCCACTTGGGCATGCGTGAACCGACAGCGATCAGACGCAGGCGCACAGCCGTTCCTTATTCCTGGTCTTTGTTGAGCTTGTCGAAGTGCGCGTGGCCCACTTCCGGGCTGTGGTGCTTGCCATCAGCGGCACGGCTCTGCTCGGCGCCTTTCCACAGACGCTCCAGGTCGTAGAACTGACGGGCGTTGGACGTCATCATGTGAACGATCACGTCATCCATGTCCAGCAACACCCAGTCGCTGTCGCCCTTGCCTTCTTCACCCAGCGGCTTCACGCCTTGGGCTTTGACGGCTTCGCGAACCTTGTCGAGCATCGCGCCGATCTGGCGGTTGGAGGTACCGGTGGCGATGATCATGAAGTCGGTGATGCTTTGCTTGTCGCGCACGTCCAGCACCTGGATGTCCTGGGCCTTAACGTCTTCCAGGGCGGCAACGGCGACTTTTACCAGCTCTTCGCCAGCCAGCTCAGGGCCGGTGTGCGCTTCAACTGGCAGCGGGGCGCTTTTGAAAGTGCCTTTGCGCTTAACTTTGCTTACGTCTTTGTTCGTCATATAAAACTCGTTTTGCTCGTATGTTCGGGCGCTTGCTGCACGACTGTGCGTGCGATCAAACGCGCCTTTTCAGTTCGACGCACGGTAAAGCCCGTGCGCATCGATGTAGGCCAGGACCGCGTCAGGCACCAGGAAACGTACCGACTTCCCGCTGGCCAGCAGTTGACGGATCTGGGTGGCGGACACCGCAAGCGGGGTCTGCCAGACGAATGCAATATTCCCGTTCGGCCCGGTCAGGGCCAAGGGGTCACTTACCGACCGCGCGGCCAGCAGGTTGCGCAAGGCATCCGGCGGTTCGCTGTCGGCATCCGGGCGTTGCAAAACCAGGATGTGGCAATGCTGGAGGAGTTCCTCCCAGCGATGCCAAGAGGGCAGGCCGCAAAATGCGTCCCAGCCCAAAAGCAGAAACAACTGGTCGTCTGCGGCCAACTCGGCACGCATCAGTTCCAGGGTATCGACAGTGTAGGACGGTTTATCGCGCTTGAGCTCGTGGTCGTCCACCACCAGCGGCGCAATGCCGTCTACCGCCAGGCGCACCATCTCCAGGCGTTGTTGCGGTGATACCTGTGGCGTATCGCGATGCGGCGGCCGCGCGTTGGGCATCACCCGCAGCTCATCCAGCGCGAGGGCGTCCGCCACCTCCAGGGCACTGCGCAAATGGCCGATGTGCACGGGGTCGAAGGTACCGCCGAGCAGCCCGATGCGTTTAGCCATCAAGTGCGCACGTGACCGTCGCCGAACACCACGTACTTCTCGCTGGTCAGGCCTTCAAGGCCAACCGGGCCGCGTGCGTGGAGCTTGTCGGTGGAGATGCCGATTTCCGCCCCCAGGCCATATTCGAAGCCGTCGGCAAAACGCGTCGAGGCGTTGACCATCACCGAAGCGGAATCCACTTCGTTGAGGAAACGCCGGGCATCGCTGAAATGCTCGGAAACAATGGCATCGGTGTGCTTGGAGCCGTATTTATTGATGTGCTCGATGGCCTGGTCCAGGTCGTCAACGATGCGGATCGACAGGATCGGCGCCGTGTATTCGGTGTACCAGTCCTGCTCTGTCGCCTCGATCACGTCCGCGCCCAACAGCGCACGGGTACGCTCACAACCGCGCAGTTCCACGCCCTTGTCACGGTAGATGGCAGCCAGCGGCGGCAGCACGCGATCGGCAATGCCGACGTGCACCAGCAGGGTTTCCATGGTGTTGCAAGGGGCATAGCGGTGTGTCTTGGCGTTGTCGGCAATGCGGATCGCCTTGTCGATGTCGGCGGCGATGTCGATGTACACATGGCAAACGCCGTCCAGGTGCTTGATCACTGGCACCTTGGCATCGCGGCTCACGCGCTCGATCAGGCTCTTGCCACCGCGCGGCACGATCACGTCGACAAATTCCGGCATGGTGATCAGCGCGCCAACGGCGGCGCGGTCGGTGGTTTCCACCACTTGCACCACTTCAGCCGGCAACTCGGCCACGGCCAGGCCCTGCTGAATGCAGGCGGCGATGGCGCGGTTGGAATTAATCGCCTCGGAACCGCCACGCAGGATCGTAGCGTTGCCCGACTTGAGGCACAGGCTCGCGGCGTCGATGGTCACGTTCGGGCGCGACTCATAGATGATGCCGATCACGCCCAGGGGCACGCGCATTTTGCCGACCTGGATACCGGACGGCAGGTAACGCATGTCGCGGATTTCACCGATGGGGTCAGGCAGCTTGGCCACCTGACGCAGGCCTTCGATCATGTCGTCGATACGCGCCGGGGTCAGCGCCAGGCGGTCGAGCAGGGCTGGCTCCAGGCCATTGGCGCGGCCATTGGCCAGGTCCTGTTCATTGGCGGTGGCCAGCTCGGAGCGCGAAGCATCCAAAGCATCGGCGGCGGCCAACAGGGCACGGTTCTTCTGCGCAGTGCTCGCACGGGCGATCAACCGCGAGGCCTGCCGGGCAGCGCGACCCAGGCGGGTCATGTAGTCAAGAACGGACTCAGTCATGGTCAGGGAGTCTTGGCAAAGAGGAAAGCGGCAGATTATAGCTGTGACGCCGCCCGACTGACAGCGGTGAGGGGCGGATGGTCGAAATGAACTGTAAAAACTTGGGGTTCAGCGGTAATTAAGGTGGGAGTTGTTATTATTCCGTCACATTTAGCCGCATTAACCCTGATCGCCATGTCCAGTTTTGCCCCTCTGCTCCCCGCCAGCGCCCTGCCCGACAGCTTCTTCGACCGCGACGCGCAACTACTCGCGCGCGAATTACTCGGAAAAGTCATACGCCACCGCGTGGGCGATATCTGGCTTTCAGCGCGAATTATTGAAACCGAAGCCTATTACGTGGCCGAAAAAGGCAGTCACGCGTCGCTCGGCTACACAGAAAAGCGTAAGGCTTTGTTTCTGGATGGCGGGCACATCTACATGTACTACGCCCGTGGCGGCGATTCGCTGAACTTCAGCGCCCAGGGCCCAGGCAATGCCGTGCTGATCAAATCGGCGTATCCGTGGGTCGATGAGCTCTCCGGCCCGGCGAGTCTGGCGCAGATGCTGCTCAACAACCCCGACGCCAACGGCCACCCTCGCCCCACGCAGAAACTCTGTGCGGGCCAGACGCTGCTGTGCAAAGCCTTGGGATTGAAAGTGCCGATGTGGGATGCCAAGCGTTTTGACCAGGAACTGCTCTACGTTGAAGACGTCGGCCAGGCGCCGTCGCAGATCATCCAGACCACGCGCCTGGGCATACCCAGCGGGCGCGATGAACATTTGATGTACCGCTTTGTGGACGCGGGCTATGCACCGTATTGCACCCGGAACCCGCTGCGCCGGGGCCAGGTCGAAGGCCGCGATTACTTTTTGATTTGAATTGATTGAACGTAGAAACCCGCAGCACAGCAATTCCAATGTGGGAGCTGGCTTGCCTGCGATAGCGGTGGCCCAGGCGACTCTATGGTCGTCTTGAGGCCGCCATCGCAGGCAAGCCCGCTCCCACAGTTGATCTTCACTGTCTCAGGTTTCGCAATACAGATATGGAGTTGATTGTATGGGCCAATGGCTCGATAGCATTACCGGCTGGCTGACCCTGAACCCGCAATGGCTGGCCGTCGCGGTGTTTATCGTCGCGTGCGTGGAATGCCTGGCCATCGCCGGGCTGATCGTGCCGGGCACTGTGCTGCTGTTTGCCATTGCGGCGCTCGCCGGCAGTGGCGCGCTGTCCTTGAGTGAAACCCTGTTGCTGGGTTTCCTCGGCGGCTTGCTGGGCGACGGGGTTTCCTACTACCTGGGCCGACATTTCCATCAGAACATCCGACGCTTGCCCGGCCTGCGCCACCATCCTGAATGGATGAACGGCGCAGAAACCTACTTCCACAAGTACGGCATCGCCAGCCTGTTGGTAGGACGTTTCATCGGCCCGTTGCGTCCGATGCTGCCGATGGTGGCCGGGATGTGCGACATGCCCTTCCCGCGCTTTGCCGCCGTGAGCGTGTTGGCGGCGGCCGGCTGGTCGGTGGCCTATCTGCTGCCGGGCTGGGCCACCGGCGCGGCCTTTCGCCTGCCACTGCCAGCCGCTTTCTGGCCGCAGGCAGGTATCGTCGCGGCCTGCCTGGCGGTGTTGCTGGGCCTGAGCTTGAACAGCAGCCTGCGCGGCCATCGTCGCGCCACCTTGTGGATGGGTTGCGCCAGCCTGACGCTGTTGATCGCCCTGTTCATTGGCTACCCGCACCTCAATGACTTTGATCAAGGGTTGAGCGCACTGGTGCAGGAACACCGTAGCCCCTGGCTGGACGAGGTGATGGTGCGGATCACCCAGCTGGGTGAGTTCAGGAAGATGTTTTTCGCCAGCGCCATCTTCACCGGTTTGTTGCTGCTGGCGCGGCAGTGGCGTCATGCGGTGTTCGTCGGCGCGACGCTGGCCGGCGCGGCGGTGATCAACACCGGCACCAAGCTGTTTTTCGCCCGTGGCCGGCCGGAAATCCTCACCGACCCGCTGACCAGTTTCAGCATGCCCAGCGGCCACGCCTCCGGCGCATTTGCGTTTTTCCTGGCGCTGGCGGTACTGGCCGGTCGCGGCCAACCCACAAGATTGCGCCTGACCTGGATGCTGCTGGGCTGTATTCCGGCGGCCTTCATTGCGCTGTCGCGCGTCTATCTCGGCGCGCATTGGCCCACGGACATCCTGGCCGGCACGTTGCTGGCGATGACGGTGTGTGCGTTCAGCCTGACCGTCACCCAGTATCAAAGCCCGCTGCCGGCCATGCCGCGCAAGACCTGGTGGCTGCTGCTGCCGGTGCTGGTGGCGCTCATGATTTTTATCGCCCTGACCGGCACCCCGCACGCCCTGCTGCGCTACGCCTACTGAGTGAAGAGTTCGCCCTGCAACTCGTCGAGCAACATCTGGATGGCATCCAGGCGTTGCTGCGGGTCGTCGAGTTGCAGCAGGTCGATCTTGTCGGCCTCGGTGAACGGCAGCAGATAGGCCAGCTGGTTACCCAAGGCTTGCTGGCCATCGGCGTGGGTGCCCATGTCCAGCGAGGCAACCATCGGATGCTCAGCCAGCGCCTGGAGCAATGCCAGCAGGTCAGCGTCCTCTTCTTCCAGCGGTTGATCCGGCAGCTCTTCGAGCCACTGCACCTCGGCGACCAGTAGCTGGTCCTTCTGCACGCCGGTGTCACGCACGCGGAACCTGCGCCCGCCTTCGACGCGAATCCCCAGCAGGCCGTTGTCCTGTTGCTTGAAGTCGCGAATCAGCGCTTCACAGCCGATCAGCGCGTAGCCGTCCGGGGCCATGCCCACTTCCCTGCCGCTTAAGATGCACACCACGCCGAAGCTTTCGCCCTTTTTCATGCAGCGGCTGATCATGTCCAGGTAGCGCGCCTCGAACAGTTGCAAGTCGAGGGTGCAGCCAGGGAACAGCACGGTATTGAGCGGGAACAGCGCCAGACTCATAGAGGTTTCCTTCAAACCCGGTTTAAACGATCACGGACACGGCCAGCGGCAGGAACACCGCCGTGGCCACGCCCATCAGACTCATGGCCAACGCCGCGAAGGCGCCGCACTCTTCGCTTTCCTGCAGCGCGACCGAGGTGCCGACCGCATGGGCGGTCATGCCCAGGGCCATGCCGCGCGCTTCGGGGCTGTGCACGCCCAGGCGCGACAGGTACGCCGGGCCGATCATCGCGCCGACCACACCGGTGATCAACACAAACACCGCCGCCAGGGCCGCCACGCCACCGATCTGCTCGGCCACCAGCATGGCAATCGGCGAGGTCACCGACTTGGGCGCCATGGTCATCAGCATCCTATGCTCAGCGCCAAACCACCAGCCCAGCAGCACACACAGACCAGTGGCCAACACGCCACCTACCACCAGCGTAGTAAAAATCGGCCAGAACAATTGGCGGATCCGCCGCAGGTTCAGAAACAGCGGCACCGCCAGGGCCACGGTCGCCGGGCCGAGCAGGATGCCCATGATCTCGGTGCTTTTGCGGTACTCGACGTAAGTCAGGCCACAACTGAGCAATACGCCGATCACCAGCAGCATGGACACCAGCACCGGCTGCAGGAAGATCCAGCGGGTTTTCTCGAAAGCCGCCAACACCAGTTGATAGGCACCAAGGGTGATACCGATGCCGAACAGAGGGTGATGAATGACCGCCGTCCATGCGCCTTGCCAGTCGAAGGTCATTGATCCTTCTCCTTGCGTTTAACCATCTGCTGCATCAGCACACCGACAAAGCCCATGGCGATCACCAGCGACAACACCAGCGCGCCGACGATAGCCCAGAAGTCGGCGGCGATGTCCCTGGCGTACACCATCACGCCCACGGCCGGCGGCACCAGCAGCAATGGCAAATAACGCAACAGGCTGCTGGCGGCCAGGCTCAAGGGCTCGCCGACTTCACCGCGCCAGATCAGAAAGCCCAGCATCAGCAGCAAGCCGATGATCGGCCCAGGCAGCACCGGCATCAGCAAATGGTTGATCGCGGTGCCGATCAATTGAAACAGCACCAGCCATGTCAGGCCCCTTAACAGCATCGCTTATCTCCCCCTCAAAACCCGCCCGCATTATAAGCACGCCGGCTCTATGCTTCGGCATTCGCCAAAAGCATGGTGGGTTGACCGGGTGGGTTGCCCATGATGATCTACCCTGGATTTGGCCCACCTATAAAAACGATGAACCAAGGAGAGTCACAATGCCCTATGTACCCGTAGCGCAGCTCAAAGATTATGTCGGCAAGGAACTGGGACGTTCCGAATGGCTCACCATCGACCAGGCGCGTATCAACCTGTTTGCGGAGGCCACCGGCGATCATCAGTTCATCCACGTCGACCCGGTCAAGGCCGCGCAGACCCCGTTCGGCGGCACCATCGCCCACGGTTTCCTGTCGCTGTCGCTGATACCCAAGCTGATGGAAGACCTTCTGATCGTGCCCGAAGGCCTGAAGATGGCGGTCAACTATGGCCTGGACAGCGTACGCTTCATCCAGCCGGTCAAGGTCAACTCCAAGGTGCGCCTGAACGTAACGCTCAATGACGTCACCGAGAAAAAGCCTGGCCAATGGCTACTCAAAGCCACCGCCACCCTGGAAATCGACGGGCAGGAAAAACCGGCTTACGTCGCCGAGTCGTTGTCGCTCTACTTCGTGTAAGCCCGCGCCTGTGGTGGGGATATAAACCTCACCACAGCGTATGTAAATTTATGTATGAAACTCGCAGCTGCGGCATACTCGGCGCTCAATTATCCGGATCCCGCTATGCGCCCACTCGCTCCCCTTGCCCTTGCCCTGTTGCTCACCGCTTGCGGAGACGGCGAATCGCTGTTGCCGCCCGATGCGCGCCTGCCCGACGGCGGCCGTTACCGGGGCGATGTGGTCAATGGTTTGCTGCAAGGTCAAGGCCGGGTCGACTACCCCAACGGCAGTTGGTACGCCGGCCAGTTCGACAAAGGTCAATGGCACGGCCAGGGTGAATGGCATGGCAGTAACGGCGAGGTCTATAAAGGTCAGTTCAAGCAAGGCCTGTTCGATGGCCAGGGCAGCCTGACCACGGCGGGCAGCAGTTACGTTGGTGGTTTCAAAAATGGCCGGCGCAACGGCGAGGGCACCCTCAAAGAGGGGCAAATGACCTATCGCGGCGAATTCAAGGACGATCAATATTCCGGCCTTGGCCGCCTTGAGCTGGCCGACGGCAGCCAATACCAGGGCCAGTTCGCCCACGGCAAACCGAATGGCGAAGGCCAGCGTAACGACGACAGTGGCAACCAGTTCAGCGGCCACTTTGTCGATGGCCAACTCGAAGGCAATGGCACGTTCAACAGCGCCGACGGCGACATCTATGTCGGCCAGTTCAAACAGAACCAGCTCAACGGCAAAGGCCGCTATGAAAACGCCGACGGCGACGTGTGGATCGGCCAGTTCAAGGAAGGCGCCCTCAGCGGCAAAGGCGAGCTGATCGGCGTGGACGGCAGCCACTATGTCGGCCAGTTCAGCGACTGGCGCTTCACCGGCGAAGGCCGCTTGAACCTCACTGACGGCAGCTTCTATATCGGGGATTTCGACAGCGACAGCTATCAAGGCAAGGGCACCCTCGTGCTCACTGATGGCACCGTAGAGGCCGGCACCTGGGTCAATGGCATGCGCGTGCGCGACGCCGACGGCAAGCTGCTGCCCGACCCGCTGGAAATCGGCATACTGGCCCAAGGCCGCTTGCTCGATGCCGCCCTTGCCGCCGTGCCCGCCTCCACCCCCGCCGTCGAGCTGTACACCCTGGTGCTGGCCGGCGACGGCAAGCAAAGCGTGTTCCTGCGCGAAGCCGATTACGTGAGCAACATGCTCGCTACCCGTTTCGGCGCGCGCGGGCAGATTCGCCTGGTCAACCACCGTGACCATATTGCCGACCGCCCTCTGGCCACGCGCGAAAGCCTGCGCCGCGCCGTGCAAACCCTTGCCGAGCGCACGGGGCCGGAAGACCTGGTGTTTATCTACATGACCAGCCATGGCACCCACGAGCACGAACTGGTGCTCGACCAACCGCGCATGGAACTGGCCGACCTGCCGGCCGATGAACTGGCGGCCGTGCTCGCCCCCCTGAAAAACCGCGACAAGGTCATCGTGATTTCCGCCTGCTACTCCGGTGGGTTTATCCCGGCGCTCAAAGATGAGCGCACGCTGATCATGACCGCCTCGCGTGCCGATCGCGTGTCCTTTGGCTGCTCCGAGGAAGCGGACTTCACCTACTTTGGCGATGCCCTTTTCGCACAAGCTTTAAACCAGACAGATGACTTACAGCAGGCTTTCAAACTGGCACAAATGCACGTGGCCGAGCGCGAACAGGCGGACAACTTCGAAGCGTCCGAACCGCAGATCTGGGCGCCCAAAGGCGTGATCGCCCATTGGCAGTTATTACGTAAACAGCAGGCACGAAAGGCGCTCGAAAGCGTCTCAATGAATAGCAAGGAAGCCAAAGGCAACTAAGCTGTAACGTGTTACAAGGGGGAAACACCATGTACCTGACACCACAACATATCTTGCTCGCCGGGGCCTCGGGCCTCACCGGCGAACACCTGCTCGACCGCCTGCTCAACGAACCTACCGTGACCCGCGTACTGGCGCCTAGCCGCAAGCCGCTGGCTGAACACCCGCACCTGGAAAACCCGGTGGGTGATCCAGTGGCGTTGCTGCCGCAACTGAGCGGCCAGGTCGATATCGCCTTCTGCTGCCTGGGCACCACAATCAAACAGGCTGGCTCCGAAGCGGCCTTTCGCGCCGTCGATCTGGACATGGTCGTGGCCTTCGCCAAGCGCGCTCGGGAAATGGGCGCGCGGCACCTGATCGTGATCAGTGCAATTGGCGCCGACCCGAAATCCTCGATCTTCTACAACCGCGTCAAAGGCGAAATGGAACAGGCGTTGAAGGCTCAGGACTGGCCGCAACTGACCATCGCGCGCCCTTCGCTGCTGCTGGGAGAGCGCCTGGAACCTCGCCTGGCTGAACAGCTCGCCGGGCCGTTGTCGCGGTTGATTCCAGGCAAGTACCACGGCATTGAAGTCTGCGAGCTGGCCCGGGCCATGTGGCGCCTGGCGCTGGAAGAGCAGGACGGGGTGCGGGTGGTCGAGTCGGATGAGCTACGCAAACTCGGCAAGTAATGTCATTGAGCTCTGGCACGCAACAAACGGTGGGAGCGGACTTGCTCGCGAAGGCGGTGGACCAGTCAACTTAGGCATCGACTGACACGCCGCCTTCGCGAGCAAGCCCGCTCCCACATTGGTTTTGTGTTGCCTGCGAGGTCGGTGCTACAGACCACCGGTTGCATTGAAACCCACGCCCAATACCGTCAACGCCGACAACGGCAACAGCAGCGTGTCGAGCAACGCACTGGCCGGCAGGTCGATGTGCGGATAGCTCGGCGCTTCAGCGCCAAACCGGTCCTTGGCGCAACAGCCGCCGTTAATCGCATACAAATCCAGCCGTGTGCCGGCGTACACCACCGGCGCGCCAGGCTGCGCGGCGTCGAGCGTGCGCGCGGTGGCGCAGCCCGTCAGTTGCAGCGCCAGCATCACCAGCAGCGCCTTATTCATCGCTGCTCAAATGGTGCTCGCCCCAACGCGGCAGCATGTCTTGGGGAATATTCAGCAGGTTGAGAATCCGCGCGACCACGAAATCCACCAGGTCATCAATGGTCTGTGGCTGGTGATAGAAGCCAGGCGAAGCCGGCAAGATGGTCACACCCATGTTCGACAACTTGAGCATGTGCTCCAGATGGATACTCGAATACGGCGCCTCGCGCGGCACCAGAATCAGCTGGCGGCGCTCCTTCAAGGTCACGTCCGCCGCGCGCTCGATCAAGTTGTTGCAGGCGCCCGTCGCAATCGCCGACAAGGTGCCGGTCGAGCACGGCACCACCACCATCGCCGCCGGCGCTCCGGAGCCTGAGGCCACGGGCGACATCCAATCCTCTTTGCCGTAAACCTTGATCTGCCCTGCCGCCGCGCCCGTGTATTCGGTGAGGAAGGCTTGCATCATCTGCACTTTGGGCGGCAACGCGACATCAGTTTCGGTGGCCAACACCAACTGCGCGGCCTTGGAGATCAAAAAATGCACCTCGCGGTCTTCGCGCACCAGGCAATCGAGCAAGCGCAGGCCATAAGGCGCGCCGGAGGCACCGGTCATCGCCAGCGTGACGCGTTCCGGGCCGCTCATTTCAGGGCCTCGGCCAGCTTGCCATGCAGACCGCCGAAGCCGCCGTTGCTCATCACCACGATGTGGGTGCCCGGCGTGGCTTGATGCTTGACGTGTTCAATGATGCCCTCGATGGAATCGCAAACGGTGGAAGGCACGGTGCACAGCGCTGCAATGCCCGGCAGGTCCCAGCCAAGGTTGGGCGGCGCATACCAGACCACTTGGTCGGCGTCGTTGACGCTTTCCGGCAGGCCATCGCGGTGCGCGCCCAGCTTCATGGAATTGGAGCGCGGCTCGACAATGGCAATGATCGGCGCATCGCCGACCTGCTTGCGCAGGCCATCCAGCGTGGTGGCAATGGCCGTCGGGTGGTGGGCAAAGTCGTCGTAGATGGTAATGCCGTTGACGTCGGCGACTTTCTCCATGCGGCGTTTCACGCTTTTGAAGGCACTCAACGCGGCGATGCCCATGGCGGGCACCACGCCCACATGTCGCGCGGCCGCCAGGGTGACCAACGCGTTGGCGACGTTGTGCTGGCCAGTCATGCCCCACTCGACGATGCCTTGGGCTTGCCCTTCAAACAGCACTTCAAATCTGGAACCGTCTTCGCTGAGCAGCTTGACCTGCCACTGCCCGCCCGCGCCGGTGGTTTGCACCGGGGTCCAGCAGCCCATGTCGATCACGCGCTGCAACGCCGGCTCGGTGGTCGGATGGATGACCAGGCCTTCGCTCGGAATGGTGCGCACCAAGTGGTGAAACTGGCGCTCGATGGCCGGCAGATCGGGGAAGATGTCGGCGTGATCGAACTCAAGGTTGTTCAGGATCGCCGTGCGCGGGCGGTAATGGACGAACTTGGAGCGTTTGTCGAAGAACGCGCTGTCGTATTCATCCGCCTCGATCACAAAGAACGGCGTGTCACCCAGGCGCGCCGACACCGCGAAGTTCTGCGGCACACCGCCAATCAAAAAGCCTGGGCTCATGCCCGCGTGTTCCAACACCCAGGCGAGCATGCTGCTGGTGGTGGTCTTGCCGTGAGTGCCAGCCACCGCGAGTACCCAGCGACCTTGCAGCACGTGGTCCGCCAGCCACTGCGGGCCGGAGACATAAGGTAAACCTTTATTGAGTACGTACTCGACCGCCGGGTTGCCACGCACCATGGCGTTGCCGATCACCACCAGGTCTGGCACCGGGTCGAATTGCGACGGATCGTAGCCTTGGGTCAACTCGATACCCTGGGCCTGCAGTTGCGTGCTCATGGGCGGGTAAACGTTGGCGTCGGAGCCGGTGACGTGGTGGCCCAGCTCTTTGGCCAGAACCGCCATCGAGCCCATGAAGGTGCCGCAAATACCGAGAATATGAATGTGCATGGTTGACCTCGTAAAACATCGAGGCAGGTTAGCGCAGGGAGGGGAAAATCGCACTCTTTAGCTGTCGCCGTGCAGCGCTGACGGGGGTCAATCCCGACGTGCGTTTGCCGAAAAAGAAGTGCCGCCACGTACGCTGTGGTTGCCAGTACGCAACCCATCGAACACAACAGCACTTCTTTCATTGCTGGCTCCGTGGCTCGGAGCCTGGAACGTCGGCGCTCACCTAGGCGGCGCTGGCCCTATGCTTGACTTTCATTGCCCCCATCAATGCGGTAAGGGCCGCCATCCTGGACTCCAAGCCAAGCGCCCGGCTTTTGATGTCGTCTTTTGCGGCCCCGGTTGAGGCGGCCTGAAAGGAAATACTCAGCTTCTGCGCTTCGTTGGCAAATGCCGGCTCAATGTAATCAAGCATCTCCTCGAGATAATCCATTCGCTCTTCATTTGTTTTCGCTACCCATTCCAAGCCTGGCTGTACATGCGGCTCGGAACGAAGATCCGCCAAGGTATTCGCCAACAGGAATACGCTCTTCTGACTATGATCCACCAAACGCCCATCCTGAACACTTTGCTCGGTGGCGGCCGTCTGCGCCGAACTGATGAGGGGTTTTACAACCTCCAGAATGGCTCCGCTGACGACCACGCCGACCGTCGACAGCGGTACTGTGACCGCGGCCGTGATGCTGGCGACTTTTGCAATGTCCTTGCGCTGAAGTGGAAGCGCGCGGTCCGCTTTCGCACTGCTGGCTTTCACCAACTCTACTGCGTTTTCTTCCAGGCCCTGTGCAGAAAACGGTTCGACTTCCTGGCCCTCTACTCGACCGGGCGTCGGCTGCGCAAACAACTTATCTCGCAATCCAGCATCTTTCTGGGCTTGCCATTCTTTTTGATGCCTGGCGTGATAATCAGCCATTTCCGGTGTGTCAGGCGTATCAGGTGCCTCTCCCGGCGTGCGGGTACCGCTCGCATGGCCTGGCGCGCTGAAGCCATTCACGTGTGCGTCCACGAACTGCTGATCATAGGCCTGATTGCCAGCCCCGGGTTTACTGCCTGCCCCGCCTTCCAGTTTCGGCGCGTCAATCACTCGCGTAGAACCGGAAGGAACACCCGAGACATCCACCCTGTTAAAACCCGTGGAGAAAAGATCGCCGATCTTTGAGAATGCCAATGGCCGCGAGATTGAATTTGAAAACATCATAATGATTTACCTAATGGTTGATTAACATTAGAAAGTCATCCATTTCCTTCATTTAATACGTGGCAAAACAATCAATAACGTTCCGACCAGAGTCTATAAATATACAACCGATTAATTAGCATGCCACTTACCCACAGCCATAACTTCTCAAATACGAAGAGACCGCCACATAGCACAATGTAACTACTTGCTAAACTATTTGGCCGCAGGCGCTATTGCGCTTACTACACCGAACTGCAGCAACTGAGGCCCAAACGGCGTATTAGTGAGAATATTGTAGGCGTACCATGCACCTTTCTTGAAAACTGCAACCACGGGCACCCACAAACTATTGCTTTGCGCGCGATGAAACCCCTTAACGATATCATCGTCTTTATAAACTTTTGTCACATCATAGCTGCGCCAGCGCCCTCTTAATCGGGACAACACCTCGTCGCCATGTTCAAGCACGTACTTGATATCTTTATACCCAGCGCTCGCGCCTCGATTAAGGTTTTTTGCAATATCGGCCGCATCGGTATAGCCCACCGAAGCGCCGACACCGGAAAAGACCGAACTCTTGATGACATTGCCGAGCGACTGACCGCCCTTGACTGCTTTTCGAGCCGTGTTAAGCGCCGGAAGCGCAAAGCCTAAAATATCGAAGCCGATATTAAAGATCGCGCCCGATACGTCACCCTTGATCGCGTCCTGAATACCGTCGTAGAAAGGGATAAGCCCAAGAAAAAAAGCCTTCAACTGTTTGTCGTAGCGCTCTCCCTTTTCTATCGCTGTCATGCCGGCCGCCTTGGACTTTAGCGCCTCATAGTCACGGGTAAAAAAGCTGGCTGCGGTGATACCAAGGGCACCGCTTTTGGCGGAAAAATACGTCCCGTGTGATTTACCGGGGTTTTCAAGGGGATCACGTCCGTGATGGGTCACGCCGTATTGCGTATAGACGTTGTACGTGCCCGGAACACGGCCTTGGGTGCTCCCGCCAAAATAAGCGCCATCGTTAGCATTGGTGTGTTCACCCGGAAACCCGCTTTCCTTGACGAACCGCCCCAATGCCGGGAAGTAACTGTAGTAGCTGGCCTGGCCCGCACTCCCCGCTACTTTCATGAGCAAACCATGCCGGCCCTTGAGTGCCTCTATCTCCTGTGCTGTCGGCGTGCGGGGCTTGATATCGGCGTACAAGGAGAGCCCTGATACAGGCTCTGCACTGTTCCAGGACAATCCCGGTGCGGGCGCTGTATTGAGAAAGGGGCGAGACACCTCGATAAAACTGACCGCCGACTGTTCGATCCGCGCTTGATCCTCCCTGGGTAAAAGCGAAAGCTGATACTTAAACTGAATGGCCCAGGCACTGTCGTGCGCCACTTTATAGTTCTCAAACGTTGTAGAAAATACCTGATTGATATCGGGAACAAGTTGAGTAAGGCGTGGCGTTATTGCCGCCCAAGGCAGCACCTTGTTATTCAGCGACCGCCAGCGCTCTGGCTTGATCGGCCCGCTCATATAGACATCAAGCAGCGAAACAGGGTCATGTTTGACCCACGGTGCCTGCAATACTTTTTGGGTGGGGTCCAACTCAGGAAACACCCGCTTCAACTCAGCCGCCGCCAACTGCTCCCGTGTCGTCGCAGGCGCTGACAAGGTATCACGCGCCCATGCCAGCTCTTTTTGTTGTTTATTCAACGCCTCTTGGGAACGCTTGACGTCTGTGTACGTATAGTTGTGGTCGGGTTTATGCGCGATAACACCGTTGGCCAGGCCCCAGGTAATAATCGCAATGCCTGACGCAGCGCTCAGCTGATCCTCGCTTTCCAGGGACGTAAGTGGCGCTTCACCAAACGCCATGACCTGGCTGAACGTCATGTTCCCCGAAGCGCCAGGCACTTGTTGCTCTATACGTGAAACTTCGATGGAAAAGTTCGCCCATGTATGAGAGCCGTAAACAAGGTTAGGCGGGATGTCTTTTACCAGGAACTCCGGGGCGGCTGCCGCTAATAACAGCTGCGCAGCAAGAGGCGCCGCTTCAACCCCGACCTTACGCTCAAGGTGAGTGATGAAACTTTTGACGATGGTTGCCGGTGAGTAACCTGCGTTGTCCCTTTGATACAGGTTGTAGCCCGCCAGGTTGAAGCAGGACTTGCCCATTCCAGGATCAAGCTCTTGCACCAGGGCGACACTTACACTCTCAATGACGCTGGTGGGCGTCTCGATCACCTTGATCTTTTTTTGTATCTCCTGACCCAAGGCCCGCGCCTTGGGTGATCGAATCAGCTGGTCCAATGCCGACGCAGGGTTGGTCGCTATCGTCGTCCTGGTGGCCGGAGGAAGCTCGCTGATCAACCCCCGTAATAAGCTGCCGGCACCCGCTTGAGGATTTGAACGGTGGGTTACTTGGGCCTTGTGCCATTGAACTACCGTTGCGCGGACCTTGCGCAGTGAGGTTGCGCTCAATAAACCAGCAATCGGCCTTGCCCCGCCAGCGTTCGCCCGCGGCGCCCGGTGGGCAAGGTCAAACGATAAAGCCAGCGCCAAACCCTGGGCCTGCTGACTATTGACGGGCACTTTATGCCCATCCTGCCTGAGCATTTGCGCCACGCTCATCTGGCGGCGCTGCTCGCTGGCAAATCGGCTGGAACGCGGGTCGATCTGGAGCATGACCTGGTCCAGGTCGATGCTCCCGTTGGCGTCGTCTGCCTGAGACCTCAGCGCAGTCATGAGCGCATGACGGTCAGCGTCATCACCCAGCGCCGTCTGCTGCTGGGCCAACGCCTCTGCAGACCGCAGCGATGCATAAGCCGAGGGCGCGAATTCAAACAGCGCCTTATTCGCCAGCTTCTTGCGGTGCAAGGCCGCTTGCGCCGGCGTGAGGTCTATCGGCTGGTTGTAAAACCGGCCCACTGTGTACAACGGCACTTTGCCTTCCGGCCAGGGGTAACTGAACCCATGCCCGGGTTGAGGCGCGATCACCCTGGCAATCGACAACAGTGTTCGGGACACATCGGACCACCCCGAATCGTCCCGCAGCGTAAAAGTCTGCACCTTGCCGTCGACGATGCCGGCAAGCTCCCCGCGCGCCGGGTCCAGTTGCATGCCCGCCGTATCAAGCCCCTGCCCTTTTGCCCATGCGAGGAACCCAGGGGCTTTGAACGCGCTGTCCAGCTGGGCGCGCCAACGCCCAAGCGTGGACCCCGCGGGCACTTGAACATCAGGCGACATCCCCGACGTCTGGTAGGAACGCGTGGCCAATGCGCTTGCGAAGAACCTCGCCAATTGGGCATCCCCCGTGGCACGGCACTCGGTGCTGTCCGGCAACGCGGCACTGCGCGCCTGTCCAATGGCAGGGTTATCGACAGGCGCCGGGGCGGACTTCACGACCGGCGCCGCTGCATGAGTTGCAAAGATTGGCTGTGGACTAAACTTCGAAACATTAGTCATTCAACACCTCGCAGGCAAAACAGTCTGGCTGACTGTTCACGCACTGAGTGGTGCAACCGCCTACAAACATCACAACAAACTGCCAAAAAGTCTGCGTTCGGATATGTCAATTACTGGTTGTTTCTCTCTCTACATTACGCAACACATAACCGGCGTTAATTGCCTGACTAAGCTCAAGAACTTCGTTCAATCCCGTGTTTGCGCAACTTTCTGTAAAGCGTATTTCGGCTCACCCCCAAATGCTCAGCGGTGTGGGTCATGTGCCAATGGTGTTGCTGCAACGCTTCAAGCAAGGCCACGCGCTCCGCATCGTTCAAGGCAAGACCGGGAACGGGTTCAGAGGCCACGGCGGGGCGGGCCTGGCGAATGATTGGCGGCAAGTCGTCAAACCTGATGCGCCCATCCTCGGACAACGCCGCCAAGGTGCGTAATACGTTGCGCAACTGCCGCACGTTGCCCGGCCAGGCAAAGTCCAGCAGCGCCTGGCGCGCTGTCTGGTCGAGCAACACGACCTGCCCTGGCGCCTCATCGGCGAGCAAAAAGTCCAGCAATTGGGCTTTGTCGCTGCGCTCACGCAGAGGCGGCACGTCAATTTCAAGGCCATTGAGGCGGTAGTACAAATCTTCGCGGAAGCTGCCGCTGGCCACACGCGCCAACAAATCACGGTGGGTTGCGCTGATGATCCGCACATTGATTGCTTGCGGCTCACCGCCGATGGGCACGACCAGACGGTCTTCCAACACCCTCAGCAGACGGGTTTGCAATGCGAGGGGCATGTCGCCGATCTCGTCGAGAAACAAGGTGCCGCCGTCGGCCTGCTGTAACTTGCCGCGCATGCCTTCCTTGAGCGCGCCGGTAAAACTGCCGCCGCGATACCCGAACAGCTCGCTTTCGATCAGGCTTTCAGGGATGGCGGCGCAATTGAGCGCAACAAACGCCTTGTCGGCCCGCTGACTGGCCTGATGCACGGCCTTGGCGAAGGCTTCCTTGCCCGAACCGGTTTCACCGTTGATCAGCAACGGCACGTCACGTTCGAACACCCGCAGCGCCTTGCGAAACTCATTCTGCAGCACCGGGTCGCCCAGGCAGATGCCCGCCAGGCGCGGCGCCTCGGGCTTGGCCAGCGGTGCCGGTACGCTGCGCGCCTGGCCGCGCAATGCGGCGAATAGATGCCGGCCATCACGGGTACGCAGTGGCCAACTGGCTGTCGCATTGGCGCTGGCACGGCCGAGCAGCTGATCAAGGGAACACTCGAAAAACGCCTCCACCGGTTGCCCCAGCAAACCGCCACGAGCCTGTGCCAGCAGGTTCAGCGCGCTTTGGTTGACGGCGCAGATCCGCCCTTCGCCATCGAACGCCAGCAACCCTTCACTGAACAGCCCCACGGATTCGGCCTGCAGGTGAAAACGCAACAACCACTGGTTTTCAAAATGACGCAGGAAGTAACAACTCTCGATCATCTTCGCTGACAGGTTCACCAGCGCCATGGTGTGGAATTGGCTCTGACGCGACACGGCTTCACGCGCCGACGACACGTCCAGCACGGCCAACAGCTCACCCTGAGGGTCGAACACCGGGCTTGCCGAACAGGTCAGGCCGGTGTGGCGGCCGCGAAAATGTTCATCACGGTGAATGGTCAGGGACTGGCGCTCCACCAGGCAGGTGCCGATGCCGTTGGTGCCTTCGCACGCTTCGCTCCAGTCGGCGCCCAGCCACAGCCCGGCACGCTCGAAAATCTTGCGTTCCGAAGGTGCCGTCACACAGTTGAGAATCACCCCACGCGCATCGGTGAGCAATACCGCATGGCCGGCGCCGGAAAGCTGCTGATGCAGGCTGTTCATTTCGCTGCCGGCGATGTGCAGCACCTGCTGCAGGCGTTCGCGGCTTTCCAGCAGGCGGCCATGTTCGAGCACGGTGGGGGCGATGCTCAAGGCGGGGTCGAGGTGATAATCCTCCAGGCAACGCAGCCAGGAGCGGGCGATGGACGGGTCGCTGCCGGGGCCTTGGGCAAGGTCCTGCCCACGGGTGACGGTGAGGACTTGCTGGGCATGGCGACTGAAATGATCGTTTTGCATGTTCTTATTATTCTCTCTGCGTGAGAACAGCCAGCATCCCCCAGCCATCCAGGCATTGCAATCCCGGGCAGACCCGCCGGTCATAGGCTGTACCGTTTATGGCACACACTGTCACCCCGCCTGTACCAGCCCTGTCACAGCAACGCTTTGCAATAAACCTCAAGCCCTTGATTTACCTGGCCTGCAAAGCAGTGGCCCGACCTTTGCTCTACGCTTTATCAAGCGCAACACCGCTGAACTCCAATAAACATAAAAGTCAGGAGATACCCACCATGCGTTATGCAAATCCCGGTACTGAAGGCGCGATCGTTTCGTTCAAGGCCAAGTACGGTAACTACATCGGCGGCGAATTCGTCGCGCCGGTGGATGGCAACTACTTCACCAACACCTCGCCGGTCAACGGCAAGCCTATCGCCGACTTCCCGCGCTCCACGGCCAAAGACATCGACAAAGCCCTCGACGCCGCCCACGCCGCCGCAGATGCCTGGGGCAAGACCTCGGCTCAGGACCGCTCGCTGGTGCTGCTGAAAATCGCCGACCGCATCGAACAGAACCTCGAACTGCTGGCCATCACCGAAACCTGGGACAACGGCAAAGCCGTGCGTGAAACCCTCAACGCCGACATCCCACTGGCGGCCGACCACTTCCGCTACTTCGCCGGCTGCATCCGCGCGCAGGAAGGCACCAGCGCCGAAATCAACGAACTGACCGCCTCGTATCACTTCCACGAGCCGCTGGGCGTGGTCGGCCAGATCATCCCGTGGAACTTCCCGCTGCTGATGGCCGCGTGGAAACTCGCCCCGGCCCTGGCTGCCGGTAACTGCGTGGTGCTCAAGCCCGCCGAGCAAACGCCGCTGGGCATCAACGTGCTGATGGAGCTGATCGGCGACCTGCTGCCGCCAGGCGTGCTGAACGTGGTACACGGTTACGGCAAAGAAGCCGGCGAAGCCCTGGCCACCAGCAAGCGCATCGCCAAGATCGCCTTTACCGGCTCGACACCGGTGGGCTCGCACATCATGCACGCGGCGGCCGAGAACATTATTCCGTCCACCGTTGAGCTGGGCGGCAAGTCGCCGAACATCTTCTTCGCCGACATCATGAAAGCCGAACCGTCGTTTATCGAAAAGGCCGCCGAAGGCCTGGTGCTGGCGTTCTTCAACCAGGGCGAGGTGTGCACCTGCCCATCGCGCGCGCTGGTGGAAGAGTCGATCTACGACGACTTCATGAAAGTGGTGATGAAAAAGATCGAGCAGATCAAACGCGGCGACCCGCTGGACACCGACACCATGGTGGGCGCCCAGGCGTCCGAGCAGCAGTTCGACAAGATCCTCTCCTACCTGGAAATCGCCAAGGGCGAAGGCGCGCAACTGCTCACCGGCGGTAAGGTCGAGCAGCTTACCGGCGACATGGCCGGCGGTTATTACATCCAGCCGACCCTGCTCAAGGGCACCAATGAAATGCGCGTGTTCCAGGAAGAAATCTTCGGCCCGGTGGTGAGCATCACCACCTTCAAGGACGAAGCCGAAGCCCTGGCGATTGCCAACGACACCGAGTTCGGCCTGGGTGCCGGTGTGTGGACCCGCGACATCAACCGCGCCTACCGCATGGGCCGCGCGATCAAGGCCGGCCGCGTGTGGACCAACTGCTACCACCTGTACCCGGCGCACGCCGCGTTCGGCGGTTACAAGAAGTCCGGTGTGGGCCGTGAGACGCACAAGATGATGTTGGATCACTACCAGCAGACCAAGAACTTGCTGGTGAGCTACGACATTAATCCGTTGGGCTTTTTCTAACTTAAACCTGTAACGGGCGACCAGTTCTCAACTTGAAATGCAATCAAGTGTGGGAGCTGGCTTGCCTGCGATGGGGGTGTATCAACTAAGCGTGTGGTGGCTGACACACTGCTTTCGCAGGCAAGCCAGCGCCCACATTAGCTCTTCGCAAGTACTCGCAACTCGCATTCGGCACAAAGAGGCCGAGTTAAAAACAATAAGAATGGACGGTACTTTCCCATGCCTAGCGAACCTACTGGCTCTTCCGTCGACTTCGAAAAAGTCGGCACCGACTACTTCCAACAACGCGAACTGAAAAAAGGCGCCGCCGGCTGGGTGCTGTTGGTCGGCCTTGGCGTTGCCTATGTGATCTCCGGCGACTACGCCGGTTGGAACTTCGGCCTGGCCCAAGGTGGCTGGGGCGGCATGTTCCTCGCCACCTTGCTGATGGCCACCATGTACCTGTGCATGTGCTTCTCCCTGGCCGAACTGTCTTCCATGATCCCCACCGCCGGCGGCGGCTACGGCTTTGCCCGCAGCGCCTTCGGCCCCTGGGGCGGCTTCCTCACCGGCACCGCGATCCTGATCGAATACGCCATCGCCCCCGCCGCCATTGCGGTGTTTATCGGCGCTTATTGCGAGTCGCTGTTCGGCATTGGCGGCTGGATGATTTACCTGGCGTTCTACATCATCTTTATCGGCATCCACATTTTCGGCGTGGGCGAAGCCTTGAAGCTGATGTTTGTGATTACCGCCGTTGCAGCGATTGCCTTGGGCGTGTTCCTGGTGTCGATGGTGCCGCACTTCAACGTTGCGAACCTGCTGGACATCCCGGTGACCGAGGCCAAAGGCGCCAGCACGTTCTTGCCGTTCGGCTACGTCGGCGTATGGGCGGCGATTCCCTATGCAATCTGGTTTTTCCTCGCCGTCGAAGGCGTGCCGTTGGCTGCCGAAGAAACCAAGAACCCCAAGCGTGACCTGCCTCGTGGCCTGATCGGCGCCATTGTGGTGCTGACCAGTTTTGCCCTGTTGATTCTGGTTATCGCCCCCGGCGGCGCGGGCACTTACGCGTTGATCAAGTCGGGCAACCCGTTGGTTGAGGCGCTGGCACTGTCCTACGGCGGTTCGACCTGGATGGGCAGCTTCGTCAACCTGGTCGGCTTGGCAGGCTTGATCGCGAGCTTTTTCTCGATCATCTACGCGTATTCCCGGCAGATCTTCGCCTTGTCCCGCGCCGGTTACTTGCCGCGCAAACTGTCGCAGACCAACAAAAGCAAGGCGCCGGTGCTGGCGTTGGTAATCCCGGGCATCATCGGTTTTGGCCTGTCGCTGACCGGCCAGGGTGATTTGCTGATCCTGGTGGCGGTGTTTGGCGCGACCATTTCCTACGTACTGATGATGGCCGCGCACATCACCCTGCGCATCCGCCGCCCCAAAATGGATCGCCCGTACCGCACACCGGGCGGCATTTTCACCTCAGGTGTCGCGCTGGTACTGGCCTGCGTAGCCGTAGTAGCGGGCTTTCTGGTGGATCCACGGGTGGTGATTGGCGCCGCGATCATCTATGGAGTATTAATTGCTTACTTTGCTTTCTACAGCCGGCATCACTTGGTAGCAGGCACGCCCGAAGAAGAATTCGCCGCGATCCAGGCCGCAGAGGCCGCCTTGCACTGAATGCCGTAAACCTCGACGCGGGCAGTTGGCCCGCGTCGCCAAGGAGACACTGTATGGCAAGCTTTTCCCACGCGGTGGGTGCACAGACCTACCGCTTCGACAGCCTCAAGGACGTGATGGCCAAGGCCAGCCCGGCGCGCTCCGGGGACTTCCTCGCCGGCGTGGCCGCGCAGAACGACGGCGAACGCGTGGCCGCGCAGATGGCGTTGGCGAACATCCCGCTGAAACACTTCCTCGAAGAAGTGCTGATCCCCTACGAAAGCGACGAAGTCACCCGGCTGATCATCGACACCCACGATAAACAGGCGTTTAGCGTGGTCAGTCACCTCACCGTCGGCGGCCTGCGCGACTGGCTGCTCAGTGACGCGGCCGACGAACACGCCCTACGCGCATTGGCGCCGGGGCTGACACCGGAAATGGCCGCCGCCGTCTCCAAGATCATGCGCGTGCAGGACCTGGTGCTGGTTGCGCAAAAGATCCGCGTGGTCACCCAGTTTCGCGGCACCATGGGCCTGCGCGGGCGCCTGTCAACGCGCCTGCAGCCCAACCACCCGACGGATGAGCCGGCGGGCATCGCGGCGAGCATTCTCGACGGCCTGCTCTACGGCAACGGTGACGCCATGATCGGCATCAACCCGGCCACCGACAGCATCGCCTCGATCTGCGCGATGCTTGAGATGCTCGATGCGATCATCCAGCGCTACGAAATCCCCACCCAGGCGTGTGTGCTGACCCACGTGACCACGTCCATCGAGGCCATCAACCGAGGTGTACCGCTGGACCTGGTGTTTCAGTCGATTGCCGGCACCGAAGCGGCCAACGCCAGTTTCGGCATCAGCCTGAGCGTGCTGCAGGAAGGTTACGAAGCGGGCTTGAGCCTGAACCGCGGCACCTTGGGCCAGAACCTGATGTACTTCGAAACCGGCCAGGGCAGCGCCTTGTCGGCCAACGCGCACTTTGGCGTCGACCAGCAAACCTGCGAAACCCGCGCCTACGCCGTTGCGCGGCATTTCAAGCCGTTTTTGGTCAACACCGTTGTAGGTTTTATCGGCCCCGAGTACCTGTACAACGGCAAGCAGATCATCCGCGCCGGCCTCGAAGACCACTTCTGCGGCAAGCTGCTCGGCGTGCCGATGGGGTGCGACATCTGCTACACCAACCACGCCGAGGCCGACCAGGATGACATGGACACCCTGCTGACCCTGTTGGGCGTGGCCGGGATCAACTTCATCATGGGCATCCCCGGCTCCGACGACATCATGCTCAACTACCAGACCACCTCGTTTCACGACGCGTTATACGCCCGGCAAACATTGGGTTTAAAACCGGCGCCGGAGTTTGAACAGTGGCTGGCCAAGATGGGCATCTTCACGCAAGCCGACGGCAAGGTGCACTTCGGCAACAGCCTGCCACCGGCATTTCGCCACGCCTTGAAGCAATTGGGATGAAGGAGCCGCCTGTGCAAGTAGAACTGCCTGACAACCCGTGGCTGGAACTGCGCCGCCTGACCCCGGCGCGCATCGCCCTGGGCCGCACCGGCACCAGCATTCCCACCAGCGCGCAGCTGGATTTTCAATTCGCCCACGCCCAGGCGCGCGATGCGGTGCACCTGCCTTTTGACCATGAAGGCCTGAGCAGCCAATTGGCCGAGCGCGGCCGTGAGAGCCTGTTGCTGCACAGTGCCGCTGTTGACCGGCATATGTATTTGCAACGCCCGGACCTGGGGCGACGCCTCAGTGATGAGTCGGCGCAGAGCTTGCGCGACTACGCCGCCGCCAACCCTGGCGGGGTGGACCTGGCCGTGGTGGTGGCCGATGGGCTGTCGGCGCTGGCCGTGCATAAACACACGTTACCGTTTCTGACACGCATGGAAGAACAGACTCACGCCGAAGGGTGGTCCTTGTCGCCTGTCATCCTGGTGGAACAGGGCCGCGTAGCGGTGGCCGATGAGATCGGCCAATTGCTGGGCGCCAAGATGGTAGTGATTCTGATCGGCGAGCGGCCGGGGCTCAGCTCGCCGGACAGCCTGGGGCTGTATTTCACCTACAACCCCAAGGTCGGGCTTACCGATGCGTATCGCAACTGCATTTCCAATGTGCGCCTGGAAGGCCTGAGCTACGGCATGGCCGCGCACCGCCTGCTTTACTTGATGAAAGAGGCGTGTCGCCGGCAGCTGTCGGGGGTCAATCTCAAGGACGAGGCACAGGTGCAGACCCTCGAGTCGGATGATCCTGACCTGATGAAAGGCAATTTCCTGCTCAGCCCGCCGGAATGAACGATAGCCGCACGATTGCGCTTTTTCGCGCCATTAGGCAGCATCCGGTCACGGCCGCTTGTGTGGTCATCCCCCCTTTGGAAGTTGAGGCCTGGCATGCGGATTACTCAAGCGACCCTGGAACACTTAGACCTGTTGACCCCGTTGTTCGTCAAATACCGCGAGTTCTATGGCGCGCTGCCGTTTCCGGATTCATCGCGGGCGTTTCTGGAAAAACGCCTGCGCCGCAAGGAGTCGGTGATCTACCTGGCCCTGGCCGACGATGATGACAAGCGGTTGCTGGGCTTTTGTCAGCTGTACCCGAGCTTTTCGTCGCTGTCGCTTAAACGCGTGTGGATCCTCAACGACATCTACGTGGCCGAAGATGCGCGCCGGCAATTGGTGGCAGACAACCTGATGCGCACGGCCAAGAAAATGGCCAAGGAAACCCAGGCGGTGCGGCTGCGGGTGTCAACCAGCAGTGATAACGAGGTGGCGCAGAAGACTTATGAGTCGATCGGCTTTCGCGAAGATACGGAGTTCAAGAACTACGTGTTGCCGATCAGCGAAAACTGATAACGCCGAATGACGTTGGCTTCCCCTTGTGGTGAACGGCCTTACAGTGGCGAGCGGGCTGAGTGTGGCGAGCGGGCTTGCCCCGCGTTGGGCTGCGCAGCAGCCCCAAAACCAAACGCCGAGTTATAACTGAAGGAATGCAGAACTTCTCGGGGGCTGCTTCGCAGCCCAACGCGGGGCAAGCCCGCTCGCCACAGCAAGCCCGCTCGCCACAGAAGGCCCGCTCCCCTATTTGGATCAATGTAGATCGGACATACCCACGACACGCCCCGCTACAAAACCCACACGCTTTTCACCTCTCAATACGTATAATGCGGACCTTTCAGGGTTGTAAGAAATACGGCATACACTTGTAGCCTTACTTACCCGTAGACCCCCGCACTGGCCTGCTGAGCCGGGCCATTCACACAGGTGCCATCCATGGATTTCAACCCGCTCGACCTTATCCTGCATCTCGACGTGTACCTCGACATGCTGGTGAGAAACTACGGAGTGTGGATCTACGCCATTCTGTTCCTGGTTATCTTTTGCGAAACTGGCTTGGTGGTCATGCCATTCCTGCCCGGTGATTCCTTGCTGTTCATCGCTGGCGCGATCGCGGCAGGCGGCGGCATGGACCCGATCCTGTTGGGCGGCTTGCTGATGCTGGCGGCCATCCTGGGTGACAGCACCAACTACGTGATCGGGCGAACAGTGGGCGAACGCTTGTTCAGCAACCCGAACTCGAAAATCTTCCGCCGCGACTACCTGCAAAAAACCCACGAGTTCTACGACAAGCACGGCGGCAAAACCGTGACCCTGGCGCGTTTCCTGCCGATCCTGCGCACCTTCGCACCCTTCGTCGCCGGCATCGCCAAAATGCCTTACCCGCGCTTCTTTGGGTTCAGCGTGTTCGGCACCGTGCTGTGGGTCGGCGGCCTGGTGACCCTGGGTTACTTCTTCGGCAATGTGCCGTTCATCAAGAAGAACCTGTCGCTGCTGGTGGTGTTTATCATCCTGCTGTCGCTGATCCCGATGATCATCGGTGTGTTCCGCAGCCGCTTTGGCCGCTCGTCCTCCGAAGCCAAACCGCAGTAACCTGCGATGTGGTCCCTCAGCGCCTGGCGTCGCCGGCGCCTGCTGGCCAAGCACCCGATTGCCGATGACACCTGGCAACGGGTGCGCCACCACCTGAGCTTTCTCGACGGCATCAGCGCCGAGCAAGACCAGTGGCTGCGCGAAGCCTGCGTGATCTTCCTCGCCGAAAAACACCTCACCGCCCTGCCCGGCGTCGAGCTGCACCAGGAGCACCGCCTGCTGCTCGCCGCCCAGGCGCAACTGCCGTTGATGAACCTGGGCGACCTCGATTGGTACCAGGGCTTCCACGAAATCGTGCTGTACCCCGACGACTTCGTCAGCCCGCAACGCCATCGCGATGCCAGCGGCGTCGAACACGAGTGGGACGGCGAACACAGCGGTGAAGCCTGGCAGCAAGGCCCGGTGATTCTCGCCTGGCCCGGCGTGTTGGCCAGCGGCCAGTGGGAAGGCTACAACCTGGTGATCCACGAGCTGGCGCACAAACTCGACATGCTCAACGGCGACGCCAACGGCCTGCCGCCGCTGCATCACGACATGCGCGTGCAGGAATGGGCCAGCGTAATGCAAAGCGCCTTTGATGACCTCAATCGCCAGCTCGACGCCAACCCGGACGCCCATACCGAGATCGACCCCTACGCCGCCGAAAACCCGGCGGAGTTCTTTGCCGTCACCAGCGAATATTTTTTCAGCGCCCCGGATTTACTGGTCAGCACTTATCCACAGGTGTACGCGCAACTGAGCCGCTTCTATCGCCAGGATCCCATGGCCCGCCTGCACCAACTGCAAGCCAGCGACGCGCGCTATCAGACGGAACGCCACGCGCCGTACGACGTCTGACGCATGGCATCGGCGTCAGAATATGCCTATAATCGCCGCCACTTTTAGGCCAATCCGGCCATGTTCCATGGCCAACTACGGGGGCATCGCCCAATGAGCTACAGCAAGATTCCGGCTGGCAAAGACCTGCCGAACGACATCTACGTCGCCATCGAAATTCCGGCCAACCACGCGCCGATCAAATACGAAATCGACAAAGACAGCGACTGCCTGTTCGTTGACCGTTTCATGGCCACCCCAATGTTCTACCCGGCCAACTACGGTTTCATCCCCAACACCCTGGCTGACGACGGTGACCCCCTCGACGTGCTGGTTGTAACCCCTTACCCGGTTACCCCAGGCTCGGTTATCCGCGCGCGCCCAGTCGGCATCCTGAACATGACCGACGACGGCGGCGGCGATGCCAAAGTTATCGCAGTGCCCCACGACAAGCTGTCCCAGCTGTACGTGGACGTGAAGGAATACACTGACCTGCCGCCACTGCTGCTGGAACAGATCAAGCACTTCTTCGAGAACTACAAAGACCTCGAAAAAGGCAAATGGGTGAAGATCGACGGTTGGGGCAACGCAGACGCCGCCCGCGCCGAGATCATGAAGTCGGTGGCTGCCTACAAAGGCTGATACCCGCTCCTCATTGCCCCGGCAATTAAAAAAAGCCCCGACTATTCGGGGCTTTTTTTGTGGGAAAAATTAAACTCCAAGTGCAATGTTTAATGCGCAATGTTTAACAGCGTTAAGACACTGACATATCGACCTACAACTAAGTAAATCCCTACACGCGCAATTCAACGCATAGTTTATTTGATGTCTTTTTCCGGCCAGTAAACTCTGCGTTTATGAATACATCAGGTGATCGACTAAAAGCGTTATTACGGGAAGTTCATCTTTCCGCCTCCGACTTCGCCAAGAACCGCGGCGTCACGCCTCAACACGTGAACAACTGGTTCAAACGCGGCGTGCCCATGGGCCGACTCAACGAGATCGCAGAACTGCTCTGCGTCTCCAGCCGTTGGCTACGCACCGGCGAAGGCCTCAAACACCCACCGGCCAACTTCCTGCTGGAAGGCCCCGGCACCACCAAAGGACTGCCCACCCGCGAAGAAAGCGGCAAATACCTCACAGGCCCCGCCTGCCTCCCGGAAAAAATCGACGTGGAGATCGCCCTCCACCCCACCTTCACCTCCACCGAGCGCATTCGCGTCTCCCTTCACACTCTGGAAACCCTCAACGTAAACCCCGACCGCGCCATAGGCGCCTACATGGTCGACAACAGCATGATCGACATCATCCAACAAGGCGCCACCCTCGCCATCGACCGCGGCCGCAGCCAAATCACCGACGGCGAAATCTACGCCGTCGAACACGACGGCATGCTACGCATCAAATACCTCTACAACCGCCCCGGCGGCGGCCTGCGCATGCGCAGCCACAACGCCAGCGAACACCCGGACGAATACCTCACCCACGAGCAACGCTTCGAACAGAACTTTCAGATCGTGGGCTGGGTGTTCTGGTGGTCCACCCTCAACAACCGCCGACCGGTGCCGCTGGACGAACAACTGCTGGGCTGGGAAGGCTCTAAATCGGACCCGGAGGTAGGCATTTGAGGTGAATGTGGGTATCATCCGCCGCACATTTGGCAGGGGGTGGCTTTGCGCTATCCATCCTGCCTGGCGATGCGGAGGAGTTCCCGCGGATGCCCCTACTATTCAGTCAGACGGTAAGTTGGCTGAGCGATTTGAAGGCTGGTGAGGTTTGTCAAAAACAAGCTGGGGCAGTCCCCGAGAAGCCGGCCACAAGCCGGCTTTTTAATGTCTGTAAGAACCACAGACCAATAGTCCAACCGTTGTTGGACTATTGGATAAGCAAAAGCAGGCCGCTAATCGCCTCGCCCTCCCCTCAGTCGCGTTATTTAGGCTGCATACACTCCACAGCCCGATCCGCCACCATCTTCGCCATCTCCACTAAATGCATCACCGCCCGATGCGGCGCCTCCAGCGGTTTACCCAGCGCCCGCGACGTAGCCACCGCAAACTGAAGCAACTCCGCAACACGCACCCAGGCATCTTCAAAGCTCAGCTCTTCGTTAACGGTAAATGGGTTAGTCGCAGCCGATGACGGCAAATCCGAAACAACGTTATCCATAGAAAACCTCTAGCGGTAAGTGATACCACCGTCCTTTCGCGACTAAACGAGCAGAGGTGGCGGCTGTACGCAGGTTAGTCGACCGGCCGCTAGGCACCGGCGCACCCGAAGATGCCCTGCGCACAGCCACCATAAAGTGCAGATGAGGAGACACCTGGCTTTGGGATGGCGCGTGCGCCTAGCGAAGTCCGGGCGACTAAACCCGATCACTGAATGTGCAGTGACGGTCCGCAGCCTAGTCGCGGGATTTTGCTGGCGCAAGCCGCTCGGATTCTCTAGGAAACGTCCTGCAAATGAAAGGGACCGGTACTGCTGGCTCTTCAACCACTGTCGCCTTTGAGTTGACAGTAAGACTCACCCCACCCGATTTATCCCCCACGTCCCACCCATTAATCTGTGCCCATGTTGAACGCAACGCCAAACCAACCTAAACAAAAAAGGATTTCAACCATGAGCACTCCAACCCTCAGCCGCTTGAACAAAGACGACGCCGTAGTCCTGCTGGTCGACCACCAAACCGGTCTGATCTCTCTTGTGCAGGACTTCTCCCCCAACGAGTTCAAGAACAACGTGCTGGCCCTGGCCGACCTGGCGAAGTTCTTCAACTTGCCGACGATCCTCACCACCAGTTTCGAGCAAGGCCCTAACGGCCCGTTGGTGCCGGAGCTGAAGGAAATGTTTCCGGAGGCGCCGTATATCGCTCGCCCGGGTCAGATTAATGCGTGGGATAACGTGGACTTCGTTAAGGCGGTCAAGGCGACCGGGCGTAAGCAGATCATCATTGCGGGTGTGGTGACGGATGTGTGTGTGGCGTTCCCGACGTTGTCGGCGCTGGCAGAAGGGTTTGAGGTGTTTGTGGTGACGGATGCGTCGGGCACGTTTAATACCACGGTGCAGCAGGCGGCGTGGAGCCGGATGACGCAGGCCGGTGCGCAGTTGATGAATTGGTTTTCGGTGGCGTGTGAGTTGCAGGGCGACTGGCGCAATGACATGGAAGGGTTGGGGAATTTGTTGTCTCAGCGGATTCCTAACTATCGGAATTTGATGAATGGGTATGCGGCGGTGACGGCGCGTCAGGGCTGAGGTTGAGAGCCCCCTCAAAAAACTGTGGGAGCGGGCTTGCCCGCGATGGCGGTGAATCAGTCGATATATTCGGTGACTGATACACCGTCTTCGCGGGCAAGCCCGCTCCCACATTTGATCTTAGCTGCCTTGAGTATTGGTGCAGACCCGCTCACCACAGAGGCGCTGTTTGCCCTTACTCAGTTGAGGATCAGGTGCGGCAAGAACCGGCTTGAGTCCTTGGTGATCAAACTGTTGTCTTCGCGCACGCCGATGCCGGCGGCTTGATCGCCGATCACCCAGGAGCCGATCAGCGTGTAGCTGTCACCAAAGCGCGGCAGCGGCGCAAACTCCTGGAGGATAAACGGCGCATCCGTGTAGGGGCCGTCTTCTTTTACGATCAGGCCGTCGGCGGTGTGCAGTTCGATGTTGGCGCCTTCGCGGGAGAAGAACGGCTTGCGCACCCAGCCCTTTGGCACGGCTTTGCCGGGGTCGGTATCCAGGTGGGACGCGAGCAGGTTGGGGTGGCCTTTGTTGAATTCCCACAGCAGCGGCAGGATGCCTTTGTTGGAGAGGATGGATTTCCAGGCGGGCTCGAAGAACTGGGTATCGCACTGGGCAATCGCGGCGCCGAAGGGCTCGTGGAAGATGAATTCCCAGGCGTGCAGTTTGAACAGGTGCGGGATCCAGCGATCTTCGAGGTCGACGAAACGGCCATCACTGGTCAGGCCGATGTCTTCGATGTCGATGTGGCGTGATTCGATGCCGACTTTTTCTGCGACCAGGCGCAGGTAGTCGGTGGTGCCTTTATCTTCGACCGAGTCTTTCATCGAGGCGAAGTAGAACGGCTGGTTGACCTGCAATTGGGCGAAGGCCTGATGCAGTTTGGTGTCGATGCTGTTGAACTGGTCAGCGTGCTTGGGCAGCAGGCCGCGTTCGATGCATTGTTCCAGCCAGCCCCATTGAAACGCAGCCGCCTCATAGAGGCTGGTCGGTGTGTCGTAGTTGAGTTCCAGCAGCTTGGCGGGCCCGCTGCCGTTGTAGGAAAAGTCCATGCGCCCGTACAGGTGCGGGTGGCCTTCAAGCCATGAGGTTCGAATCATGTCGAAGAACGGCGCGGGAATGCTCAGGCGTTCCAACAGCTCTTCGCTCTGAACCACGCGGGCCACGAGGTCCATGCACATGTCATGGATCTCGGTGGTCGGGTCTTCGAGGTCGCGCTCGATTTGCTTGAGCGTGAATTGGTAGTAGGCGCTTTCGTCCCAGTAGGGTTCGTCGTCGATGGTGTGGAACAGGAAGCCGAGGCTGTCGGCGGTCCGTTTCCAGTCATGACGCTCTGCACAGTGGATCTTTTTCATGGCCCGGTTTCCTTAACTGCTCGACCCGCCACCGCCCCAGCCGCTGCGGGCGCTGGCTTTGCTGCCAAAGCCGCCACGGGAGGTAGAGGACGCCACGGACACCGGCTTGCTGGAGGAGCGCAGCGTGTTGGTGTAATTGCTGCTGCCGTACCTGGCCTGGTTGGACCGGCCGAATGTCGCCCCATTCGAGACCCGCTGGTTGAGCGTCGAAGAGCCGTAATCGCCGCGATCATCGCGGTAGCGGTAGACCGGCTCGGAGCGGTAGCTGTTGCGATTGTTGCTGAGCATGTTGCCGATCAGCAGGCCGGTGAGCAGGCTGCTGGTGGAGAAGCCTGAGCCGCCACTGTTCGCTTGGGCACCGCCGACTTGCGCGTTGGCCGCATCGACCTGGGATTGCGTCACCTGGCCGGCGGCGGTCAGTTCGAAACCGCCCAGTTTGGGGATGAACTTGCCGTTGGAGTCCTGCTGACACCAGTTGGCGACAAAGTCGGCATCGCAATCGGCCTGGCTGTCGTACACCGGTGCAATGCGCCGATGCTCGGCCATGGCCGTCATGTAGGCGTCCGAGCACACGTCCACTGGAAGCTTTTCATCGGCGCATTGCTGAACCGACTGGAAGTTGTACTTCTTTTGCAAATCGTAGGTTTTTTCGGTCGGCCCGCAGCCGGATATCGCCATCGCGACCGACGCTGCCAGCGACAACTGGACGTACTTGCTTCGTTTCATCGGGAGCTCCGTGCGCGATCAGTTCTGGGTAGGCGTCATGCACGCGGCATTCAACATGCCGACGCTGATGGACACGGCGGCCACGTAGATACCGGCGGCGAGTTCGCCATTCTTGATGCGCTCGGACGTGCCTTTGAGCACCAGGCTGGTCAGCAGAAACGCCAACAGTTGGACGACGGCGGCAATCACCGCCCAGACGACGAAGTCGAGGAGGCTGATCGAGTAGGCAATCACGTTGCTGGCCGGAATGGCGAAACCGATGATAGCGCCGCCCAGGGCGACCGCAGCCGACACGTTACCCGCACGGATCAGTTCGAACTCCTTGTGCGGCGTGATGCGGGTGTAGATGAACTGGAACAGTGCAAACAGCACAGCCGCACCGAGGATGTAGGTGACAAAGCCAAACACAGCGGCTTTGTTCAGGGAGATAGAGAGAGCTTCCAGCATGGGAGTTTTCCTTTTTTAAAGCGTAGTCAGGTCGGTTGTGTACAGCGAAATGCCCAGCGACGTACTCAGGCTGACGGTGCCCTCTGCGTCTTCTTCGACGGAAAACAGCAGAAACTCGCGACGATCAGTCAGGCCGGTGTCGCGGGCGTACAGCATCGAACGGTGCTCGACGCTGTAGGCGTCCTCGGGGTTTACAACCTGTTCGGTCATCGCCACCAGCTCTGTCTGGCCTGCCTCGCTGCCCCACACTCGGGTGTACTCCACGCCGTTGTGGGTGTAGGTCGGCAGCCCGATCAGGCTCTGTGGCCCCGCCAGTCGACGCAGTTCCGCTTCACTGCTGATGGTGACGACACTGAGGTAATTGAACAGGATCACCGACTCGACCTGCCCGGCGATCTCGCCGGTGGTGTGCACCTGCAGCCAGTAATCTTCGTCGTTCATGTAGTAGCGCGACAGCCAGGTCGACTGGCCGAGATCAACGGTGCCGTTGGCCCAGATTTCCTGGGAGCCGGGGATCACTACCGTGGTTTTTTCATCGAGCAACAATTTCAGGCGCGCGTCGAACATCACGCCTTTGCCGGGTGCCAGGCCCAGTGGGCCGGTGACCGGCTGGGTGTTGCCGGCTGTCCATTGCGACGCTGTATTCGCTTTCGGGGCCTCAAGCCCCATCAATTGTTTAAACCATCCCATTGGAGATTTCCTTGAGGCGAGCGGAGGCGATGCAGAAGCGGGGAAAGAGGGAGGCGGCGCGCAGGCGCAACAAAAGAAACATCGACATTTGGCCCCTGACTCCCTGGGTATTTGATTGCGGATGACAAGATCGCCTCGGCGTGTGGAGGCTCAAGTGCGTTCACCCGGCATTAAACCTGCTGCGCGGCGAGGATAGAAGTACCTTGGCTGCAATAAACCCGGCGAACGCGCCAAAGAAGTGCCCCTCGAACGAGATCCCCTGACGAGGCAGGAAACCCACGATCAGGCCACCATACAGCACCGCTACAACACCGGCCGTTATCAGGTTGCTCCAGCTTCGGTGGAACCAGGCGCGAGACAAAAGGTAGGCCCATAGGCCGAATACCCAGCCGCTGGCACCGATATGTACGCCGCTGAAACCGAACAGCCAGACAAGCGAACCGCCCAGCAAAATAATGATCGCACTGACGGCAATGAACCGATGGATTCCTTCGACAATGACCAAGGTGCCCAGGACCAAAAAGGCAATCAGGTTTGCGCTCAGATGAGCAAACGACGCGTGCAAAAACGGTGAGGTGAGGATGCCGAGCAGCCCCTGCACCGTTCTCGGGATCAGGCCGAATGCCATGAGGCTGTAACCGGTCGCCACATTGATCAGTTGCAGCGCGACCATCAACAGCGCCACGCCTGCGATTGTCTTAAAACCCTTCAGGGCATCCATCCTGACCTCGATGTAAAAAAAGAAGGGCAGCGCCTGCCCTTCTTGCTTCGGCGCGGCTTACTCGGCCGACTTTTGCTTCAGGCGTTCCAGAATCGCATTGGCGCTGCCTGTGTCCGGCGTGATGCCGGCGTCGCGCAGCTTGCGCTCCAGGTCGGTGCCCGTGGATGCCTCAGCCAGTTCATCCTGAGCTTGCAGTTCAGCGGCACGTTGCTGCTGTTTGGCCTGCAAGCGATTCAGGGTACCGACGGCGGTTTCCAGCTTGCCGTTGGCGCCACCACTGGCGATGGACGCACTGACCTGGGCCTTCTGTACGCTTTCGCGCGCCTTGGCCATGTCCACTTGCTGGCGCAGGCTTTTGATCCGGCTTTCGGCTTTGGTGATGTCTTTGCGCATGCCGTCGGCGTAGCCGCCGAACTCGGTGGCCTGCTTTTGCTCGACGTCACGTTCGTTGGTCAGGGTCGAAATGGCTTCGGCCACTTCCATGGCCAGGTCTTCACGATTGGCCTGGATAGCGGCCATGGCCTTGGACTCCAAGTCCTTGATCTTGGCGTCGTACTCGCCGACGCGATCAGTCGCCAGTTTGTGCTTGGCCATGATGCTCACCAGCTCACGCTTGGCGTTGGCCAGCGCCGTGTCGGCGTCGCGAATTTCCTGGTCGAGGATGCGCAGGGCTTGTTGGTCGACGATCGATTCGCCGACTTCGCTGGCACCGCCACGCAGCGCGGTGAACAATTTGCTCCAGATGGACTGAGTCATTGGATACTCCCGATACTTAATTGAAGAAACGTTCGAAGGCTTCGCTGGCGCGCTGCACGTTGTCGACCAGGGTTTTCACCTCAGTCACGATGTTGGTCAGGCTGGAGTCGGAGCTCAACGCACCGAACATGTTGTAAACAACTTGGCCGTTAGGCATGGACTCGATGCCGATCGACGAAAGCGGGAACATTTCGCGGCTGCGCAGCACCGCGTCATTGAATGCCGTTACGTCATTGATGGACTCGACGTCGACCAGCACGGTGTCCACGATGATCTGTTCGCCGACCACCGCGATGTAAATCGGCAAGCCCCCGAAGTCGTTCATTTCCAGCTTGATGCTGGACTCGGCGCCCTGAACGAGAGAAAGCGTAATGTCGTTGGAAACCACTTCATCCAAGGCCTGAAGCGCTGTGAAGAGGCGATCGATATTCCAGTTAGTACCTGCGCTCATGAAATTCTCCGACATGAATGAGCCAGCCAGAATCGGTTGGCGAAGCTGTTTCTCCATTTGCTTGAGCAGGCTTCGGTTTTCGGGAAGCACCCAAGTCTCGTGTTTCACATAACCGGCGGCCGTCAGGCCCGCGCGCATCTGCTTCATGTAAAAGCTCGATGGTTTTTTCGCGGGCGACTTCAAGCGCTCTCCCTTGCGGCTTGCTGAATCAGGATCGGACCCTGCTGGCGGGCTCGATGGAGAGCTGCTTTTCATGGTGCTGACCTCGTTGTGAAAAACTCACGCGTGAGAAAATCTACAGGCAATGTTGGCGAGGCTCAATAGCTCACGCGTGAGATTTTTCCTGGTTCGTCGCGCCGGTCAAAAAGCACCCTCCGCTTAAGAATGTCTCTGCCGGCATTGAAATCTGATGAACGGTTCTTCAGCGGGAGCGGCGCACCACCACCCAGCTTGCCGCGCTCTACGTTAAGCCCGCGTTGAACGTCAGGCTCTTTTGCCAATACCCGCCCTACTCCATAAATGTTCCGAAATAACCTCGCCGTTGTGAATTGTTGTGAAGGCTTTGCGAATGGGCTAATAGTCCGTGCTAAGTTCCGTGACGTCATCTTTCACAGCAGCAACGCCCAGCGGCCAACCAACTAAGGCCGCCCTCTCGTTATTCAATAAACCGCCTCGGGTAAGTTACCTGGGAAGTTGTGCGGCCCTGCGCGTTTTAAAAGTGGCAGGCGTAATAATTAGATCAGGAGAAGTACCATGGTAGCGAAGGTAGAAACGACCCCAAAGGACGCAGCGGTCACTCAAAAAAGCTCCGTCGCTGCCTGGGAAAAATCCGTCGAAAAAGCATCAGCACCCAAGGACGAGCTGGGTAAAGGCCAGAAACGCCCCGAAGGTGATACCCGCTCGGCCCAGCAAATTATTGATGACACGCCGCTGCTCGCCCAGCTCGGTAATCAAAGCGGAGTGAAGGACAACCTTAAAAAGCAGGTCGGCGATTTTGAGAAAGACGCGGACGCCGCCTATCGCGCCTCCAAGGTGCTGGAGCATGTCGAATACATCGACGAAGACGGCAAGCTGACCGATGGCAAGGATGTGGGCAACAACAGCATCGACGGCTTCACCAGAGATGGCGAGGCGCGGCATGGCACTGAGGCGGGCCGGCTGCAGGATTTCGGCAAGTATGGCTATTCCAGCCTGCGCGGCGAGGTGGTGAAGTCGGATTTGGGCGACCAGCAGAAGCGCCCCGACGGTGACACGCGCTCGGCCAAGGAGATTATCGACGCCACACCGCTGCTGAAAAACCTCGGCAATCAGAGTGACGTGAAGGACAACCTCAAGAAGCAAGTGGGCGATTTCGAGAACGACGCCGACGCCGCGTACCGCGCCACCCAGGTGCTGGAACATGTGGTGAGCATCGATGAAAACGGCCATTTGCTCACTGGCGTCGACGCCAGGAATAAAGACAACGACAGCATCGACGGTTTCACCAAAGACAAGGAAGCCCGCCATGGCACCGAGGCCGGGCGCTTGCAGGATTTCGGCAAGTACGGCTATTCGAGCCTCAAAGGCGACCTGATGCACGTCAAAGACGCGACGCACACCGACAAGGCCGCGCCGCCTGATGAGCCCGAAGACGTGCAGGCCCTGCGCGACAAATACAACATCCCGACCTTCGGCGCCGAAGGCCTGATGGACATGGAGTTGCCCAACGACAAGACCGTGGGCGGCCAGACGGCCGAGAACTTTGTGCAGGGCATTCGCGATGACATCAAGAGCGGCAAGCTGGCCGAAGACTCGGATGAAGCCAAGATCGTCAAGCTGATGGACGCCCAGGCCGCGCTGGACAACGGCTACGACCTGTACGGCTACGCGGAGAGCATCAACCTGGGCAGCGGCACTTACCGTGAGACGGACAAGACGCCGACGCAGTTGAACGGCAAAGACGTCAAAGAGATGGTCGACGAGGACAAACTCGCCAAAGAAATTTCCACGTTGATGGGCAAGGAAGGGATTAAGGACCGCTACGACGCAGAACTACAGAAAAGTGTCGGTAGTTTGTCGCAAGATCGGTTGAATGAAGTGCGCGAACAAGTATTCCCGGCCCTCTTCAAAGACGGCACCCGTGATGCCAACTTGAACTTCGAAGAATATGTGATCGCGATGAATGACTCGGGTGATCCGAAGAAATCGGAAATAGCCGAGTTGGACGTAGATCGCTATTTCGAGTCGCTGCGCATTCTCGAACCGGACAGCTACACCGCGCGCAAACAGACGTTCGACCAGAACATGATGACGCACCAGCTCAACACCTACATGGAAAACCCCGACAAGGTCTCGCCGGAAAATACCGAAAGTGGGCTGAAGGCCTCGTTCACGATGATCAAGGGCGGTATCAACGCCGCCCTGGGTGGCCTGGACAAGGGCGACAAAGCCTACGACATGTACAAAAAGATGAAGGATGAGATCGACATCCTCGACGGCCATATCAAAGGGCTGACACCGGCAGAGAACAAACAGATCGCAGCGGCCATTCGTCTCGCGGCTGCCAGCGGCGACCCGAAAGCCATCGACAAGGTGGTCGACACTCAATTGAAGGGCCTGGGCGCCAATCGCGAAGCGGCCGCTGGCTCCCTGAAGACAGTGCTGCACACCGCCAGCTCCACCGGCGGGCTCAGTGCCATGGCGGGCACCATGAACCTGGTCAGCGGCGCGCTGCAGCTCGCCAATGGCGGCGGCAACATGACCGACGACCAGAAGATCGCCGCCGCGAAAGACCTGGTCGCCGGCTTGAGCTTCACCAACGACTTCCTCAAGTTCGGTTCGAACATTGTGGAAACCCTGGGTGGCACCAAACCCTATGAACCTGATGTGGACAAAGACGGTAAAGGCCCGGCAAAAATCAAGGCCACTGAATGGCTCGGCCTGATCGATGAGAACCTCCCGGACATCTGGGGCAAGAAAACCACAGAAAAATCTGACGCGCTGGCCGCATCCATCAGCACCCGCGTCAAGGAAGCTTCCGACACCCTCAAGAAACTCGACGTAGGCAATCTGTCGGCCGATGAGGTGAAGGAGTACGACAGCGCCGCCAAAACCCTGGGCGAACACATGGGCGTCAAGGACCTCCCCGGCAAAGGTACGCCGGCGTCCAAATCCGAAATTGCGATCGCCTCCGGGCGCTCGTTCCTGCGGTTTATGGGCGGCTCCGGCCTGGACTTGACCGGCGGCGTGATGGACATCGTTTCCGGCGCGCGCAAACTGAAAAACGCCAAGACCGCACTGGAAAAAACTGACGCTGCCTTCACGCTGGGTGGAGGTGCGTCCGGTACGGGTATGGCGATCGCCAATACCATCGCGATGTTCGCCCCCAAAGGTGCTCACCTGGCAGGCAAACTGGCCGGTGATGTTGCCGCGACGGTGATACGCGGGCTCGCCATCGGCGCGCGTGTGGCGGGTCCGGTTTTCGCCGTGGCGGGTGTGATCTTCGGGGTCGCAGGCACCCTGATTGCCGAGGCGGTCGAGCATGCCAAAATGCAAAAACTCACCGACTCCCAAGGCAAGTTCTTCAAAGACCTCGCCGACGCCGGCGTGACCAAGGACGACTGGGGCGACAAGCTCGAATACGCGCGCTATGCCACCTACATGTACGGCGGCCGCGACACGCCGGACGACAAGTCGATGTTCGAGTATCAGTCGGACGAGTGGAAACACTTCCAGGAAACCGAAGACAAAAAAGGCAGCTCGCTGGCGCGACTGGCGCCCTACCTGCACAAAGACAGCGACCCGGACAGCAAAAACCTGTGGGAGAAATTCCTCGCGGGCGGCACCAGCTCCAGCGGGCCGCATGGCAGTGAACGGCACACCGACGATTGGCGGCCTTGGGGCAGCACGGACATGGAGACGGGGAGCAAGCACACGGCTTGATGTTGCGTAGGCATTTATCAGCCAAGCCCATGCTGTTCAATCAAGCGTAAATCCCTGTGGGAACGGGCTTGCCCGCGAAAGCGCTGGTTCAGTCAACATCATTGTTTGCTGGGCCGACGTCTTCGCGGGCAAGCCCGCTCCCACAGTTGATCGTCGCTGCGTGGCGTATTGCGCTCGCCTAACTGAGCGGCCTTGAGGCGCGGCATGGTCCGGCACTTGACTCTCCCCTATACGGCACACCCTACCCTGAAAGCTCCCTTTTCAGGACATCACCCTATGCCCCAGCGCATCCTGGTCATCCTCGGCCATCCTTGCGGCACCAGCTTCTGCTCAGCCTTGGCCGATGCCTACATCCACAGTGCAAAAATCGCCGGCTACCAGGTACGCGTCCTACCCTTGGGCGACCTCACTTTCGACCCCGTGCTTCACCACGGCTACACACAGATCCAACCATTGGAACCTGACTTGCTCAGCGCCCAGTCCGACATCCTCTGGGCCACCCATCTGGCATTCGTTTTTCCGATCTGGTGGGGTGGCATCCCGGCGTTATTGAAAGGGTTTATCGACCGTATTTTCCTACCCGGCTTTGCCTTTAAATACCGCGAAGGCAAGTCGTTTCCTGACAAGCTGCTGCTCGGCCGAACCGCGCACGTGTTGGTGACCCTGGACACGCCGCCGTGGTATTACCGCTGGTTCTACCGCATGCCCGGCATTCATCAGGTGCGCAGCACCACACTGGCGTTTTGCGGCATCAAGCCGACCAAGACGTTGATGTTCGGGCCGGTGTTGGCCTCTACGCCAGCGCAGCGGGCAAAGTGGCTGACTCAGGCGGGCGGACTAATGGGAAAAGGGAGTTTTCATGTACATCGGCAAAGCCGCGCAACTGTCGGGCACGACCATCAAGGCGATTCGTCACTATGAGGCGATAGGCCTGTTGCCAGCGCCGCAGCGGGAGGGGCGTTATCGGGTCTATTCGGCGCAAAGTGTCGAGTTGCTGGCGTTGATCAAGTGCGCCCAGCAGTTGGGGTTCAAGCTCAAGGAGTTGCAGGGAATTCTGCACGGGCACGAGGGCGATGTTTTGACTTGGGAGCGTGCAGACCAGGCCATCGCCAGCAAGAAGCGCGAACTGGCCGAGCAGATTGCCAGGTTGCAGCAGATGCAGGCGGAGTTGATGGCGTTTGAAGCGCAGCTCAAGGACGCGCAGGGGCAGTGCCCGTCAATAAGCATTTTCGCTAGTTGAGGTAGCCGTCAGCCTTGAGTTGACACCGACTTTTTCGCTCTCTGCGCAGTCCCTTTCTGATTTTTCCAGCCGTTCATCCAGGCGCTTTTTCCTGCGGCATGCTCCGACGCCTTGCCCTTTTGCCGAGACGTCACGGATGACCCACGCCGCCCATATTGCCTTTATCGAACATGAGCTCAATGGCTTCCATCAGAGCCTGGATGAGTATCGCCAGCAGATGGGCGCCTGGTATGCGCGGGCGCTGGATTCGGTCAGCCATGCAGCGGACAGCACCAATGAACATGGGAAAGATAATCGGAGAAGGATACAAACGGGACGGCTACGAATATGGAAAACAGAAAAAAGTCAGAGTTTTTTTGAATGAAGACGGAAACCCCATAACAGCCTTTACGGATTTCGAATGAAAATTAAACCAAGCCTTTCAACAATCCAAGGTCTGCTTTTTACATATTGCATCGAAAATGCAAGAAACCCTGACAGAGAGGAGCTTATTGCTTTCACAGATGTTAACAACTCGAAAGAGCTTAAAGACCTGTTTGACAAGCTGACCAGACCAGAATTTATCAGATATAAATATGAAGAAAGACAGCGACACATCCAGACCCTAGAATACTTTCTAAATACTGAGGAAACATTCGAAGCTGTTTTTTACCTTTTCGACACTTACTTCAATGACGAAATCATTGATAGAAGACAGTTCATGAAAGTATTGCTTGAGTGCCTTATACGTTACAACTTAGAAGCAAACGCATAAACCGTAACGTTGTTGGCAAGCTTGCTCGCGTTGGGCTGCGAAGCAGCCCCAATAAACCCTACGCGTTTCCCAAGCCAAACCCCCATCGCCAGTTTTGAGGCTGCGGCGCAGCCCAACCCAGGGCAAGCCTGCTCGCCACAATAAGCCTGCTCATCACAACAAACCTACTCACCAGATACCAAGGTTCACCCTCAAAAAATGAGTGAACCCGGCGCCCCAATCAACTCGTCACCGAATATCGCTACGACTGTCAGCACCGGCTAATTAGCATCACCCAACCCAACGGGCAAACAGCCAGCAACCGCTATGACCCATTTGGTCGGCGCATCAGCAAAACTGTCGACAACATATAGATAACCCTTTGCCGGTCCCGAGTATCAACGGCCCACGCTCACCTCATATTGGCTACAGACTGCCGGAAAGCGCGGTAACGGAGGTGCTAAAAGAGGCCATATCTTGCTGAACCTAACCCCCGTCAACCGCTCCAGGGCTGGTATTGCACAATGAGTTACCTAGAAGCAGAGATCGACGAAAGCTTAGAAAACTTAGGTATTCAGAGTAGAAAACTTGCCCCCGAAGACTTAGATATATTAATCGCATCTCTTGGCAACGTGTTTTTCTGCGAGAGTGCCAACCATCTTATCCAACTCAGTTACGGGTTAACCGCACGGAGTACAACCCTGATTTCTGGCAAGAGGTATCAAAGCACATTCAAAGTGATCAGTTGATTTTCGTTGTGTTCGACACGTCCTATAGAGCATGGGAAATCGCCTCTCCCCAACAACTTGAGCGTATTTTATCTGATACCACTGGATACCCATTCTGGGTGACGGACATGAGCTTTGGATTTTTGATCTACATGGACGACCATGATTGCGTTAGTTGGGCTTATCCCTGGAAAAACAACTTTCCCTCACGCGGCCATCAACAACCCCGACACCGAACAAAACGGCAAATGAAAATACGTATCCAACCGCACCAACCTCCACCCGCCCAGTTTTTTAAACACCTCTCCAGCACCGAATCGCTGATCGCCCAGGCAAACATCACCACTGCTATCGCACGGACCTCCATCGCAGGGTTCATATGAGAACCGGCGAGAAATAAAACCGACCGTATCCCCCTCCGTATGCCAAAAAGACTTCTGAAGGACGACAAATGATTACTCTACTGAAAAAGTCATCAGACCCTATAACAAACCACTATAAAAAAGGAAAAGTGATAGCACTCAATAAGCATGCAAATGATGATGTGATATTTCTCATTGAGGGAACAGCTATAAACTGTTTTGTCAGCCACTGCCCCTACACTATCGAAGTTGGAGAAACCTACGACATAGAACTCACCCTAAACCTTTCCGACGACTACGAGATTGAACGGGTTGAACCGAGAAAAATACTGGTTGAAAAGGCGAATTATGGTTATTGCTACTTCCTCTACGGAGAGCTACTCAATGAGACTTTTCTTACTTTCACTTCGCTGAGCGATGAAGATATCCACTACGAACACCCCGAATGTAACGAGCACTTTATTAAATTAAAAGTTCAAAGAATTGACGCTAGCTTTCGCTGAGCCTGACAGTGAGATCAGCCCCCATCGCCTTTTTGTATTCACAAAAAGGCGTCCAGCGCAAAGCTCTAGATTTTGAAGCATATCCACGCCGAGGCTTGGAGCAAGCGGCTAATGATTCTCTCGAATAGTTTGAAAACAGCACGATGAGCCGAATAGAATGCACAATCGGCTCACTGAATGAGCCGAATAGCCCATTTATTCGGCTCACGCACCTAGGCACGCCTTCATGGATTCTCCTTCCTGGATCTGGCAACACACTGACTGGCCCCACTTCCATTGGCAGCCCGGACGCCTGGCTGTCTTGCTGCGCGAGTGCACGCAAGCCCAAGGCAAGCTGCTAGGCATGCTCGGCTCCGTTAGTCAGGCGGTCAGTGCGCAGAATGAGCTGGATGCTTTGCTGCAAAACATCCTGACATCTTCGGCAATCGAAGGCGAGCAGCTGAATGTCGGCTCCGTGCGATCCTCTTTGGCGCTCCGCTTGGGCCTGGAGGCACTGCAAGATGGCCAGGTGAGCCGCCGCAGTGAAGGCCTCGCCGAATTGATGATGGACGCCACCAAACAATTCGCACAGCCGTTCACCCTTGCGCGCTTATTGAACTGGCATCACTGGTTGTTCCCGACCCCGGAAGCGGGCTTTGCCGCGCGCGCGCTCAATGTCGGCGCTCTGAGGGGAGATGAGCCCATGCAGGTGGTCTCGGGGCGACTGGATCGGCCGAAGGTCCATTTCGAGGCGCCACCGCGCCGGGGACTGGAGCAAGCGCTGGATGACTTCCTCGAATGGTTCGAAACCAGCCGCAACCAGCCAGAGCTGGACCCGTTGGTTCGCGCAGGCGTCGCGCACTTCTGGTTTGTCACGCTGCATCCGTTCGATGACGGCAATGGTCGCCTGACCCGCGCAATCACTGACTTGGCATTGGCACAAGGCGAGCATCAGGCCATCCGTTTTTATGCCATGTCAGCCAGCATTCTTGAGGATCGCGCCGGTTACTACAACGCATTGGAATCCAGCCAGAAGGCCACACTGGATATCACCGATTGGCTGGAATGGTTCCTGAAAACCTTGCTGCGCAGCCTGGAGCAGGCGATGGCGCGAATTGACCGAGTTCTGGCCAAGACCCGGTTTTGGCAGCAGCACCGCGACCTCTCGTTATTTGCCGAACAGATCAAGGTACTCAACGGCCTGCTCGACGGCGGTGAAAAAGGCTTCGAACACGGCATCAACGCCGCGCAGTACCAGGCAGTGGCGAAGGTGTCCAAGGCCACCGCAACCCGGCATCTTACTGATCTGTTGGAAAAAAACTGCCTGGTCCGTTTGCCTGGCGGAGGCCGTAGTACGCGCTATCAAATCAATGCCTGAAGCGACTGAAGCCACCCGCTCATTTGCCCACAATCCCCATGTCTGCTAGTGTCGCGCCGGTTTACCGTCTACCGGAATAGCCGCCATGGCCCGCAAAAAAGTTGCACTCGATTTCGAACAATCCCTCGCTGACCTGCAAACACTGGTCGAGCGTCTGGAGAACGGCGAGTTGTCGCTGGAAGACTCGTTGACGGCGTTCGAGCAAGGCATCGGCCTGACGCGCGACTGCCAGAGCGCGTTGGCGCAGGCGGAGCAGAAGGTCCAGGTTCTGCTGGAACGTGACGGGGAGTTGGCCGAAGAACCTTTCGATGCGGAACAGCCGGAATGATCGACGCGTATCAGGCCAGTAGCCAAGCCCGGGTCAACGCGGCGCTCGAGCCCTTGTTTGTTGCGCCAAGCCCGGAAATGAAACGTCTCTACGATGCCATGCGCTACAGCGTGATGAATGGCGGCAAGCGTGTGCGCCCGTTGCTGGCGTATGCGGCGTGTGAAGCGCTGGGCGCGCCGGCCGAGCAGGCCAATGGCGCGGCGTGTGCGGTGGAGCTGATTCACGCCTATTCCCTGGTGCATGACGATTTGCCGGCGATGGACGACGACGATTTACGTCGCGGCCAGCCGACCACCCACAAAGCCTTTGACGAAGCCTATGCCATCTTGGCCGGCGATGGCCTGCAGAGCCTGGCGTTCAGCGCCCTGCTCGACCCGCGTTTAAATAGCGTGAATGCAGAAAACAGCCTGCGCATGGTGACCGCCCTCGCCCTGGCCGCAGGCCCGGCCGGTATGGTCGGCGGGCAAGCGATCGACATGGGTTCGGTCAGCCTCAAGCTGGATCAACAGGCCCTGGAACATATGCATCGCCACAAGACCGGCGCACTGATCGAAGCCGCCGTGCACTTGGGTGCGTTGGCCAGTGGCCGTGCCGAAGCTGCGCAATTGGCCGCCCTGCAGACCTATTCCCGGGCCGTCGGCCTGGCGTTTCAGGTGCAGGACGACATTCTCGACGTCGAAAGTGACACCGCGACCCTGGGCAAACGCCAAGGCGCGGATGCCGCACGCGATAAACCGACCTATCCAGCCTTGCTTGGCCTTGAAGCGGCCAAGGCGTATGCCCTGGAACTGCGCGACCAAGCCCTGGACGCCCTGCGACCTTTCGACGCGGCGGCCGAGCCTCTGCGCGACCTGGCGCGGTATATCGTCGAACGCCGCCACTGAGAATGGCGGCCATTGCAGCCGCATATCGGCCAAGTTCGGCGCTCTGCGTGGGCAGTTTGCACCGCTTGAGGTAAACTGCCGCCTCTTCTATACCTATAACGATTCGCCTGATGCCCACGACGTTTCAAGAGATTCCCCGCAAACGCCCGTCCACGCCACTGCTCGACCGTGCTGCCACGCCGGACGGCCTGCGTCGACTGGGTGAAGCCGAGCTGGAAACCCTGGCCGATGAGTTGCGCCTGGAATTGCTCTACACGGTCGGTCAGACCGGTGGGCATTTTGGTGCCGGCCTGGGCGTCATCGAGCTGACCATCGCCCTGCATTACGTGTTCGACACCCCGGACGACCGGCTGGTGTGGGACGTGGGCCACCAGGCGTATCCGCATAAAATCCTTACCGGCCGTCGCGAGCGCATGGGCACCCTGCGCCAGAAGGACGGCCTGGCCGCCTTCCCGCGTCGCGCCGAGAGTGAGTACGACACCTTTGGCGTCGGCCACTCCAGCACCTCTATCAGCGCAGCGCTGGGCATGGCCATTGCCGCCCGCCTGCAAGGCAGCGATCGCAAGGCAATCGCGGTGATCGGTGATGGCGCGTTGACCGCCGGCATGGCCTTCGAAGCCCTGAACCATGCGCCGGAAGTGAACGCCAACATGTTGGTGATCCTCAACGACAACGACATGTCGATTTCGCGCAATGTCGGTGGCCTGTCGAATTACCTGGCAAAAATTCTTTCCAGCCGCACTTATGCCAGCATGCGCGAAGGCAGCAAAAAGGTGCTCTCGCGTCTGCCCGGCGCGTGGGAAATTGCCCGCCGCACCGAAGAATACGCCAAGGGCATGCTGGTGCCCGGCACCCTGTTCGAAGAACTGGGCTGGAACTATATCGGCCCCATCGATGGCCATGACCTGCCAACCCTGATCGCCACGCTGCGCAACATGCGTGACCTCAAGGGCCCGCAGTTCCTGCACATCGTCACCAAGAAAGGCAAAGGCTTCGCCCCGGCCGAAGTTGACCCGATCGGCTACCACGCGATCACCAAACTCGAACCGCTCAACGCCCCCGCCGCCGCGCCGAAAAAGGCCAGCGGGCCCAAGTACTCCGGTGTGTTTGGCGAGTGGCTGTGCGACATGGCCGCGGCCGACTCGCGCCTGGTGGGCATCACTCCGGCGATGAAGGAAGGCTCCGACCTGGTGGCGTTCAGCGAGCGTTTCCCGCTGCGCTATTTCGACGTGGCGATTGCCGAGCAGCACGCCGTGACGTTCGCCGCCGGCATGGCCTGTGAAGGCGCCAAGCCGGTGGTCGCGATCTACTCCACCTTCCTGCAGCGCGGTTATGACCAACTGGTTCACGACGTGGCGGTGCAAAACCTCGACGTGCTGTTTGCCATCGACCGCGCCGGCCTGGTCGGCGAAGACGGCCCGACCCACGCCGGCAGTTTCGATTTGTCCTACTTGCGCTGCATCCCCGGCATGCTGGTGATGACGCCGAGTGATGAGAACGAACTGCGCAAGATGCTCAGCACCGGCCACCTGTACAACGGCCCGGCCGCCGTGCGTTATCCGCGCGGCAATGGCCCGAACGCAGTGATCGAGAAAGACCTGGAGCCGATCGAGATCGGTAAAGGGATCGTGCGACGCCAGGGCAGCAAGACGGCGTTCCTGGTGTTCGGCGTGCAATTGGCCGAAGCGCTGAAAGTCGCCGAGAAGATCGACGCCACCGTGGTCGATATGCGGTTCGTCAAACCGTTAGACGAAGCCCTGGTACGCGACATCGCCGCTAGCCATGAGCTGCTGGTGACCGTCGAAGAAAACGCCATCATGGGCGGCGCGGGTGCGGCAGTCAGCGAGTTCCTGGCGCGGGAGAACATCCTCAAGTCGGTGCTGCACCTGGGCTTGCCGGATGTGTACGTCGAACACGCCAAGCCGGCGCAGATGCTGGCAGAGTGTGGGCTGGACGAGGCGGGTATCGAAGCGTCGGTGCGCGCGCGCATGGCACTGCTAGGCCTGTAGAAACCGGCTCAAAAAATGTGGGAGCTGGCTTGCCTGCGATAGCATCACCTCGGTTTTACTGACAAACCGAGGTGCCTGCATTGCAGGCAAGCCAGCTCCCACATTGGTTTTGTATTGCTGATAAATGCTATGGACAGCCCATGAACCGCCTTCGCTTTGCCCTGCCCTTGCTGCTGCTGCCCGCCCCTGACCTGCTGGCCGACAGCTTCGAGCGCGATGACGCACTGAAACTCCCCGACGTGGTGATCAGCGCCAACCGCCAGGTCCAGGCACGCAACGACAGCAGCGCCGCCAACACCGTGTTCACCCGTGATGACATCGACCGCCTGCAACCCACCAGCGTGACCGACCTGCTCAGCCGCGTACCCGGCGTACAAGTGGCACCCACCGGCGGCCGTGGCAGTTTGCCGGGCATCTATATTCGTGGCACCAAATCCGCGCAAAGCCTGGTGCTGGTCGATGGCCAGCGCATCGCCAACACCACCTCCGGCGACAGCGGGCTGCAATACCTGAACGTCGATCAGATTGAACGCGTGGAAGTGCTGCGCGGCTCGCGCTCGGTGATCTACGGCAGTGATGCGATTGGCGGCGTGATCCAGATATTCACTCGGCGTAATGCCGAGCAAGGCCTGCAGCCACGCTTGAAACTGGGGTTTGGCAGCCACCAGACCTGGGAGCGCAGCGTCGGTCTTTCCGGCGGTGATGAACACACGCGTTTCAACCTGGGCGCGAGCCTGGATGACACGGCGGGTATCAACTCAACGCGTGAGTCGTTTCCCAGCGACGGCGACCATGATGCCTATCGCAACCAATCCATCAGCCTCAACCTCAGCCATGCTTTCAGCGACGAACTGGAGGTTGGTTTCAATCTGTTGGATAACCGTGGCAAGTCAGAGTACGACAACAGCTTCGGCCGCTACGACGCGGCTTCCGGGCAAACTGTCGGGCAGAAACCCTACACCGATTACACCGTGAGCAGCGCCAGCGGTTATGTCGACGCCAAGCTCAATGCGCACTGGCAGTCGCGCCTGGAACTGGGCCACAGCGAGAACCTCGATACCAAGCGCGATACGCTCAGCGATGATTTCAGCGTGTTCAATACCTATCGCGACTCGGTCAACTGGCAAAACGACCTGACGCTGAATGACCAGAACAGCTTGATCGTCGGCGGCGACTGGTACGAAGACCGTTTCCACGGTTCAACCACCTTCACCGAAAACAGCCGCTGGAACCGGGCCGCCTTTGTGCAGCATCGCTTCCACGGCGAGTGGTTCTCCACCGAACTGGGCCTGCGCCGCGACCAGAACCAGCAGTTCGGCGGCCAGAACAGCTGGAGCGGCACCCTCACTGTGCCGATCAACCCCGACAATGACGTGCTGCTGAGCTACAGCGAAGGCTTTCGCGCGCCGACCTTCAACGACCTTTATTACCCTGACACGAAGTACAGCAACCCCAACTTGCAGCCCGAAACGTCAAAGAGCTACGAGCTGCAATGGCGCAGCCAACTGAGTGACAGCACGCGCCTGGAAGCCTCGCTGTATCGCACCCAGTTAAGCAACGCGATCATCCTCGACAGCACCGGCAAGCCGCAAAACGTGGCGTCGGCGCGTGTCGATGGGTTTGAAGCGGCGCTCAAGCAGGAGCTGTTTGGTTGGCAGAGTAACCTGGGCGCCGCCTTCATCAACCCGCGCGACCGTGACACGGGCCACACCCTGGCCCGTCGTGCACGCCGCACGTTGAACCTGGATCTGGATCGACAATTTGACAAGTTGGGACTGGGGGCCAGTTGGCAGGTCATCAGCAGCAGCTACGACGACGAAAAAAACCGCAACCGCCTGGGTGGATACGCACTGCTGGGGTTGCGCAGCAGTTGGGCGGTGAGCCGTGAAATCCGTATTTCACTAAAGGTCGACAACCTGCTGGACCGCCAATACGCCCGCGCCCGCTACAGCTATAACGCTTCGGACTTTTCCAATAATCAGGACTACCGCGAAGCGGGAGAGACCTGGATGCTCGGGCTGACCTGGACCCCGAAGCTGTAACCAACGCCCCGGCGCCCCGACCTATCGATTGACCTTTCAGGCAATGGCTCGCTGTCGGAACGAGCATTGCAGTGGCAGGGTCATGTGCGCCGCCCCCCTTGGCGCCTCAACGACGCTCGCGCATGGGCTCATTCGTACTCAGATACCCGGCCTTGATGGCCTCGGCGCAGTCTATAAACCCATAGGCGTTAACACGGCCGGCCTCGGTAAAGCCGACGTAGAAGTCCTTTTTTTTGCCTTGGCTTTCCAGTTCATAGTCAAAACACTGTGAGCTGCCACTACGAATCGGGGTGATGCGCTTGGGCTGCTGGATAGCGAGAATGTCCTGCTTGGAGGTTCTTTCGCCTCGGCCAGCCTTCTCTACCAGCGGATCAGCCCAGAAATTCATCAACGTTGAGACACCTTCCAGCGTCGCGCAGCCGGTCAGCAAAAGGGCAGTAGAAACACCGATGATCAAACGACGCATGGCCACCTCCTGTAGTGGAATAATCGCCATGCGGCACGCATCGCGGGCCATAGAGTAATCCGCTGCTGGCCGAGCCACTCAACGGAAGAATCTTATTAATCGGTAGGACAACACGCCTCTCGCACGCTAGCGTTGTGGGGCAATCAACGCGCAGAGCTCGGCCACCGCCTCGACCATCTGGCCGCTGGGCCGCTCCAGGCCTTTATCCGGCACCAATAACAAACGCCCCTGCGCCACGGCGGTCACCTGCGGCCAGGCCTTCCAGGCGTCCAACTGCGGCTGATCCCCCGCCAGAATCACTTCGGGATTGCGCTGCAACACCGACTCGATGCTGACCTGCGGCGCAGGCAGCTTCAGGTCATCGAACACATTGCGCGCGCCGCACACACTCAGCGCGTCGCTGATGATCTGCCCGCCGCCCACGGTGTACAGCGGCTGGTTCCATACCTGATAAAACACCCGCAGCGGCTCGGCACGCTGATAGCGTTGGCGCAGTTCGGCCAGGCGCAGACGCAACTGCGCGGCTAATTGCCGACCGGCGTCGGCGCGGCCCAATTGCTCGGCGATCGCTTGAACCTGGGTGGTCAGTTGTTCGAGGCTATGGGGTTCGGCGACATACACGGGAATATTCAGACGCTGCAATTGCTCACGCTGCGCCGGGCCGACGCTGCCGGGCCACAACAGGATCAGGTCCGGTTTGAGGCTGAGCAGGCGTTCCATGTTCAGTTGTCCGTAATGCCCAACCGACGGCACTTCGGCCAGCACCGCCGGGCGTTCGCCGCCGTCAAGCACGCCCACCAGCAAATCGGCAGCGCCCAGTTCAACCACGATTTCAGAGAGCGAAGGCGCCAGGCTGACGACGCGCTGGACCGCCAGCGCCTGGGCACTGAATGCCAGCAGCAGCACCGCCAGCCAGTAGCGCATCATCCCAATTGACGCGGGATGCGGTAGAGGTAAAACAGCACCAGGGTGGACAGCGCCAGCAAAAACAGCGGCACCGCTTCCAGGCCGACAAACACCGCCAGCGCGCCGATCCAGGCTGGCAGGGCCGCGACCAGCAAGGCCGTGCGACGACGGGCCGCGAGGGTGATCCAGGCAGCCGGTTCTTCGGCAGTATCGAGGGCTTTGGCGGTGGCGATCAGCGCGTGTTTATAGCCGTTAAAATAACGCAGGCTCAAAAACATCGAGGCCACGCCGGCAATAAAGAACGGCATGGCCAATACGGGAAGCAGGGACTGGGCCTGGCCAAATACCAGGTTGATAACGAATAGCGGCAGCAATGCCAGGGCCAGGTACTGCCACCAGTTGAAGGACAGTCGCCGTTTCACCTGGCCACGGGTCACGCGCGGTCGACCTCGCCCTGGTGCTCGTTGCCCATCATGTGGTCGAGCTTGCTGGCTTTGGTCGCCAGGTAGAGTTTGTTGTGCGGGTTTTGCCCGGTGTGCAGCGGCACGCGCTCGGCCACGGTGATGCCCATCTCGGTCAAGGCTTTGACCTTGCGCGGGTTGTTGGTCATCAGGCGCAGGGATTTCACGCCCAGGTGCTCGAGCATCGGCAGGCAGATCGCATAGTCACGCTGGTCAGCGGCAAAGCCCAAGCGTTCGTTGGCTTCGACGGTATCGGCGCCGCCGTCTTGCAGCTCGTAGGCGCGGATCTTGTTCATCAGGCCGATGCCACGGCCTTCCTGGCGCAGGTACAGCAGCACGCCACGGCCTTCGCGGGCGATGGCGCGCATGGCGGCTTCCAGTTGCGAACCGCAGTCACAGCGTTGGCTGAACAATGCGTCGCCGGTCAGGCACTCGGAGTGCACGCGGCCAAGCACTGGCGCGCCGTCGGCGATGTCACCCAGGCTGAGCACGACGTGCTCGCGGCCAGTGGCCTCTTCGAGAAAGCCGTTCATGGTGAACGTGGCAAAAGGGGTAGGCAGCTTGGAAGCGGCGACGAAAACGACGGGCACCGTGTGCTCCTGATTTCAGATTTCACAGAGGGCGCCATTGTAACAGCAGGTTCCTACAGACGCTTAAGCTGAATTATCGCTGATAAAGATCAATCGGTTCGATTGGCCTTCGTCCCGGTTCTATGCAGGTCAGAACGGGTAAGGCTGCTTCCAGTGTCCGAAAATCGGCTTCAGTTCGCCGCTTTTGACCAAAGCCTCCATGCGCTGGTCATACACCGCCATCAAGGCCCGGCCGCGCTCAGTGTCGGCAAAGCCTATGTAAAGCGGCAGCTCGGCGATAGGCGTGAGCCTGAACTGCGAAGGATCGTCCGCCTGGCCAAGCACGTACCTGGCTTCGGTGAGCGAGTCGATGTAGAAGTCGGCGCGGCCGTGCTGCAGCATCGGCAGGATGCCGTCTCGGCGTTCGATCTGGTTGAAGTGACGCAGGTTGGGCAAGTACTCCTCGTACTTGTAGCCGCGTACCCAGGCCAGGCGGTAATTGCCCAGCGTGGCAAGGCTTGGCGTCGGCGTCGTTGCCAGCCCGAGGGCGTAGATGTGGTCCGAGTCGAAATTCCAGTGCGGGTACAACACGCCGCTGGCTTCATCGCGATAGGCACCGACCCAGCCATCCACCTCGCCGCGCTGGGCCAGGCCGACCGAGCGGGTATAGGGCTCGCTGCGGGTTTGCAGGGTGATGCCGGCGGGCTCGAAGATTTGGCGCAATACGTCCCAGGCCAGGCCGCTGCCATCTTTGTTGGTGTAGTCGTTCCATTCCTCACTGGCCAGCGTGATCTTGCCGGGGACCGGGCCTTCATCTGCTTGGACCAGCGAGGCAAGTGCACACAGCATCACCAGCAGCCAACGGCGTACATCCATAACGACACAACCCCACACACCGAAATATCCGTATAGAGGGTAGCGCAGGTCGCTGGCTTACGGTGTTTCGTGAAAATGCTGATAGCCACGCACGGCCGGTGTGATGTCTTGCCCAGTGGCATCGAGCAAGGTGACGCCCTGCCCCGCCTCGACCCGACCGATCACGTGGATCGGCCAACCAGCAGCCTGCAACGGCGCCAGCTCGGCCGGCGGCAACGTGAACGCCAATACGTAGTCGTCGCCCCCGCTCAGGGCCGCCACGCGCGCCTGGTCATCACCGAGAAACGCCAGCAAGGCCGCGGACAACGGCAATTGCTGACGCTCAATCACCAGGCTGACAGCCGACGCCTTGGCGATATGCCCGCAATCGGCCAACAACCCGTCGGAGATATCCATGGCCGATGTGGCCTTTGCCCGCAGCGCCAGGCCCAACGCCAGTTGCGGTTGTGGCGACCAGTAGTGCGCCAGCAGCGGCTCGGCGACAGCGGCGTCTGCCGTGCGTTGGCCCAGTACCAGCGGCAACGCACCGGCAGCATTGCCCAGCTCACCGCCTACACACAGCAAGTCACCCGGTTGCGCACCGCTGCGCGTCAACGCCTGCCCAGCCGGCACACGGCCAAACACGGTCAGGGTCAGGCTCAGCGGCCCGCGCGTGGTGTCGCCGCCCACCAGGCCCACGCCGCAGCTTTGCGCCATGGCGTTCAAACCCTGGGCATAGCGTTGCAGCCAATCGGCATCGACCGTCGGCGTTGTCAGGGCAAGGGTAAAGGCAAGCGGATGGGCGCCCATGGCGGCCAAGTCGCTCACTGCCACGGCCAGCGAGCGCTGGCCGAGCAGGAACGGGTCACACGGGTCGGCAAAATGCACGCCGGCCACTAACGTATCGGTGGAGATTGCCAGCTGCTCCCCGGCGGGGAGCGCCAGCAAGGCGCAGTCGTCGCCGATCCCAAGGGCAATGCCTTCGCCGCCCTGCGCACAGGGCGCGGCGGCGAAGTAGTTGCGGATCAGCTCGAACTCACCCATTGGGAAGGTCAGCGCGACTTAGCGCTTGTGTTCCTTCACTTCGGCTTCACGCAGGCGCGGGGCCAGCTTGTCGAGCACGCCGTTGACGAACTTGTGGCCGTCGGTCGAACCGTAGACTTTGGCCAGCTCGATCCCTTCGTTGATCACCACCCGGTACGGCACGTCAACGCGCTTGAGCAGTTCCCAGGTGGACAGGCGCATTACGCACAGTTCAACCGGGTCCAGCTCTTCGATCGTCAGGTCCAGGCAAGGCGCCAGCGCCGTGTCGATCTCGGTCAGGTTGGCATGCACACCGTGCAGGATGTCGTGGAAGTAGCTCTGGTCGGCAAACGTGAAGTCGTTGTCGACGCGGAACTGCGCTTCGATTTCGTTCAGCGAAGCGCCGGCCATCAGACGCTGGTACAGCGCCTGGGTCGCGAGTTGACGCGCTTTACGGCGCTTCTCGCTTTTGGACGGCTTGCCGGCATCCGCAGGGCGCGGGTCTTGGGGGTTGAACTGATCGCTCTCGTCGGAAATCACTTGGCCTCCAACTGCGACAGCAGGCTAACCATTTCCAGCGCGGACAGGGCCGCTTCAGCGCCTTTGTTACCGGCCTTGGTGCCGGAACGCTCGATGGCTTGCTCGATGGAATCTACGGTCAGCACGCCGAAAGCGACGGGCACGCCGAACTCCATGGACACTTGGGCCAGGCCCTTGGTGCATTCGCCGGCCACGTATTCGAAATGCGGGGTGCCGCCACGAATGACCGCGCCCAGGGCGATGATCGCCGCGTATTCACCCTGCTGAGCAACTTTTTGCGCAACCAGTGGAATTTCGAAGGCGCCAGGGGCACGGATGAGAGTGATATCGCTCTCGCTCACACCGTGGCGAACCAGGGCGTCAACGGCACCGCTTACCAGGCTTTCAACCACGAAGCTGTTGAAGCGGCCAACCACCAGGGCATAGCGGCCTTTGGGGGCGATGAAGGTACCTTCGATGGTCTTCAGGGTCATTCGACAAATCTCTTAAAGAGCCGGGACGCGAAAAGTGCGTCCCTCAGTGATGATTTAACCGCGAACAAGGGGCAAAAATCGCCGGCCTTTATTCGGAGGGCACGTATTCTACAACTTCCAGGTCGAAACCGGATATCGCATTAAATTTCATTGGCGCGCTCATCAGGCGCATTTTGCGTACGCCCAGGTCACGAAGGATCTGCGAACCGGCACCGACGATGCTGTAGGTGGTCGGTTTTTTCACCGGCACGTGGTCGGCGGTTTCGCGGATATGCGCCAGCAATACATCGCCGTCCAACGGGTGACCGAGCAACAGCACCACACCGCTGCCTGCCTCGGAGACCGCAGCCATGGCGGCGCGCAGGCTCCAGCGGCCGGGCTGCTTGACCATCAGCAGGTCGCGCAGCGGGTCCATGTTGTGCACACGCACCAGGGTCGGTTCTTCGGCGCAAATGTTCCCCAGCGTCAGGGCCATGTGCACGTCACCTTCCACTGAATCACGGTAGGTCACCAAATTGAATTGGCCCAGTTCGCTGTCCAGTGGCTGCTCGGCAATCCGCTGAACGGTACGTTCATGGATCATGCGGTAGTGAATCAGGTCGGCAATCGTGCCGATCTTGAGGTTGTGTTCGGCGGCAAACGCTTCAAGTTCAGTGCGACGGGCCATGGTGCCGTCGTCGTTCATCACTTCGCAGATGACGCCGCTCGGCTCGAAACCGGCCATGCGCGCCAGGTCGCAGGCGGCTTCGGTGTGGCCGGCACGCGCGAGGGTGCCACCCGGCTGGGCCATCAGCGGGAAGATGTGGCCGGGGCTGACGATGTCTTCGGCCTTGGCGTCTTTGGCGGCGGCGGCTTGCACGGTGCGCGCGCGGTCGGCCGCAGAAATACCGGTGGTCACGCCGGTGGTCGCTTCAATCGATACGGTGAACTTGGTGCCGAAACCCGACCCGTTGCGCGGCGCCATCAAGGGCAGCTTGAGCAACTCGCAGCGTTCGCGGCTCATAGGCATGCAGATCAGTCCACGCGCGTGCTTGGCCATGAAGTTGATGTGCTCAGCCTTGCAGGCCTCGGCGGCCATGATGATGTCGCCTTCGTTTTCACGGTCTTCGTCATCCATCAGGATGACCATCTTGCCTTGGCGGATGTCTTCAACCAGTTCTTCGATGCTATTGAGCGCCACGCGGCACCCCCTTGGTCAGGATTTAAGGTAGCCGTTAGCGGCTAAAAAACTTTCAGTGATGTTCCCGGCAGTAGGCTCTGCGGCCTTATCGCCCAACAGCAGGCGCTCCAGGTAACGGGCAAGCAAGTCGACTTCCAGATTCACCCGGCGACCTGGCTGGTACGAGGCCATGATGGTTTCGCTCAGGGTGTGGGGAATGATGGTCAGTTCAAATTCGGCGCCATTCACGGCGTTCACGGTCAGGCTGGTGCCGTCGACGGTGATCGAGCCTTTGTGGGCGATGTACTTGGCCAGCTCTTTGGGTGCGCGGATGCGAAATTCCACGGCCCGCGCGTTTTCGCTGCGGGACACCACTTCGCCGACGCCATCGACATGGCCGCTGACCAGGTGGCCGCCCAGGCGCGTGGTCGGGGTCAGGGCTTTTTCCAGGTTGACCGGGCTGCCGGCCTTGAGGTCGTTCATCGCGGTGCAGTCCAGGGTTTCCCGGCTGACGTCGGCGGCAAAGCCGTTGCCAGGCAGCTCAATGACGGTCAGGCACACGCCGCTGACGGCGATGCTGTCGCCCAGCTTGACGTCGCCCAGGTCCAGCTTGCCGGTTTCAACCAGCAGGCGGATGTCGCCGCCTTTGGGAGTCATTGCACGGATGCTGCCGATGGATTCGATAATGCCGGTGAACATTTCGTTCTCCTGAAAACGAGGGGCTGTCGCTCAAGCGCGGGCCGGGAATTATACGCTCGCTGCTGGCATAGGGATGGCAGTGACTCGCCAGTCGTCGCCTACAGCGCGCATGTCAGTGATCTTGAGTGGGGGGGCATCGGCCAGTTTCTCAAGCGGCCAGTCCAGCAGAGGCCGGGCGGCGGAGCCGAGGAACTTGCCGGCGACGAATATCACGTACTCGTCCACCAGCCCTTGCTGGGCGAACGCACCGGCCAGGCTCGGGCCGGCTTCCACCAGCACGTCGTTGACGCCACGGGCGGCCAGGGCCACCAGGGCCGAGCGCAGGTCAACCTGACCGTCAACGCCCGGCACCACCAGGCATTCGGGGCCACGGGGGAACTGGTTTTCCGCGGTCACGCAGGTGATGACCAACGCCGGGCCGGCCTTGAAGAACGGCGCGTTGAGCGGCACCCGCAGGCGCCCGTCGATCAACACGCGCAAGGGCGGGCGCGACATGGCAAGTGCGGTGGTTTCATCGTCCAGGCCCAACTCGTCGGCGCGTACCGTCAGACGCGCGCCATCGGCCAGCACCGTGTCGGCGCCGGTCAGCACCACACTGGCCTCGGCACGTAGGCGCTGTACGGCGGCGCGGGCAGCCGGGCCGGTGATCCATTGGCTTTCGCCGCTGGCCATCGCGGTGCGGCCGTCGAGGCTCATCGCCAGCTTGACCCGCACAAACGGCAGGCCGTGCTCCATGCGCTTGAGGAAACCCGGGTTCAGCGCGCGCGCTTCGCTTTCCAACACGCCGCTGCGGGTTTCGATACCGGCTTGCGCCAAGCGCTGCATGCCACGCCCGGCCACTTCCGGGTTCGGGTCCTGCATCCCGGCCACCACGCGCGCCACACCGGCAGTCACCAGTGCATCGGCACACGGCGGCGTGCGTCCGTGGTGGCTGCACGGCTCCAGGGTTACATACACCGTGGCACCACGCGCCTTGGCACCGGCGGCGCGCAGGGCATTCGGTTCGGCATGCGGTTCGCCGGTGCGCTCGTGCCAGCCTTCGCCGACAATCTGCCCGTCACGCACAATCACGCAGCCCACACGCGGGTTGGGGTGGGTGGTGTACACGCCCTTGCGCGCCAATTCGAGGGCGCGGGCCATGTAATGGGCGTCGAGGACAGCTTGTTCGGCAGACGGAGGGTTCATTTTTTGGCAGGCTCACGGGCCAGGCGGTCGATTTCTTCGCGGAACTCGTTGAGGTCCTGGAAGCGTCGATACACCGAGGCGAAACGGATATAGGCGACTTCGTCGAGCTTTTGCAGCTCGCCCATCACCAGCTCTCCAACCACCAGGCTCTTGACCTCGCGCTCGCCGGTCGCACGCAGCTTGTGCTTGATATGCACCAGCGCCGCCTCCAGCCGCTCGACACTCACCGGGCGTTTTTCCAGGGCGCGCTGCATACCGGCGCGCAGTTTGTCTTCGTCGAAAGGCTGGCGGCTGCCGTCGGACTTGATCAGACGTGGCAATACCAGTTCGGCGGTTTCGAAGGTGGTGAAACGTTCACCGCAGCCAGAGGCCAGGCATTCGCGCCGGCGACGTACTTGATCGCCCTCGGCGACCAGACGCGAGTCAATGACCTTGGTGTCGTTGGCACCGCAGAAGGGACAGTGCATGGTGGCAGGCAACAAAAAAAGGGAGGGCCATGGTAGCGCATCCCTGTGGCAAGACAAGCCATAGCCTTTACGGTATATAGGCAGGCTTATATGTTTCTTTATTTTAAAGCCACGGATTTTGCCCTTTCTGGAGCCGTACATGCAGTTACGACCACTTGTTTTACTCGCCCTGTTCAGTTTTCTGGTCGCCTGCAGCAGCGAAGCCCCCAAGCCTTCGGCGCCTCAACCGACGCCCGCCCAAGAGAAAAAAGTGCCCGGCATTGAAGACCTCGGCCCGCTGCCGGCTTACCAGCGCGAAATAAACGGCACCCTCAACGGCGTGCCGGCCAACGCCGAAGTCGAACTGGCCCTGCTGGTGATTGACGAGCGCAACCGCCCGCAACAGCTGCTCGCCAGCAGCGTGTTGACCGGCAATGGCAAGCCCCTGGCGTTCCGCCTGCGCTTTAACCCGGAAGCCTTCCCGGCCGGTGCGCGGGTTGAATTGCGCGGTCGCGCCAGCCAGTCCGGCCAGTTGATCCTGCACCTGCCCGCCGTGCGCATCACCCAGGCAATTACCCAGGCCACCGGCCCGCTGCAACTCGTCCCGGCGCCATGACGCCACTGCTGGACCTGCAACGCGCCCTGAGCGAGCTGATCGGCGACGCGCAACTGGTGCCCTGCCCGCTGCCGGGCACCGAGCTGTCGTTGTGGCTGCTGGACGCGGACAATATGGACCGCGCCTTCAGCCCCGAAGAAACCCGGCGCATCCTGCATGAGCCGCCCTATTGGAGTTTCTGCTGGGCCAGCGGTCTGGCGCTGGCGCGTTACCTGGCGGCGCACCCCGAATGGGTTGCCGGCAAGCGCGTGCTGGATTTTGGCGCAGGCTCTGGCGTGGCCGGGATTGCCGCCATCAAGGCGGGCGCGCTGGAAGTGGTCGCGTGTGATTTGGACCCGCTGGCGTTGGCATCCTGCAGGGCGAATGCCGAACTCAACGGTGTGACCCTGGGTTATTCAGCGGATTTTTTCGCCGAAGCCGATCGCTTCGACCTGATCCTGGTGGCCGACGTACTCTACGACCGCGCCAACCTGCCGCTGCTTGATCAATTCCTGACGCGCGGCCGTGAAGCACTGGTAGCAGATTCGCGCGTGCGCGACTTCCAGCACCCGGCTTATCAACGCCTGGAAATCCTTGAGGCACTGACCCTGCCGGACCTGGCCGAGCCTTGGGAGTTTCGCAAGGTGAGCCTGTACCATTCGCGGCGCGCTTGAGGCCATCGCGGGCACGCCCGCTCCCACAAGGGAACGGGCCAAGTGTGGGAGCGGCTTGCCCGCGATAGCGATCTGGACTCCATCACCTTATAGTTGCCCCATTCCCGCTTTATTCGAGACGCCCCATGAGTGAGCCCACGCCGTACATCTTCGATGTCACCACCGCCAACTTCGACCAGGCAGTGATCCAGAACTCCTTCGAGAAACCCGTGCTGGTGGATTTCTGGGCGGAGTGGTGCGCGCCGTGCAAGGCGTTGATGCCAATGTTGGCGAAAATTGCCGAGAGTTATCAGGGCGAGTTGCTGCTGGCCAAGGTCGATTGCGAGGCGGAGCAGGATATCGTCGCGCGTTTTGGCATTCAGAGCCTGCCTACGGTGGTGCTGTTCAAGGACGGCCAGCCGGTGGACGGGTTTGCCGGCGCGCAGCCGGAGTCGGCGGTGCGCGCAATGCTGGAGCCGCACGTGCAGATGCCACCACCGGCGGCGGCTGATCCGCTGGAGCAGGCCCAGGCGCTGTTTGCCGAAGGCCGCATCAGCGATGCCGAAGCGGTCCTGGTGACGATGCTGGGCGAAGACAACACCAACGCCGGCGCGCTGATCCTGTACGCGCGCTGCCTGGCCGAGCGCGGTGAACTGGGCGAAGCCCAGGCCGTGCTCGACGCCGTGAAAAGCGATGACCACAAAGCCGCCCTCGCCGGCGCCAAGGCGCAAATCACCTTCCTGCGCCAGGCCGCCGAGCTGCCGGACGCCGCCGACTTGAAAAGCCGCCTGGCGCAAAACCCGCAGGATGATGAGGCGGCCTATCAGCTGGCGATTCAGCAGCTGGCACGCCAGCAATACGACGCGGCGCTGGAAGGCTTGCTCAAGCTGTTTATCCGCAACCGCAGCTACAGCGAAGGCTTGCCGCACAAGACCTTGCTGCAGGTGTTTGAACTGCTCGGCAATGACCACCCGCTGGTCACCGCGTACCGCCGCAAGTTGTTTGCTGCGCTGTACTAATCGCCGATCCAGCTGTACAGCGGCGTATCCCCGCCGCTGGTCACTTTCACGCTGGCGTTATGGCGCAAGCGCACCAGCAGGCGCTTGCCTGATGCGGCGTCACCGGCCAAGCCTTCCAGCTGATCGAGCAGTTCCAGCCCGTTGAGTTGCCCGGCCTTGCGCAACAGGTCCTGGGCGTTCTGCCACAGATCATCATTGTGTTTGACCGGCGCGGCAGCGGGCGCGCTCGGCGTAGGCGCGGCCTGCAACTGGGCGCCCAAGCGCGCCCAATCGCCGTCATCCAGCTCCAGGGTCAAGTCCACCGGCATGTCGCCGACCGTTCCACGAATTCGCAACATCGTCCCTACTCCTGCACTTTTCTGACGAGCATGCTCCCACGCGGCTTGCGCAACGCCAAGCGGGCGGTCAAACTCTGGCACTATTGTTATAAGATCACATAACAAAACTTTCATGTTCTGGAGCCTTCTCATGCGCCGTCTGCTGCTTGCTTTGCCGTTTGCCCTGCTGCCACTGGCAGTTGCCCACGCTCACGATGATCACGAACATGAGCACGGCAGCCTCGGCGCCCACGAGCATGGCGTCGGCCGTCTCAATGCGGTACTCGACGGTCAGGCGCTTGAGCTGGAATTTGACAGCCCGGCCATGAACCTCGTGGGTTTTGAACACCAGGCCAGCACGCCGGCCGACAAAGCCAAAGTCGCTGCAGTGCGCAAACAGCTGGAAAACCCGTTGGCCCTGTTCAACCTGCCCAAGCCCGCCGGTTGTGTGATCAGCACCCAGGAACTCAACAGCCCGCTGTTCGGCGACAAGCCTGAAGCCGATCATGATGACGACGATGACGACGATGACCACGCCACCGACGGCAAAGGCGCAGCCGCCCACGAACATCATCATGACCACAGTGAAATCCACGCCCACTACCAGTTCACCTGCGCCACGCCGACGGCCTTGAGCAACCTCGACCTGACCCAGGTGTTCAAGACCTTCCCCGCCACTCAGAAGATTCAGGTACAACTGATCGGCCCAAGCGGCCAGCAAGGTGTGGAAGCCACGGCCACCGCAGCCACCCTGAAGTTCTGATTTGAAACACGGTCAATGTAGGAGCTGGCTTGCCTGCGATAGCGGTATAACAGACACATCCATATTGAATGTGCCGCCGTCATCGCAGGCAAGCCAGCTCCCACATTGGATCGGCGCCACGCTCTACAACCAGGCGATATTGATTTCACATGACCCAAGCACTGATCGAACTGTCTGACCTGGGCTTCAACTGGCCCGGTCACCCACAGTTGCTGGACATCCCAGCGTTTAGCCTGCAAGCCGGCGAAACCCTGTTTCTCAAAGGCCCGAGCGGCAGCGGCAAAACCACGCTGCTCGGCCTGCTCGGCGGCGTGCAAAAACCCAGCCGGGGCAGCATCCGCCTGCTCGGCCAGGAGCTGACCGAACTCTCGGCCGGCGCGCGCGACCGCTTTCGCGTGGACCACACCGGCTACATCTTCCAGCAGTTCAACCTGCTGCCGTTTCTGTCGGTGCGCGAGAACGTCGAGCTGCCTTGCCACTTTTCCAAGCTGCGCGCGCAACGCGCGGTTCAGCGCCACGGCAGCGTCGACCAGGCCGCCGCGACCTTGCTCGCGCATTTGGGCCTCAACGACAACAACCTGCTTGAGCGCCGCGCCGACTCACTGTCTATCGGCCAACAACAACGCGTCGCCGCCGCCCGCGCGCTGATCGGCCAACCGGAACTGGTGATCGCCGACGAACCCACCTCGGCGCTGGACTACGACGCCCGCGAAGCTTTCATTCAGTTGTTGTTCGCCGAATGCCGCGACGCTGGCGCCAGCCTGTTGTTTGTCAGCCATGACCAGAGCCTCGCGCCGCTGTTCGACCGCCACCTGTCGCTGGCCGAACTCAATCGCGCCGCCACGCCCGCAGAGGTTTGAGATGTATTTGTTTCGTCTAGCCATGGCCAGCCTGGCTAACCGCCGCTTTACCGCGATCCTCACCGCCTTTGCCATCGCGCTGTCAGTCTGTTTGTTGCTCGCGGTGGAACGCGTGCGCGTTGAGGCGCGCAACAGTTTTGCCAGCACCATCAGCGGCACCGACCTGATCGTCGGCGCGCGTTCGGGCTCGGTCAATTTGCTGCTGTACTCGGTGTTCCGTATCGGCAACGCCACCAACAACATCCGTTGGGACAGCTACGAGCACTTCGCCGCCAGCCCGCAGGTGAAATGGGCGATCCCGATTTCCCTCGGCGACTCGCACCGCGGCTATCGGGTGATGGGCACCAACCAATCCTACTTCGAGCACTACCAGTACGGCCGCAAACAGAACCTCGAACTGGCCAGCGGCCGCGCCTTTGCCACCGACCCGTTTGAGGTGGTGCTCGGTGCCGAAGTCGCCGAGGCGCTGCATTACAAGCTGGGCGACAAGCTGGTGCTGGCCCACGGTGTCGCGGTGGTCAGCCTGGTCAAACACGATGACAAACCGTTCACCGTGGTCGGCATTTTGAAACGCACCGGCACGCCGGTGGACCGCACGCTGCACATCAGCCTCGGTGGCATGGAAGCCATTCACATCGACTGGCACAACGGCGTGCCGGCCCAGGGCAAAGGCCGCATCAGCGCCGATCAGGCGCGCAACATGGACCTCACGCCACAGGCCATAACCGCGTTCATGCTCGGCCTGAACAACAAGATTTCCACCTTCGCCCTGCAACGCGAAATCAATGAATTTCGCGGCGAGCCGATGCTGGCGATATTGCCGGGCGTGGCCCTGCAAGAGTTGTGGAGCATGATGGGCACCGCCGAAAAAGCGCTGTTCGTGATCTCGCTGTTCGTGGTGCTGACCGGTTTGATCGGCATGCTTACGGCGATCCTCACCAGCCTCAACGAGCGCCGCCGTGAAATGGCCATTTTGCGCTCGGTGGGCGCGCGGCCGTGGCATATCGCAACGCTGCTGATCTTTGAAGCCTTCGCCCTGGCGCTGTCTGGCGTGGTGGCGGGCGTTGGTCTGCTGTACCTGTGCATCGCCGCGTCGCGCGGGTATTTGCAGGCCAATTACGGGCTGGACCTGCCGATGTCATGGCCGAGCGAATATGAATGGACCTTGCTCGCCGGCATTCTCGCCGCGGCGCTGTTGATGGGCAGCGTCCCCGCGTGGCGCGCCTATCGACAATCACTGGCCGATGGCCTGTCCATACGTTTATGAGGAAGGCTTCGATGCGTCGTGCCCTGTTTGCAATGTTGCTGTTGGTGGCAGTGCCCATCTGGGCCGAAGACCAGCCGAAGGATCTGTCATGGCAGGAGATGATCCCACCGGACGCGCCGCCGGAAATCCCCAACATGAAACCGCTGCACGACCTGTCGAACATGGCCGACGCGCTGTCGGTCGAGTCGGCGCCGGCCGCCAAGCAAGACTTGCCCAACGCGCCGGTGGTGCAAAGCCTGGACGGTAAGTACATCCGTTTGCCGGGTTACATCGTGCCGCTGGAAGTCAGCGAAGAAGGCCGCACCACCGAGTTTTTGCTGGTGCCGTATTTCGGCGCGTGCATCCACGTACCGCCGCCGCCGTCGAACCAGATCGTGCATGTGAAAAGCGAAGTCGGGGTGAAACTCGATGAGTTGTATCAGCCGTATTGGATCGAAGGCGCGATGCAGGTCAAGCCGTCATCCAGCGAACTGGCCGACGCCGGTTATCAAATGGATGCCGACAAGATTTATGTCTACGAGCTGCAGGAATAGGGGCTGATCGTCCTTTCATTGAGCTGAGTCAAAGGATCGAACGGAACGATCTTTACCATTGGACGTACAACTTTTAACGTCCTTTTGGAGCTCCCATGAACAAGTCTCTGCTCGGCGCGTCCCTCTTCGCGCTCGCCCTCGCCGCCCCGGTCGCACACGCTCACGAAGCGGGCGAAATTCTGATTCGCGCCGGTGCAATTACCGTGAATCCGGAAGCTGAAAGTGGCCATGTGAAGGTTGATCAGGGCCCATTGGCGGGCACCAACCTGGGCGGCAAGGCGACCATGAGCAGCGACACCCAACTGGGGTTGAACTTCGCCTACATGCTGACCAACCACGTCGGTATCGAACTGCTGGCGGCCACGCCGTTCGAGCACGATGTGAAGATAAAGAACACCGCCCTCGGCGCCGCCAACGGCAAGCTCGGCACCCTCAAGCACCTGCCGCCAACCCTGAGCGTTGTGTACTACCCGATGGATAGCAAATCCGCCTTTCAGCCGTACGTGGGCGCCGGTATCAACTACACCTGGATCTACGACGAGCACGTCAGCAGCCGCGCCGAACAAGCCGGTTTCAGCAACTTCAAGGCCGAAAACTCCTGGGGCTGGGCCGCGCAGATCGGCGCCGACTACATGATCAACGACAAGTGGATGATCAACGCCCAGGCGCGCTACATCGACATCAGCACCAAGGCCACCGTGGACAACAATGCGCTGGGCCAGGGCACACGTGCCAAGGTCAATGTGGACGTTGACCCGATGGTTTACATGGTGGGTATCGGCTACAAGTTCTAAGTAACACTGCATAACCCCTGTGGGAGCGGGCTTGTGTGGGAGTCGGGCTTGCCCGCGATGCAGACACCTCGGTGTATCAGTGATACCGAGGTGATGCGATCGCAGGCAAGCCAGCTCCCACACAAAACCCGCTCCCACATTTTGGTTTTGTGCGGTGTCAGCTGTGGCGGTAGAACCGATCCAGCAACGCCGGTAACCCCGCCCGCCATGCCCGAGGCTTGATGCCGAAGGTGTGCAGGATTTTCTTGCAGGCCAGCACCGCGTGTTGCGGTTCATCTGCCGCATCCGGGCGTGCCGCGTGAGCCTGGGCGGTAGGCGATTCGATCGCCAGCGGGTGGAAATTACGCGCTTCGGTAAGGATCGCCTGGCCCAGCGCCAACGGTGTGGTCGCCTCGTGCCCGGCGTAGTGATAGGTGCCCCACAGCGGCGCCGCGCAATCAAGTTGCTTGAGCACCGAGATGATCACCCGCGCGGCATCGTCCACGGGCGTCGGGTTACCCCGGCGATCATCGGCCATCAGCAACTCATCCGGCTTCTCGGCCCGCGCCAAAAAGCGCCCGAGGGTGCCGTCGACGCTGTCATCCAGCAGCCAACCAAAACGCAGCAGCACATGTTGCGGGCAGGTAGCGCGCACGCTTTGCTCGATGCGCCACAACGCCTGGCCACGCAGGCCCAGGGGCACCGGCTCGTCTTTTTCGCTGTAGGCGGTGGCGCGGGAGCCATCGAACACGCGGTAGCTGGACGGTTGCAGCAAGGTAATGTTGTGGTGCTGACACAACTCGGCCAGGCGCTCGATGGCGAATTCCTGAGAGGCCAAACGGGTTTCGCTGACCGCTTCGGCCTGAAACCAGTCGAAATAGTAGGCGAGGTTGATCAACGCATCGGGACGGGTGTCGTCGAGCAATTGGGTAAGGCTCGCGGCATCCCAGCCGTCTTGGGGCGGTTTGGGTGCGAGGAAACCGATGTCTTCCTCTGCACCGAGGCGAATCAGCGCTTGCCCGAGGGCATTCCCGCCGCCCAGTAACATAAGGCGCATTCGCATAGAGTGTGCAGGCCCGGTCTGTTTGGAACGATGGTTATTGTCGGCAGGCGGATGAAGCCGGCCGTAGGTTTATTCCAGAATCGTTGCATTTTGCGGGTTTGTAGCGCAACCGTCACGGATAAAGTGCGGGCTTGCAACTTGGCACCGCCGGTTGCATATAAGGGGTATGAACCTTCCTGAAACCACGGACACGGTCTTGAACGGCTTTCACCCCGCTGTCAGCGCCTGGTTCCGCAACGCTTTCCCCTCGGTGACCAGCGCCCAGGCCCAGGCGTGGCCGCTGATTCGCCAGCGCCGCTCCACCCTGATCGCTGCGCCCACCGGTTCCGGCAAGACCCTGACGGCGTTCCTCGCCGTACTGGATGACCTGGTGCACCAAGGCCTGGCGAATGGCGGGCAACTGCCGGACGAGACGCTGGTGGTGTATGTCTCGCCGCTCAAGGCATTGTCCAACGACATCCAGATCAACCTGCAAAACCCGCTCACCGGCATCACCGCGCAGCTGCAGGCGATGGGCTTGCCGCCCTTGGTGATCCGCACCGCCGTGCGCACCGGCGACACCCCGCAAAAAGACCGCGCACAGATGCGCAAGCGCCCGCCGCATATCCTGGTGACCACCCCGGAATCGCTCTACGTGCTGCTGGGTTCGGACTCCGGCCGGCACATGCTCGCCAGCACGCGCACGGTGATCGTCGATGAAATCCACGCCATCGCCGCCAGCAAGCGCGGCAGCCATATGGCCCTGAGCCTGGAACGCCTGCAGGGCCTGTGCGCCGAACCGCTGACCCGCATTGGCCTGTCTGCCACGCAAAAGCCCATCGAGGCGGTGTCGCGCTTTTTGGTCGGCACCGAGCGCCCCTGCGCAATTGTCGATATCGGCCACGCCCGCCCGCGTGACCTGGATATCGAAGTGCCGCCGGTGCCGCTCTCGGCGGTCATGGCCAACGACGTGTGGGAACTGGTCTACAACCGCCTCGCCGAGTTGGCGCGCGAACACCGCACCACGCTGATTTTCGTCAACACCCGGCGCCTGGCCGAACGCCTGGCACGGCACTTGAGCGAGCGCCTGGGCAAAACCGCCGTGGCCGCGCACCACGGCAGCCTGGCCAAAGAGCTGCGCCTGGACGCCGAACAACGGCTCAAGGCCGGCGAGTTGCAAGTGCTGATCGCCACTGCGTCCCTGGAGCTGGGGATTGATATCGGTGACGTCGACCTGGTGTGTCAGATCGGCTCGCCCGGCTCAATCAATGGTTTCCTGCAACGCGTTGGCCGTTCCGGGCACCAGGTCGGCGGCACGCCCAAGGGGCGCCTGTTCGCCACCACCCGCGACGACTTGATCGAGTGCGCCGCCCTGCTCGACTGCGTGCGCCGGGGTGAGCTGGACACCTTGCAGATTCCGGTCGCGCCGCTGGATGTACTGGCCCAGCAGATCATCGCCGAAGTCAGTGCGCAGGAATGGTCGGAACCCGCATTGCTCGATCTCATTCGCCGCGCCTCGCCCTACGCCGCGCTGGACGAACGCCATTACCAGGCGCTGTTGCAGATGCTCGCCGAGGGCTATAACGGCCGCCAGGGCATCCGTAGCGCCTACCTGCACCGCGACGCCGTGACCCACACCCTGCGCGGCCGCCGTGGCGCCAAGCTGACCGCCGTGACCAGCGGCGGCACCATCCCCGACAACGCCGACTACAGCGTGCTGCTGGAGCCGCAGAGCCTGAACATCGGCAGCGTCAACGAAGACTTCGCGGTGGAAAGCATCGCTGGGGATATCTTCCAGCTCGGTAATACGTCCTACAGAATTTTGCGGGTCGAAGCCGGCAAGGTGCGGGTTGAGGACGCCCACGGCCAGCCGCCGACCATTCCGTTCTGGCTGGGCGAGGCGCCGGGGCGCAGCAACGAATTGTCGGCGGCGGTGGCGCGGTTTCAAGGCCAGCTCGACGCGCTGCTCAGCGCCACGCCCGGCGACTTGCAAGCGGCCCTCGACTGGCTCACCGGCACCCTTGGCCTGAACCACGCCAGCGCCGAGCAGATCCTCGATTACCTGGCCCGCGCACGCCTGGCCCTGAGCGCGCTGCCGTCCCAGGACACGTTGATCATGGAGCGGTTTTTCGACGAGTCCGGCGGCACCCAATTGATCATTCACACACCGTTTGGCAGCCGTATCAATCGCGCCTGGGGCCTGGCGTTGCGCAAGCGTTTTTGCCGCACGTTCAATGTCGAATTGCAGGCGGCGGCCAGTGAAAATGCAATCGTGCTGTCGCTGTCGACCAGCCACAGTTTCGAGCTGGATGACGTGTGGCGGTATCTGAACAGCAACAGTGCCGAGCACGTCCTGATCCAGGCTGTGCTGGACGCGCCGCTGTTCGGCGTGCGCTGGCGCTGGAACGCCGGTGTGGCACTGGCGTTGCCGCGTTATACCGGCGGGCGCAAAGTGGCGCCGCAGATCCAGCGCATGAAAAGCGAAGACCTGATCGCCAACGTGTTTCCCGACCAGATCGCCTGCCTGGAAAACCTCGCCGGCGAGCGCGAAGTGCCCGAGCACCCCTTGGTGGAGCAGACCCTCGACGACTGCTTGCACGACGCCATGGACAGCAACGCCTGGCTGGCGTTGCTGCGGCGCATGGAAAGCGGCGAAGTGCGGCTGATCAGCCGTGACCTGCCGGCGCCCTCGCCCATGGCCGCGGAAATTCTCAGCGCGCGCCCCTACACCTTTCTCGACGACGCCCCCTTGGAAGAACGCCGTACCCAAGCCGTGCTCAATCGGCGCTGGAGCGACCCGCACAGCACCGACGACCTCGGCGCGCTGGATGCCGAGGCCATCGCCGGCGTGCGCGAGGAAGCCTGGCCGGCGCCCAATGGCCTGGACGAAATGCACGAAGCGCTGATGAGCCTGGCCTGCATTGCCACTCACGAGGTCACGCCGCAATGGGCCGAGTGGCTGCAGGCCTTGGCCAAGGGTGGGCGCGCCTATGCATTGAGCAATGGCCTGTGGGTGGCGGTGGAACGCTTGAGCTGTTTGCAGGCTATTTATCCCAACGACTTGCCGTTGCTGCCGGGCTTCGATGAACCCTGGACCACTGATGATGCGCTGGTCGAAGTGCTGCGCGCCCGCCTCGGCGGGTTCGGCCCGCTGAGCCTGATCGAGATCGCCGCGCCGTTGGCCCTGCCGGTGGCAGACGTAACCCAGGCACTCGCTCGCCTGGAGCAGGAAGGCTACGTGCTGCGCGGCCGTTTCAGCCCTGGCGCCAGCGAAGAACAGTGGTGCGAACGGCATTTGCTCGCGCGCATTCATCGCTACACGGTCAAGCGCCTGCGCCGGGAAATCGAGCCCGTGGCGCTGCAGGATTTCATGCGCTTTCTGTTCGATTGGCAGCACCTGTCCGACGGCACACGCGGCCAGGGCAGCGCCATGTTGCCGCAGATTGTCGCGCAGTTTGAGGGCTACGCCGCCGCCACCTCGGCCTGGGACAGTGACCTGCTGAGCGCGCGCCTCAAGGATTACTCATCCACCTGGCTCGATGACTTGTGCCGCAGCGGCAAGCTGGTGTGGACGCGGCTGAGCAACAAGGCTGGCGCAATGGCCCTGCGCAGCACACCGGTGGTGTTGCTGCCGCGCAGCCAAGTGCCGCTGTGGAGCGGGCTGACCGAGATGACCGACAGCACCACGCTGTCGCCCAAGGCGCAGAAAGTCCACGTGGCGCTGCGTGAACATGGCGCGCTATTTTTCGACGAACTGGTGCACGAAGCCCATCTGCTGCGCAGCGAACTGGAGACGGCGCTGCAGGAACTGGTGGGCGCAGGGCTGGTGAATGCCGACAGCTTCGCCGGCCTGCGCGCGCTGACCACACCCGCCAGCAAACGCCAGGCGCGCAGCAGCCGGCGCGGACGCGGGGCGTTTATCGGCGGCATGGACGACGCCGGGCGCTGGGCTTTGTTGCGCCGTTCACCGAGCGCCGCCGGGCCACACTCGGCCGAGACGCTGGAGCATGTGGCGATGACCTTGCTGCGCCGCTATGGCGTGGTGTTCTGGCGGTTGCTGGAGCGTGAGGCGGATTGGCTGCCGAGCTGGCGCGAATTGCTGCGTACTTTCCATCGGCTCGAAGCGCGCGGGGAGATCCGCGGCGGGCGGTTCGTCAGTGGGCTGGCGGGCGAGCAGTTTGCGTTGCCGGAGGCAATTGCGTCATTGCGCGAAGTCCGCCGCCGGCCGCATGACGGCAGTTTGATTGCGGTGTGCGGGGCTGATCCGCTGAACCTGGTGGGCACGCTGCTGCCGGGCAGTAAAGTGCCGGCGGTGAGTGGCAATCGGGTGGTGTACCGCGACGGGCTGCCGGCGGCGGTGATGGTCGGCGGCAAGCAGCAGATATGGGTGGAGGTGGATCAGTTGGCGGTGCAGGAGAAGTTGCTCAGGCATTAAGTCGCAGTGACTTCAAGGGCCTCATCGCAGGCAAGCCAGCTCCCACATTGAACGGGTTCACACGGTCAAAAGGTGGGAGCCGGGCTTGCCCGCGATGGGGCCAGCCCAGACACCTTCCCTCATTGGGTACGCGGCTGCTCGGTTAACACCACCGAAGCCGGCGCTTCCTCATCCGGCTCATCCACCTGCGCCGTGCGCTTGGGCAGCAAGACCTGCTGTGGATAAGTTTGCGCGAAGTGCACCTCATCACAGTTATCCACAAGCTTTTTCAAGCGCTGGTTGAACGCGCGGCTCACCGCGTATTGCCCGCCCGACACCGTGCGGAACTGCGCGGTCAGCACCACGCCGTTGAGGTCCATCTTGTCGACGCCAAACACCTCCAGCGGCCCTTGCAGGTTGTACTTGAGGAACACGTCATCGCGAATCGATTGCCCGGCCTCGCGGATCAGGTCCACGGCCTTGTCCACATCGGTGTCGTAGGTGAACTGCACCGAGAAGAACGCATAGGCAAATTGCCGCGACTGGTTGGTGACCGCCTTGATCTGCCCGAACGGCACCGAGTGCACAAAACCCTTGCCGTCACGCAGGCGCAACGTACGGATGGTCAGGCCTTCGACGGTACCGGCGTGGCCGGAGTCGAGTACGACCCAATCACCGATGGACAGCGTGTCCTCGATGATGATGAACAGGCCAGTGATCACGTCCTGCACCAATTGCTGCGAGCCAAAACCGATGGCCAGACCAACCACACCGGCACCGGCCAGCAGCGGCGCAACGTTTATGCCAAGGTTGGCCATGGTGGTGATCGCGCAGATCACCACCAGGATGATTTTCACCGCGTTACGCAGCAGCGGCAGGATGGTTTTGACCCGCGTACTCGGCTGACGGCTGGAGCGTTTATTGACCGGCGGTTTCAGCGCTTCCTGAATCGCGGTGTCGAGCACCACCCAGAACAGCCAGGTCATCAGCAGGATCAGGCCGATGCTGCTCAGGGAGTCGCTGATCGCGCGGCCCACCGAGTTGCGCTGGGCAAATTCGAACAGCGAAATGCCCCAGATACGCCCCAGAATTTCGATAAACGCGATGGCCATGGCGATGCGCAAGATCGCGTGCAACAGGCTGAGGAAGCGCTCCTTGTAGGCGCTGCTGCGCTGGATCGCCACTTGGCTGCGGGACTTGAACAGGTGTTGCAGCACGGTGCTGAGAAACACCGTGCCGATCAGCAAAATCGTGGTGAACAGCGCACAGCGCAGCGCCTTCTGGTTATCGTCGCCAGCGCCGATCAGGTTGATCGCCGAGACCAGCACCATCAACAGAATCGGCCAGTACCACAGCCCGGAAAACACTCGCAGCGATTGCTGCAGCGCAGGGTGTTTGAGGCGCTGGGCCAGTGGCCGATTACGGATCAAATGCGCCACCGGCCGGCGCAGGCGCACCACCAGTACACCGAAAATCACCGCCGCGAACAGGCCGGTGAAAACCGCGATGCTGCTGGTGATATTGCCACCCAACTGCCGGGCGATCTGCGGGCTGGTCAGCGCGTCGCTGAGGGCGGCCAGGAAGCCGATCAGGAACAGCGGCTTGGGGCAGTAGTTGCGAATGATCTGCACGGCCGGGCGCTTGTGGCCGAGATTGAACATGACGATCACGCACAGCAACATCGACGTGGAAAAGATGCCGCTGCTGGTGGCGTAGGCAAAACACAGCGCCAGCGCGCGGCCCACCGACGAGGCCAGGAAGTGGCTGACGTAGAGGGTCAGCGGCAGACAGATGAGCGCGGGGATCGTGTAGGGCACCACATACCCCAAGACTGCCAGCAAGCGTTCGCGTCGCTCGACAAAATGCCGCCGACTCAAGCGCTGCACAACAAAGTGCCCCAGCAGGGTCAACACCGCAAAGGCGCCAACCCAGACGCCGGACAGCAGCAGGAAGTCGCCGGCCACGCTCCACGGCGAGCGCTCAGCCGTCTGGTCGACCAGGCGCCCCACCTCATCCGCCGCGCGATCGGCACGCAAGCGCCAGGCGTCGATGAGGTTCTGGTTGAGGTCGAGCTTGTCTTGTACATCGTCAATGCTGGAACTGATGGCGCCCAGCAAGCCGCCCTCGACCAACAACTCCGGTTTGGCCGGTTCAGCCGCTGCGGCAGGCGTGGCCGGCGCTGCGGCGGCCGCAGACGTAGCAGCTTGCAGTGCGCCATTGCCACACAGCAGCAGCGCACCAAGCAGTAATGCAGTCTTTAAATTCAGCAAAACACCGGGCTCCATCAGCAGGGTCTGTAAGGAACTGACGGGTTTGAGCCTTGATCGTTCCCCGCCATTGGGCATCTTTGCGTACCGGTCAACTATCAAATGCCGATCCCTGTCTTTTTCCGCACAGGCCAAATCCCGACACTGCGCTCCTGAATCACAGCCATCGGAGTTGCAGCCATGCCCATTGCTCTGCTCGCGCTGACCCTCAGCGCTTTTGCCATCGGGACGACCGAGTTCGTCATCGTTGGCCTGTTACCCACCATCGGCGCCGACCTGGGCGTCGACCTGCCGTCCGCCGGCTTGCTGGTCAGCCTGTACGCCTTGGGCGTTGCCATTGGCGCGCCGGTGCTCACCGCCCTCACCGGCAAGGTGCCGCGCAAACTACTGCTGTTGTCGCTGATGGTGCTGTTCACCCTTGGCAACCTGTTGGCCTGGCAGGCGCCGAGTTATGAATCGCTGGTGATGGCGCGAATCGTCACCGGCCTGGCCCACGGGGTGTTTTTCTCGATTGGCTCGACCATCGCCACCAGCCTGGTGCCCAAGGAGAAAGCCGCCAGCGCGATTGCGATCATGTTTACCGGCTTGACCGTTGCACTGGTCACCGGCGTGCCACTGGGCACGTTTATCGGCCAGCACTTCGGCTGGCGGGAAACGTTTCTCGCTGTTTCGGCCCTGGGGGTGATCGCGTTTATCGGCAGCCTGATCTATGTGCCGAACAGCATCGCCCACAGCAAACCCGCCTCGTTGCTGCAACAACTGCAAGTGCTCAAGCAGCCACGTTTGCTGCTTGTGTACGCCATGACCGCCATCGGCTACGGCGGCTCGTTCATCGCGTTTACCTTTCTGGCGCCGATCCTTCAGGACATTTCCGGCTTCAGCGCCGGCACCGTCAGCCTGGTGCTGCTGGTGTACGGTATCTCGGTGGCGGCGGGGAATATCTGGGGCGGCAAGCTGGCCGATAAACGCGGTCCGATCAGCGCGTTGAAAATCATCTTCGCCCTGCTCGCGGCGGTGCTGTTCATCCTCACCCTGACCGCCAGCAACCCCTGGCTGGCGCTGGCCACCGTGCTGGTGTGGGGCGCGGTCGCCTTCGGCAATGTGCCGGGCCTGCAGGTGTACGTGGTGCGCCAGGCTGAACGTCACACTCCGCAGGCGGTGGATGTGGCGTCGGGCTTGAACATTGCGGCGTTCAACCTCGGAATTGCCGGCGGCGCCTGGGCCGGGGGCTTGATCGTGGCGCACATGGGCTTGATCCACACCGCGTGGATCGGCGGCTCAGTGGTGTTGGTGGCCCTGGCACTGACGGCGTGGAGTGGCCGACTGGACCGGTTGGGACCGGTGTATGCCGACAGGTCGACGCGCACGGTAGTCGGACACTGATTCAGCACGCCACACATCTAATATGGGCGCTGGCTTGCCGCGATTGCGGTACGCCAGCGTCGCATTCATCGCCTGACCTACCGCTATCGCAGGCAGCCCGCGCCCACATTCTTTACCTCGTACCGTCTGTAGGAACGGCGAAACTTTCCGACAAAAACCGCAGTCATCCCAAAACGGAGGTCACTTGACCCTGCATCCACGGGAGCAATTATGGCGGCGATTCACATCGGCATTTCCGGCTGGCGCTACACGCCCTGGCGGGGGGATTTCTACCCCGAGGGCCTGACCCAGAAACGCGAATTGCAATTTGCGTCACGCGCCGTCAACAGCATCGAAATCAACGGCTCGTTTTACGCCCTGCAAACACCCAAGCGTTATGCCGAGTGGTACGCCGACACGCCTGATAATTTCATGTTCAGCGTGAAGGCACCGCGCTATATCACCCACATTCTGCGCTTGCGCGATGTGCACAAACCGATGGCCAATTTCTTTGCTTCCGGGGTGCTGGAACTGAAAGAAAAACTCGGGCCGATCCTCTGGCAGTTCCCGCCCAGCTTCACATTCGACCCGCCGCTGTTTGAAGCCTTTCTTCAGCAACTCCCCACCGACACCCAACAGGCCGCCGCCCTCGCCCGCGAGCACGAGCCGCGCCTGAACGGCAAGGCGAGCATGCAAGCCCATGGCAAAAAGCCGCTGCGCCATGCGGTGGAAATTCGCCACAAGAGTTTTGCAGTACCGGAGTTTGTGCAGATGCTGGACAAGCACGGCGTGGCACTGGTGGTCGCCGATACCGCCGGCAAGTGGCCGTATATCGAAGACGTCACCGCCAACTTCCTGTACCTGCGCCTGCACGGTGACAAGAAGCTCTACGCCAGCGGCTACACCGGCGAGGCGATCAAGCGTTGGGGTGACCGCATCGATCGCTGGCGCCAGGGCAAACAACCGGCGGATGCGCATTTGGTCGACTCTAAACACACGCCACGCGCGCGCAAGCAACGCGATATTTTTTGCTATTTCGACAACGACATCAAAGTGCGCGCGCCCTTCGATGCGCGCCAACTGTTGCAGCGCTTCGAGCTGGATAAGCACTTGGCCACCGAGCCCGGCAAGTTGCCGGAACCCGGAGTGCTGCCATGACTCATCCGGAATTGATCCCCGCCACGCCCACCACCGCCATCACGCGCTTCAAAGTGCTGACGGTGAACATCCACAAGGGTTTCACCGCGCTGAACCGCCGTTTCATCCTGCCCGAGCTGCGTGAAGCGGTGCGCAGCGTGGGCGCCGACATGGTGTTTTTACAGGAAATCCACGGCACTCACGAACGCCATCCCCAGCGCTACCAGGACTGGCCGAAAATGCCGCAATACGAGTTCCTCGCCGACAGCATCTGGCCGCAGTTCGCTTACGGGCGCAACGCGGTCTACCCGCATGGCGACCACGGCAACGCGTTGCTGTCCAAATTCCAGATCGTGCGCTACGACAACCTCGACATCTCGCAAAGCGGCCATGAAAGCCGCGGGCTGCTGCATTGCGTATTGCGCCTGCCCAGCACCGGCCAAGAGGTGCATGCGATCTGCATGCACTTGGGCCTGCGCGAGGTGCATCGTCAGCAGCAATTGCGTTTGCTGGAACAGCGCATCAGCGAAATCCCGGCCGACGCGCCGCTGGTGGTGGCCGGTGATTTCAATGACTGGCGCCAAAAGGCCGACCTGAGCCAGAGCGGCCTCAGAGAAGTGTTTGTTGACGCCACGGGCAAGCACGCGCGCACGTTTCCGGCGCGCCTGCCGCTGTTACCGCTGGACCGCATCTATGTGCGCAACCTGAAAATTCACAACCCCAAGGTACTGACTACCCGGCCGTGGTCGCATCTGTCAGACCATGTGCCATTGTCGGTGGAGATCGAGTTATGACCGTCGCGGTAGAGCACATTGCCACCGACCAGCCGCCCGACGACGCCAAGGCGCGAGATGTCGATTACGGCTGGCAGAGTGGCAACCGTCTTGAGTTGCTGGAGAACGGCGAAGCTTACTTCCCCAGGGTCTTCGACGCGATGCGCGAGGCCCAGCGGGAGATCCTGCTGGAGACCTTTATTCTGTTCGAAGACAAGGTCGGCCATGAGCTCAAAGGCATCCTGATCGAGGCGGCGCAGCGCGGCGTCAAGGTGGTGGCCAGCCTCGACGGGTTTGGCTGCGGCGAGCTGAGCCCGGCGTTTCTCGGTGAGCTGGCCGAGGCTGGCGTGCTGGTGCAGATGTTTGACCCGGCGTCGAAAACGCTGGGGATTCGCACCAACTGGTTCCGTCGCCTGCACCGCAAGATCGTGGTGGTGGACGCCACCGTGGCGTTTATCGGCGGGATCAATTTTTCTGCCGACCATCTGGGCGATTTCGGCCCCGAAGCCAAGCAGGATTATGCCGTGCGCGTGACCGGCCCTGCGGTCGCCGACCTGCATCATTTCGCCCTGGCCCAAAGCGGCCGCCAGGTGCGCACGCGGCGCGGCTGGCGACGGCGCCAGCAACGGCCGACACCGTGGACAACGGCCAATGAGGACGGCCTGGTACGTTTGATTTACCGCGACAACGTGCAACACCGCGACGATATCGAAGAGGCCTATATCCACGCCTTGAGCAAGGCGCAAAAACGCGTGGTGATTGCCAACGCCTACTTCTTCCCCGGCTACCGCCTGCTGCGCGAGATTCGCAATGCCGCGCGCCGTGGCGTGCACGTGCAGCTGATCATGCAAGGCCAGCCCGACGTGCTGTTGGCCAAGCTGGCGGCGCGCATGCTTTATGACTATTTGCTCAAGGACGGCGTGGTGATCCATGAGTATTGCCAGCGCCCGCTACACGGCAAAGTCGCGTTGGTGGACGACGAGTGGAGCACCGTAGGCTCAAGCAACCTGGACCCATTGAGCCTGTCCCTGAACCTGGAAGCCAACGTGTTGATTCGCGACCGCGCGTTCAACCAGCAGCTGTACGAACGCCTGGAACTGCTCGCCCGCGAGCACTGCCAGACCATGCCGGAAAACCGCAAGCCACGCCTGTGGCTATGGCGGCTGACCGTGGGTTTTTTGGTGTTTCATGTGATGCGCCACTTCCCCGTGCTGACGGGCTGGCTGCCCGCGCACAAACCGCGTTTGAAACCCTTCGAGAGCCAGGCCCATGACCTCTGAAGCCGGTGGTTCACGACTCAAACGCTGGAAGAAGCCGCTGACCGTCGTCTTCTTCCTGGTGTTGATCGCGCTGTTCACCCTGCTCGCGCGGCGCATCGACTGGAGCGAAGTGCTGCAGACACTCGGCGACTTCAAGCTGCGCACGTTGCTGATCGCCGGCGCACTGACCCTGTGCAGTTTTCTCGTCTACGCCAGTTTCGACCTCATCGGCCGCACTTACATCCGCCAACCGCTGGGTTGGAAGCAAATCCTGCCGGTGGGAATCATCAGCTACGCGTTCAACCTCAACCTCAGCGCGTGGGTCGGCGGGATTGCCATGCGTTACCGGCTGTATTCGCGGCTCGGGGTAAGCACCGGCAATATCGCCAAGATTCTTGGGCTGAGCCTGGCCACCAATTGGTTCGGCTATATGGCGCTGGCCGGTGTGGTGTTCAGCAGCGGTTTGGTGACGATGCCGCCCGGGTGGAAAGTCAGCACCCTGGCCTTGCAAGGCATAGGTGTGTTGTTGGTGTTGGTCAGCCTCGGCTACCTGGCAGCCTGCCGGTTTTCGACAAAGCGCGCGTGGTCGATCAAAGGCATCGAGATCAACCTGCCGTCGCTGCGCATGGCCTGTTTACAGCTGGCAATGGGCGCGCTGAACTGGTCACTGATGGCGGCGGTGATCTTCACCTTGTTGCCGGCCAAGCTGGACTATCCACTGGTGTTGGGCGTGTTGCTGATCAGCGCGATTGCCGGCGTGGTTACACATATCCCGGCGGGGCTTGGGGTGCTGGAGGCGGTGTTTATCGGCTTGCTGCAGCATGAGGCGTCGCGCGGCAGCTTGCTTGCCGGGTTGATCGCCTACCGCGCGATCTACTTTATTTTGCCGCTGCTGATTGCGTTGGTGATGTACCTCGCGGTGGAGGCTAAGGCCAAGGCGTTGCGGGTTAAAAAGACACCGGCTTGATGCAGTGTTGGCAAGACCGGCGCCATCGCGGGCAAGCCCGCTCCCACATTTGGAATGCATTCCACTGTGGGAGCGGGCTTGCCCGCGATGGCGCTTGAAAGGGCAACGCTTTATCGGGCCTGGATGATGCTCAACCGCTCACCCACCACCATCTCGGTAATCCAGTCCACCAGGATTGACGTGTAGGCCTGCTGAGACACCGGATCACTCAACGAGTGATCGGCGCCGTCGATGATGCGGTGGGTCAACGAATGTGTCTGCTGGCACGCCGCGCGGTAGCTCATGATGGTGGCATGCGGCACGTGATCGTCGGTCTGCGACTCGACGATCAGCACATCGCCGGTGAATTGCGCGCAGGCATGCAGGGCGCGGTTGGTTTCGGCGTGTACCAGCGTGCTGCGGTAATCCATCAGGTCGGCCTTATCCAGGTCGCGCTTGGGCTTGAGCCATTCCTGGTCGCGGTACAGCGCCGGCACGCGCAGCGCCAGCCAGCGCACCGGGCGCAGTGAGGTGAGGATCGCCGCCAGGTAACCCCCATAACTGGTGCCCACCACCGCCACGGCCGAGGTGTCGATGGCCGGGTGCGACAGCAAGCGGTCGTAGGCCGCCAGCAAGTCGCGCAGGTTGTCTTCGCGGGTGACGCGCGACAATGGAATACCAGTGCCGGCGTGGCCGCGCAAATCAAAGGTCAGGCATACGCAGCCCAGGCCGGCAATGCCTTTGGCGCGCTCAAGGTCGCGCTCCTGGCTACCGCCCCAGCCGTGCACAAACAACACGCCTGGCACTTTGGATTTGGGGCTCAGGAATGTCCCGCTCATTTGTTCGTCGTCGATGTCGATCGCAATGCTTTCACTTCTAGCCGTCATAAGATTTAACCGTCACGTACTTGAGAAGAAAGTCGCTGTTGTCTGCAGGGCCGCGGTACACCTCGATGGCGTCCGCCGGCAGCGGTTGGTCCACGTAGGTTTCCACCGATGAAACGTGGATGGCGCGCAGGCTCGGGTTATTGATGAAGCTTTGCAGCGCCGCGACTTCCGCGCTGCTGGCGCCGCCCATGCGCCAGGATTGTTCGAGCACGCCGCTGCGGCGTTGGCCGTCACTGTCCAGGCCTTGGGCAATGTCGTAGTTGCGGCGCGAGGCATAGAAACCAGGGTAGGCCTCATCGGCGGCCGTGTCGAAAACCTGGGCTTGTTCGATGGCCTCGCACACATCGTTGGGCAGGTCGAGCTTCAACAGGTCGGCGTAGGAGCCAGGCACGACGAGCAAGTCGGAGCCGCCGTAGACCGCTTCGCCCTGCCCGTCCTCAGTGAGGTACTGCTCGCCGCAATAGCTGATGACGTGACCGCCGATAAAACTCTGGCCCACGCTGTGGGTGATCACCTCGTGCAAGTCCTGCTCGAGCACCACGCCTTCGGTAAAGAGCGTTGCCACGTCGGGCCGCGCCAGCAGCGCTTCGAACTCGTCGAGACTGTGGATAACTTCCTGCTCCCGACCGGCGCAGGCATGCACGGGCTTCAGGCGGATCGGCCCGCTGTAAAGCAAGCGCGTGGCGGCGGGCAATGCATCTTCAAGGGCAAAGACGCTAAGGCCATCAAGGACGACCGGGCGCACCCGCTCGGCAAACGCCGGCGACCAGCCTTCCGGCGCCTTCGCTTCGGGGCTGAGCAGGCCATGGGTGATGGCTTTGGTGCAGATGAAATCGTAGTCGACGTAACCGCCCCATACATCCTCTGGGCCTTTTACCTTCAGCGCCCGCGCCTGGGCGGCGCCCACCAGGGTTTGCGTTGGCAGCACATACACGTCACGCCCGGCATGTTGCTGCGGGTCGTAACTGCCGCCGAATTTCAGCCCCAGAATCTGTGCCAGCCACCGCGCCAGCGCGCGGTTGGTTTCAACCTCGTGCTGCGGCGCGCCCGCTCGCGTGGAATGAGCAACCACCAGCTTCTTGCGTTGAGTCGGGGTCATGCGTCCCCCTTGGCTATCCCGCCATGTGTGTACACCAATGGTTGCAGGGATCAGGCCAAAGCGGTTTCCGGAAAGAGCGTCTTTAAATCAATCAGTTGCTTAAAAAGCGATGGCAGTTGGCCTGTCTTATTCTGCACGACAGGCGGTTGAACAGGCGGCGTTCTGCACGATTCCCTCAGCCGCTGCGGCTGGCGCCAGCTAAGATACCGGGCCCATTCCTCTGCAACGAGACATCACCCATGGCCAAGCAAGCGCTCATCCTCATCGACATTCAGAACGACTACTTCCCTGCGGGCAAGTGGCCGCTCGACGGCGTGGACGCGGCGGCAGACAACGCAGTGCAGGTGCTGCAGGCCTTTCGCCAGGCGGGCGACGCGGTGATACACGTGCGCCATGAGTTCACCTCCGAGGACGCACCCTTTTTCACACCGGGTTCCGAGGGCGCGCACCTGCATGCCAAGGCCGTGAACGAGGCGAATGAACCGGTGGTTCTCAAGCACTTTGTGAATGCGTTTCGCGGGACAGATCTGCGGGCATTGCTGGAGCAACGGGCCATCACCGAAGTGGTTGTGGCGGGCAACATGAGCCATATGTGCATCGACGCTGTGGTGCGGGCTGCGGCGGACCTGGGCTACAAGGTCACGCTGCTGCATGACGCGTGTGCGACACGGGACCTGGAATTTAACGGGCAAGTGATTCCGGCAGCCCAGGTGCATGGGGCCTATATGGCTTCACTGGCTTTTGCCTACGCAGACGTGGTGTCGACGGATGAGTACTTGAAGGCACAAGCGGCGGCAGCATGACCGCCACTTGTGTACCGAGCCTTAACGAGTCGCGATGATGAAAAGGCGAGGGAACGGCAGCAACACAGTGCCATCGCCCAGTGCTGGATATGCTTGGGCAATCCGCGCCTGATATTCATGCAGAAAGGCGACTTTTTCGCGCTCGGTCAACGGTGCAAGAAAGGGCCGTAATGCCGACCCCTTGAACCATTCCACCACAGCGGCGTGATCCGCCAGTGGGTGCAGGTAGGTGGTGCGCCACACATCGACAGTGCTGCAGTGCTTGCTCAACAGCTCGTAGTAATAGCTCGCCGCGTGCCGTTCATTGTGTTTGACCGAACCGATCTTCGCCGCCCATGGGCCCTGGGCAGCAACTTCGCGCGCCAAGCGGTGGGCAGGCTCGTCCAGGTTGTCGGGGGTCTGCACGGCCAGCGTGCCGCCGGGCGTCAGCTGGTTGACCAAGTGCGGATACAGCGTGGCGTGGTCCGGCAGCCATTGCAGCGAAGCGTTGGCCAGAATCACATCACATGGCTGCTCCGGTACCCAGGTGCCGATGTCGGCCAATTCGAAGTTCAGCGCCGGCAGGCGTTTGCGTGCATCGATCAGCATGTCGCCGGAACTGTCCATGCCGGTGACGTGCGCCTGAGGGAAACGCTCGGCCAGCACCTCGGTGGAGTTACCGGGGCCACAACCGAGGTCGACCGCGGTTTTTACCGGGCTATCTGGAATGGCCGCGACCAGGTCACGAACCGGGCGGGTGCGCTGCTGTTCAAACATCGTGTATTGCTTGGCTGACCAGGTCATCACGGCTTTCCTTCTTTTCAAGAGTGGCCACAGCCTAAATCTTGTGAGCCATGAGAACAAATGCCAGGATTGGCAACCTCCCATACCTTGAAAGTATCCCTATGCTGGAGCTTCGCCAACTCAGAGCCTTCGTGGCGATTGCCGAGGAAGGCTATATCACTCGCGCGGCGCAACGCTTAGGCATGCAACAACCGCCGCTGACCCGAATGCTGCAAAGCCTTGAGGCCGAGTTAGGCGTGACATTGATGGAGCGCTTGCCGCGCGGAGTGCGCCCCACGACTGCCGGCCTGGCGTTGCTGGATGAAGCACGAGAAGTCTTGGCGCGTGCCGATGGGATCGCCGATATCGTGCGGCGCGCCGCCCGCGGTGAGCGTGGTCGGTTGGCTATCGGTTTTACCAGTTCGGCGGCATTGCACCCGTTCGTGCCGAGCGTTTTGCGCGTGTTTCGCGAAACGTTTGTCGGCGTCTCGGTGGCCCTGGAAGAAGCGGGTACCGGCGAGCTGCTGGACGCGCTGGCCCATGAAAGACTCGACGCAGCGTTTATCCGCTCGCCGCTCAGCGGCAGTCAAACGCTGCAGGACCAGCCCATTCTGGTGGAGCCGATGCTGCTGGCGCTGCCTACCGACCACCCGCTGGCAAACGACGCCGCAACTCCCCTGCCCCTGGCGACACTGGCCACTGAAGCCTTCGTGCTCTATCGGCGTCGCGTCGGACTGGGTTTGTATGACGCGATTCTGGTGGCCTGCCGTGAAGCGGGTTTCAGCCCGCAGGTGGTCCAGGAAGCGCCGCGCATGACCGCGACATTGAGCCTGGTGGCGGCGGGCCTTGGCGTCTCCATCGTGCCAGCGTCCATGCAGCGGTTAAGGGGGGATGGCATTGTTTATCGCGAACTGACGGACTGCCAAAGCCTGGTGGCGCCATTGCATTTGGCGACGCGGGTCGGTGACGGCTCGGCGGTGTTGCAGCGCTTCAAGCAGATGGTGATCAGCGCCGCCGCGACGGACGCCTGAGCGTCGGCGGCAGCACCTTGCCGCCAAGCGGCTTGGGATCAGTTGTTGAGGGCAAAGAAAAAGCCCCGGGAGCATGGCTCGCGAGGCTTTCAGCGAAGACGTTACCGATTAGAACGGTTGTACTCACCAAAACATCGTAAACAACTCAGATCTCCTTTCGAATCAACGCCTTGGTGATGAGTCACGTGTCATCTGCCCAAGAAATGTAAACACAACCAAGATTTAAAGCTCTGTTGTTTACACTTCTCCCCAGCCGGGCGCACTCCTAAGTCAGGACCAGAATGGCCGGATCTCCCAACCTGCCACCAGGCCTAGCTCGGCCGTGGTTCGGCCTGCTTTCCCTAAGCCGACCGTAGGCAGGGTCGACATCAACTGCTTGAACCGTACCTTCCAGTCGGAGGTGGGGTCGATTTTTTCGAGCAAAGCCTGGACGACGACTGCTCGGGCAAAAATGCGCCCTCGATCATTGTGACTGGGAAACTCACCGGCAATAGCCTTGGCGTATTTCGGCGCATCTGCGGTGATCGATGCGTTCCACAGCCTGCCATGGTGGGCGCAGACATTTCGCAGGATGGTCAGGCTTTTCAGCCAAGTCACCAACACGGACTCGTCGTACCCGAATTTGGCCGCTACAGTTTTGCGATGATCCAGGTGCAGATCACTGAACAGGCGCGAAAGCTGGCCGATGGTCATCGCCTCGAGAACCGTCCACACAGGCGGCAGGGCCGGCGTGTTGTAGTTATCGTAGTAATGCTTGATGGCCGCATTTTTTTCCGGAAGGCCCAGCACCTGTTTCATGACGTCGCGATGAGCTTTGCAATCCTTGAAGTGGATGGCGTCCATGTAGAAATGACTACCGCAGGTCTTGTCCAGAGCCAAGGTGTTGATGATCGCTGCACGGAACGCGACCTCAATGCGATCAATCGCATCCAAGAACACGAGGCGTAGCCGGCGATCGAAGTCATAAAGCTGTAGGATGTCGTCGAACTGGACGGTGGCAAAGAACCGCTTTTGAGGGTCCTGCAGCGGCCGCATGTAGATCAGCAGGCGGTGATAGCCGATGAACTCTAGGGCGTGCAACGCTTTGTCTCGCTGTCCGCGGGTGCCTAAGCCTTTGAGTCTCAGGTGGCGCAGCAGAGCGTTGGGTGGCTTCGCAGGCTTGAGGAAATAGAGGGGTGCTTGCGGCATGCCAAAGCATCCTGCGGGGGCATGGGGCCAGAAATAACTAACCCCCTGGTGCGCAGTACGGGACAAGTCCCGCCCGAGGCGTGGGGGCTATTCTTGAGATCAATACTAACACGTTCCTACTGGTTGATCAAATTTGATCAATCTGCCAGGCAAAACGAAGCCAAATCAACACGTTACCGCCCTCCAACCGGTGGTCATCGCTGTCATTGCAGGTTCCAGCTGAACCGGTAGGGATCCATGAACGGTTCTATGCACGTTGATAGCGTAAACCTCAAATCAGGGTATTGGGTACGCATAAAGATCTCCAATCAGGGAAAGTGTAAACAAAATCCAGGCGACGGGCGAGTTGTTTACATTTTGTTTATTCAACAACGGGTACCCACGTGCTCATCACGACACTTCGTTGATCACCTAGATTGCCGACACTCCGAGCACTCTACTAACAAGTCTTGCAGAAGAACATACACCGCAGATCAGAAGATCAGTCGACCGGATAGATCATTTGATGAACAACCTCAAGAAATGTAGTGTACCGCTCATCAAATGACGGAGAAGCTTCAGAGGCGCTCTCCAAAATTCGCTCATGCTCATCTATAACCTTATTTAATCCAATGAGCGAAAAACAGCTCTCCACATTCGCTTCAGCCAAAATAAATTTATGAGAACGATCAATATGCCTATCGAGACGCCATTCAACACTCACCCCTTCTTCTTGGAGTGTTAAATAAACACTAGACTCTAACGCACTACCTAGAACATCATTGCCACAGCCGCACTGACATAACAATGGGCGGTATTCCTGACCGAAAGTTTTAGCCCTGACAAACCCTATCTCTCGAAACAAACTTTGATGAACAGAAAAAGACACATCCATCATATTTTCGAAAATAGACAGCCCATCAAAAATCACATAATCAACCTCATCCGCCTCTAAGCTTTCAGAAAGAGACACGCTTCCAGACGTTGAATAAAACCCAATAAACTTCTGAGCTCCATGCTGTATCAACCTATCTAGAACCGAGCACTCATCTCCAGCATAAACAGGGCGCTGAGCTCTAGAAAAATGCTTGCAACTAACTAGATAGGTTACATCGTCTAATTGAGCAATCAAATCCTTCCCTTGATCTGGCCCGACTGATGGAGGCTCTAGTACTGTGTAACCTTGACTGGCTAAATAATAGCTCGCAAAATATTCCCATTGGTGGAAACTAAGCTGATCGAAGATATGCATCAAAACTCCTCAACCGAAAAAAAGAAGCCAGCATTGACAGATCGCATGCGCTGTAAAATTCTTGATACAAAAATTCGTTTATGACCGTGGTATTCGCTCAAATCAAAATTTGGATTTTCACGCAGATAGTCCTTAAGCTGACCATTCCAGATATTGAACTGATCGGGGTGTAATATCTGATTAACCTCCATCCAGCCACATGGAGTGTTATCCTCGCAAACTTTAAATATGTGATCTTTTACACCATATATAAAGTATAGCTTATCTTTCGACAGATGAACAAAAGCCGCCGACCACCCTATTGAACGAGGCCCCTCCAAAATATCCTTGCCGCACCCACACATACAAAAAAGCGGCTTATACTCCACCTCACTCTCTTTATTCAAATAGTAATTCCAAGTCCAATTCCAACCATCCTCCCTACCACCAAAAAACTTATCGATGAAGCTAGAACTAGAATATGGCAGAAGCACTGACACCTGCACCCCACCAATTAACTCCACATGACAATTCAAAGTTTTGAGGCGCACCTGCAGGCTTGTCGTAAACTCCCCTGAATAAAAACCAATAAACCCCTCTGCATTGGCACGTCGCATACGCGAAGTTATATCCTTTTCGATGCTAGTACCGACAGCACCACCGTTAATGTTGTGCCGTAGACTTACTAAAAATCTCTTTCCCTCCACGCTAAAGACATCAAAATCAGATATCCAATCACGATCCCATCCAGCCTGCTGAAGAAACTCTAAACCAAAATCCCGCCATTTTTCATCAGACCAATATTTTATTTCTTGTAGATAATTCATCTCAGTACCTTTGTTAAAAACTATAATTCCACTCACTAGCAGAGGCACCACTCGAAACTAGAACAGCTGATCAGGCTCCTGATGTACCGCTCACCCGCCATGCGCGTCGACTGAAGCCATGACTAAAAAGGACGGAGTTGAATACAATTACCAAGCTAATTTCCCTTACGGTAATAGGCTGGGCTATAAAATCCGTCAGCATCGGCCTCAGCTTGATATGAATAAGTGTCGAAGAAACTAGGGGCTGTTCACTATGCCCCCGCAGTTAATACTTATGGAGTTTCCCAAAGCGCGTCAAGATTGACATCATCACTCGCGGGCCTATGTCCTTCCAGCAGTGAATCTACCTTCAGGATCATCGGCAAATCGAAGGCCGTTCCAGTGAGTACGCAGCATCCTTTGGCTAAGGTAGGTATCAACGATTTGGACGAGGTGTCCAATGTACTGATCGTATTATCGAGCAACATCAAGTCACGCTCATTGACCAAACGATGAATGAAGAAATTGTGAATCTGAGAGACGATAGTGGGTGAAATGTCCGCAGGCCGTTGGCTGGAGAGCGTCAGGTACACACCATATTTTCGTCCTTCCTTGATGATTTCCTCAAACAGCTCCAACCGATAATCCTTCCAGATTTCATGCTCTCGAGTCGATTGTTCGGAGAGAATGTTATGTGCCTCATCAATGATCAGGTGCAGGGTTTTCGTCGGAGGGCTGTTCAGCCCTTCCGCTTCCTTGTGGTTCACATAAAAATTCTTGGCAATAAGCATCGGTAGAATTTTCTTCACATCGTTCTTGCATTTTTTAAGCGAAATGACATGCAACAGATCAGGTGGCGGTGCGTCATCGACGATGTGCAGCACATTACGCAATCCCGATAGAGAAGATCTCGCCCTGGCCAATACGGGCTGGATATGCTCGTATTGCGCGTAGCCCATCACGACATCGTTGGAGAGCTGTAGATAACACCGCAAAAGTAGCTCATCGAATTGATCCAGCGCCTCCAGCTTCACATGCTCAGCTAGGAACGGCTGTAAAAAGGCAGCAAATGCCTGCCCATCAGAATCGTAGTAATGGCCTTCCAGCGCTCTAAAATACTTATACTGTGCATGGTATTTGACCCCGGCCAAATGGTATTGAAGCGCTTCCGAGTCGACAATTCGGGCGACCTCGCGGGTCAGCTCCAGCGCTTCCGGTTTAGGCTCTGCGGCAGCAAATACCCGCTCAAAGGTTTTGACCAAGAAATGCGCGAGCGGAATGTCTTTAAACTTCTCCCGCCCCGATAGTACCCGCCGCAGAAACGGTGCCTGCGTGTTGGTGGTGGCCTGGAACAGCAGGCTGAGGGTTTCCGCGTCCCAGAAGTGAGCGCTTTCCAATGTGAATCTCTGCGCACCCTTCTTGGAATCTAGAATGGTCACCTTTTTATCTGCGGTCGCCAGGATCTGGCCACCCGTGTACTCACCATTGAAATCAATGATGACAAACTGACTCTTGCCCTTTAACCCCTCAAGCTTTTCCCGAAACAACGTCGTATAGAGCTTGGCTAGGGTGTTCGACTTCCCACTGCCCGTGTTCCCAAAAATGCCCAGATGGCTGTTAAAGAGGCGCGTCCAGGGGAGACTGATGGGGACGTTTTCCTTGAGCATCGCACCGATGGTAAAGCTGGCCCCATCATTCACACCGTAGATCTTTCCGACCATTTCCTCACTGAGCAAGGAGGCGCGGTCCCGGATCATCGGCATGTACTTCACGCCCTCATAGAACTGATGATTGGCGACGTAACCGATAGGCCTGACATCCACCTTCCTGACGTACACGGTGTTTTCGGCGGTTTCGTCCAGCTTTCGCTCATCCAGGTATTCGCCTTCGACCAGACAGACGATATCGATAAATCCACGCTGGATCAGCAAGTGCTCCCGGATGGAGACCCCTCGGTACTTCACCCCATCGTGAAACAGGGTCTCCTGGTTGGAGTCCTCGAATATCCTGAGGGTGATCCTGACGCCGCTGACCGCGATAACCTCACCGACCGAGATAGCCATCAGTGGGCGTCCCCAGGCTCGTAGGGCTGCGGGCTGAGCGAAAGGACATGCTTGTTGAAATGGGCAAAATTCAGGTTCGCCCCTTCGGGCGGGCCAATGACCTTCACGTTTCTCCAGGCGCCAAATTCGTCGCGCATTTTCCGCGCGCCCCCTTGGCTATAGGCACAAACAAACGTCTGGAGTTTGGGGTTTGACAGCGAGCGCTGGACAAGCTTGAGGATGTGCTCGTCCGCAAAGGAGAATCCGAAAGTGATCAGGATCGAGTTAGGTCGCTCCAGCTCGTAGCTTAGCAGCCTGAGCATTTGATAGTAGTGCTCTTCAAAAACCGTCTCGTGAAACTTCCATTTGGTAGGGTTAACGATGGGCAGCTTGTTATATTCGTACCAGAATTTTTCCATCTGATTAGGTGTAAGCTTCACCAACGGAACCTCGTCAGTGACACCCCCTTTGGTAACTAAGTACTTTGAAAACTCTGAAATCTTATTTTCAACATGCGGGGTGAGCATTTTTTTGAAATCATTCGTGTAGTTCACCTCAATCTTGTCACCACTCTTCGCCCAGTAGACCGAGCCATGCAGGTGAATGATGTTCAACTGCGGGACGCCGTAGGCAGCACGCTCGAACACCCCGGTCTGGCATTGAAAAGTGTTGAAATTCCTAGCGTGCAAATGCTTCTTGTAAAACCCTGACGTCCCATCGTTCACAACAAATTCGTGCACCCCTTTCACCAGCAAGCGATCAGCCGCGTGCGTCAGGCAGCCATCATAATTGGTGGTGAAGATGTTGATTTTGCGATTGGCATCCTTTCTTCGGTCTAGGAACCCCAATAACGTATGCAAAAGCACTTCGTAGTGTTGAAGATTCTCCAGCCCCTCAGGCGTGGTAATCGCGTCCGGAGTAAAAGTCTGTACCGGGTGGATGCACGTGTTGTAGTAGTGCATGAACAGCGCCGCGTTTTTCTCGGGGCGAAGTGCGTACTTGGTCGACAGGGTTTCAATCGTCTCCCAGTTGCCTTGCGCATCACGAATCTGCAACCCCAGGGTGGGAAACAGATCCGCCGACGCACCCGAGCCGATCAGGATATTAACGTTTTTGTTGTAGATATCCAGTGCTTCTATGGGCTCAAACATTCAACCTCCTGTCTCTAGGCCTATCGCCTTGTCCTGTACGGCGCCTTCCACGAGAGTTTTTCGATACGCCTGCCCAGCAAGCTACTGTTTTGCCATCATGGTGTCTACTCATGGCCTGTAGACTTTCTCATTGCACGACTCCCCCCGCACCCTTAGTAACCAGGCAGGCATATGACTACCTAGTCGAGTAAGACTGAGACGGGCGGCGCTAGACATTCTGGGGTCGTGCCGTTTCGGCAGTTGTCCAAACCTGGTGGAACACATCGTACTCCAGCAGTGCCAACCCAGCATGTCGATACCTGCCCAAACGGTTACACTCGAATAGGGCAAGGTGCCATCAATCAGTTTTTGCTACGGATACCCGCATGGATTACTCACGCATCAGGGGCATGGAATCAGGACAGCGCCTCGCTTTCGAAGAACTCATTTGCCAGCTGGCTCACCTTGACCGGCCAGCCGCTGACGCCGAATTCAGGCGAATTGAAGGTGCAGGGGGAGACGGCGGGATCGAGGCCTACTGGTTGCTCAAAGACACAAGCGAAATCGGCTACCAGGCGAAATACTATTTAAAGTCCAGCGAGATTGATTGGGCCAATATTGACGAGTCAGTTAAACAAGCTCTCGCGACTCATCCTTCTCTGACAAAGTATGTTATTGCCATTCCATGCGACCTTACTGATAAGACAGGTCGAAAAGGTGGAGGCATGACCGGATGGGAGCACTGGGCAACGCACAAGGCTAAGTGGGAAGGCCTTGTTCCTGCGGGGAAACAAGTAGAATTTGTTCCCTGGACAGCCTCCACCATCACTGAGCGGCTGATACGACCGAACGCTGAAGGGCTTCGTAATTTTTGGTTTGGCGATGTTGAGCTTTCGGAATGTTGGTTCAGAGAAAAGATTGAGCTGTCAGTTAAGTCTTTGGAAGAGCGCTATCATCCCGAGGATCACGTAGAAGTACGAATCGAAAAGCTATTCAGAGTAGCGCTTCATGATAAAGGCATAGCCTCTGAGATCCGGGATCAAATAGCCAAGCTCTGTGACGCGATTAGCCTGGAAAAGGTTGAGAAAACTCTAGGCGAAAAAGCAATCCCCATAACCAATATCATCCGCGACGCAGCTAAAAACCTAGAGAGATTAGCGCTAGACATAACAATAGACCCATGGCGCCCATGGCCTATTGCAGAATGCACAGAATCCGCCACTGAAATCAGTAAACAACTGTCACAGTTGTGGTCTGCCAAGTGGGAAGCTGACGAAACCAGAGCAAAGCCCAAAAACGGGCATGACCAAGATTCGAACGACTTAGAATACAGACTCGGCAGAATTGGCGGTGAAGCCGACTCTCTGCTCTCGTTACTTGAAAACCAGTATTTTGACGGAGAAAAATCACGAACTATCTTCTTATACGGCAGAGCGGGAACGGGCAAATCTCACCTATTGGGGAGTGTTGCGCAACGGGCCGTATCGGAGGGAAGAAGGGCAATATTGATCTTGGGGCAGCATCTTAGCAGTGGCAACCTCTGGAAACAGATCACGTCGAGGCTAGAGCTAGGCGATATCACCTCTGACGTCTTCCTTAAAACTCTAAGCGCTGCGTGCGAGGCTACTGGTAAACGAGGCTTACTATTAGTCGACGCCATAAATGAAGGGGCTGGCCGGAGGCTCTGGAATGGTGAGCTGGCAGAGTTTATCACCAAAATTGAAAAGTACCGTAACTTGGTACTGGTAATCAGCTGCCGAACTGAGTACACGAAGAATATAATCCCAGAGCCGGTGCTCGACAGGTTACCCTCATTTGAAGTCCGAGGTTTTGAGACGGCTGGCGAGCAAGCAAGGGCAGCCCGAATTTATCTTAGCAAGCGTGGAATATCTCAGCCAAACAGCCCCTGGCTATCTGAAGAATTTGTAAATCCGCTCTTTCTTAGAAGTGCATGTATCGCCCTTCAAAAAGACAAAAAAACTTCATTCCCACAAGGGCTAAATGGAACTAGAGACGTATTTATATTCTATCTAAAAAGCATCGCTAGAAATTTAGGGGTAGGCCAGGACGGCACCGATACTCTAGTACCGCCTACTATCCAAGCTCTGGGCGCAATAGCTTTGGACATGGCGGACAAACGCCGTGACTACGTTCCGAAGAGCCAATCCATACAAATCGTAGGGCAGAGATTTGAGGGTCATCCTGCGCCAGCAGGCACAAACTGGCTTGAAGTGCTTCAGCGCAATGGACTGTTCAGGGTAGACCCAGGCCAAAAAAGTGACAATGGCAACCTATTTGATTACCCAGAAGACATCATCCGATTCAGCTTTCAGAGGTTGCAGGATCATCTGATGGCTGACGCCCTACTCAAAGAGGTTCAAGACCCGTCAAGAGCCCTTGAGAATGGCTGTCTCAGCTTTATTCATGATGGCGAGCAACTCGATTGGGAGTGGACTGGCCTGGTTGAAGCTCTTTCTATACAGCTGCCTGAGCGTTTTAACAGAGAACTACTAGATTTATTGCCTGGCGACATCAATACCTGGGCAAACGATTATGAAGTTCGCGAATCTTTTATTGAGAGCCTAAAGTGGCGCAACAGTAGTGCTTTCACGGAGCGAACCTTCGTAATATACGAAGCACTCCAGAACCATTTCAACAATTACTTCGACGTCATTATTCAACTCAGCACCATCCCCGACCACCCTTTTAACGCACTGTTCATTCATAAAAAGCTGCTCTGCATGAAGATGGCTGAGCGCGATTCATTCTGGACTCGCCAGATCAACGATCTCTCTCTCGACGAGGGAAGTATCTCCCGACGCTTGATTGATTGGAGCGCACTTGAACAAAGTGAGGATGCGGCCCCCGAGATTCAGTATCTCTGTGCTATTACCCTGACCTGGTTCACCTCTAGCACATGTAGGGAGCTTCGGGACAAAGCAACGAAGGCACTCACCTCGTTGCTACGTCACAACCTGAGCCTCTACAAAGAACTGAGTGAGGCCTTCCAGACCGTTGATGACCTTTACATCGTTGAGCGCCTGCACACCGCCGCTTACGGTGCCTGCTGTATAGACCCAAGCAAAGAACGATTGCCGATGTTCGCAGAGGTTGCCTACCGATCCGTGTTTGATCGTGATGAGGTGCCCCTGTCAATACATCTTAGAGACTCAGCACTTGGAATTATCGAGCTTGCCAAATTCCACGAGTGCCTACCTGATAGCATCGACATCCAGCATGCCCGTCCGCCCTACCGGACGAAACCAATTCGACTCACTGTCACGGAAGAATCTCTCAAAAAAGTCGTCGAAAAGGCTGGTGATTCACAAATCAGTCGCTCCTGTACTGGATGGATTGGGGATTTCGCCAACTATGAGATTCAACCTCGGATCGGTTCATTCCTGAACATTTCGCTGAGGAAGCCTGAACCGCTTTCGGCGGATGAGTTGTATGAGCGTTTTGAAGAAGAGGTGATCAATCACTGCCAGGAGAGATCCGAGATTCTCCGTATGATGCACTCCTTCAGGGAAAATCCATTCAAGATGCTCCTAGGACATGAAGACACTGAAGAATCTGAAGAAAATAAGACATTATTCAAGCGGTCCGAAGCTCTACTTCTCTTACTGCTGAACCCGGCTGAGAATCGGAGATACACCAAGGAATACAAGCCGCGCTTTGACGCCTCAACGGGTCGACACGACAGACAGCCACACGTAGACGTCAAAGCTGCTCAGTTCTGGGTCGCGAAACGGGCTTATGGTTATGGTTGGACAGCCGAGCGTTTCCCTCATGACCAAAGCTTCCGGCATCAACATGGCCGCGAGCGCCCCGCTGGTGAGCGAATAGGCAAGAAGTACCAGTGGCTAGCTCTCGACGAGCTTCTGTGCAGCCTTGCAGACAACAATTGGATGTCTGAGACGGCCTACCATGGATCTCGTCAGTATTCAGGCCCGCTAGATATAGGGTTTCATCGAGACATCGATCCCACCATTTTGCTTCCGGACGAGGCTCGGCCCGCTCCAAAGCTCTCAATCCCCAAGCATGAAATCTCCATGAGGGATACATCTGAAGCCGAGCTGAGCAAATGGCCGTTCGAGGAAGACCCTTCTGTGAACATGAAGAATCTCACAGCCAGGGTGGATTCCGAAGGACGCAGATGGGTTGTTCTCAATGAGCATTGTTCTGTATCCGAATACTACAAGGACAAAGCTAAACGTGAGCACGGACTCAGAAAACAGGAGTGGCGGTTCCTTCTGCCAATAATCGTGAGACAGAAAGATGAGAAAAGACTCATCGAATACATGCTTGCCAAGCACGACATTGAGGTCAATGACTGGTCAACTCGGGGCTCCACCGGCTCCGCTTTCTTACTCGAGGCGCCGTGGCGTTCTATGTGGGATCAGGAGCAGTGGTCGCTGATGGAGTTCCGCGACATCGGCGAGGTTGAGATCGCCTATCCCTGCTATCGGTATTACTGGGAGTCGCACTGTGACGCATCCCTGCCTGATGGAGCTGAAGCGTTGCTGCCGGCCCCTTGGCTAGCTCACCGGCTTGGCCTCAAAGTCGATGCTGACAATCCCAACGTCTATTTGGACAGCACAGGCACGCCTTGCTTCGTGAGCGGCAAAAGCCGAGATGATGGTTCGCACGCATTCATCGATGAAAAACTTTTCGACGCCTTCCTCAAAGAGGACGGCCTCTCCTGCGTCTGGGTGTTTGTAGCCGAACGAGGTGCTTGGCCCGGAGGTGGTAATTGGCACGCATCCTGGCGCCGCTCCGAAGGCTTTGTATGGCAGAAAAAGGGAAAACCTCAAATGCACCATTGGAACGACGATACCGACAAGGGTGAGTCGCGCGATTCATCAAGCCCCGGCCTCGTGCGGACTGTCAGCGCACCTATTGATGAACCCAACGACTGCAGATCATAGGACGAGGAAAGCGCATGTCGAAGAAGAAGAAAAAAACGCATCATAGCGGTCGAAACACAACGCCGCTTTCCGGGCATAAAAGGGTAGGCAAGGCGCTGGTGCCTCCATTCATGCAAATACCGGGCATCAGCTTCGCTTCATGGTCTAACGACCGACTACCAGAAATGCTCTGGGCTTGTCTCATCATCACTGTCGTCCCTCGAGAAACGGCTTTGGAGCTGTTCCGGAAGATCGCCTCAATTGGCGTGCGCTACCGAAGGCCACCAGAGGAGAACGGCAGCAGGTGGACACTCAGGCACTCCGATCTCCAAAACCAACCCCGAGAGTTCGTAGAAGAAATTGTTGCCGTCGTGCGTCAGTCCCATACGGGTATACAGGCACTGCGCCCGTTACTCCTGCTTGAAGGCCTACCAGCACATCAGTGGTGGAAAGCTGCCTTAGCAGTTGAGCCTAACGAAAACGATTGGCAAACCCTCGGGAAAGCCGTGCAAACCACATTCGAACATCAATCGCAGGAAGCCACGGACGTCCGTTGGGTCAGCATACTTTTCAGAATGGCGCTGGGCGAAATCCACATGCCAGAGGAAGAGTGGTACGAGTTCACGGATTACCCCTACAGAGGGGATATGCGATCGGTTAGGCCGTCCATCCGCGCGATGGAAATGACCTTTGCCGACGCGGTTCTCCATCCATGGCCGAATCTATTTTGGGAGTACGTTCTGCAGCACACCACCTGCGTGGCTGCCCCACTCGACTCAAGAGAGGGCGAGTCCCATCCAGAGGACATTCAAAAGCATCTCATTGTAGTCCGAGAGGCTCTACTCGAGCACTGGTATAAATCTCTTAGCACCACTGGTCTAAATCCCAAACACGACGGCGTGTTCGGCTTCGGGTTCTACGCACTGGCCTGCCTAGCCGAGATGAGCATGGGACCACTGAGTTCCGCGATCACTGGCCGATTACTGCTCCGCTCGCTCACAGAATGCCGGATATCCCTGGCCTACCTCGTTCAAAACGGCACCGACGAGATGTGGAAAAAGTTTCGCTCATACGGTGCCGGCCAGGCCAAGTTGGCACTGCTGAAGCACGAGGAAATGTCGGGCCAAAAGCCTCGGTTCGTTACCCAAGCAACGCTCGAGGCGCTGGCGAACGAAGACTATTTCCAGGAATACGTGGAAATTGACCTGGGCCACTGGTGCGGGAAAGACCTTCGACGGCTGGCGGAGGAGTCGGGCACGAAAGAGGACTATGACCGCTACTACGGCTGGGCCTCCGGATTTGTCCACGGCCAATGGGGAGCAATGCGGGACACCAACTTCACTCACTGCCTGAATCCTCTGCATCGCTTCCATCGCATCCCACTCCCTTTCCATCGCATGTTGGAGCCCACAACAGACGACGCATTGCATCTGGTGAACTGCATACTTGATGACGTAAACACCACTTATCCAGGCTTAGACACTCGCTTCGTTCTTGCGGATGTACCAGCAGGAGACGAAGAAGAAAATCCAGAAGCTCCTGTGGCGCCAGCTTGAGGCGAAGGGATGGACGACAATCGTGCACGCTTCCGTGTATGAAAGCAGTGCCTATTTGGCTACTCATACGGGCAGGTACCCCTCCTGCCTCATAGCCGGAACCATGACCACACATAGGGTCAGAACGTCGTAATAGGCAATAGAAAAAGATTGGGTGAGGAACTTATGACTCAGAATATCCAGTCACCCTCCCCAGAGATGCCGCGTAATGACGAGTCTGGTACTGCAGCACTGATTTCATCTGCGGTGTGATGTCCTCTTCTAGGCCCCACTCGAAGGCCTTCTTATCAAGCATGTGCCGAGCGGCGAGTTCGACAGCATAAGGGGTTGGTTGGGCGGGCTTCAGCTCAGCCCATTCTCCCAAAGCCTCCCTGAGCTGAGCGGCCTTCGAACGTAGCATGCAGGGGTAACAGGTCAGTCGATCGACAACGTAGAGCAGACATCGACTTTGCTCGTCGGCCATGCCCGACCGCACCAGGTGCTCCCTAAGCAGAGGAACCAGATCCAGCTCTCCATACCAGACCTGCTTTGCGAAGTCGGTTAGGGCATCTTCAGGAACCTGTCGGGGGCTCCGCGAACAGATAGCGTTGATTAGCTGAAGGACGGACACTTCATCCTGCTGATCTAGATTCATGACCACCTCCGCAAAATCAGCTGCGAGAATAAATCACTCGAAGCGGAGTATGCTGCGGATTCTGAACATATCCGTCCCAGTAGGTCCTGCCACCTTCCAGCTTATAAACATAGGCCAAGTGCTCACACGCAGGGCCAACCGCCTCGCATAACTCCACGAGCTCCTCCATCAGCCAACCAGCACTTCGATTGAGGTGCCTTGGGCTAACAAGTAGCACATTCTCCACTCGCAGCTTCTCGGTCTGCCGGGCCAGCATGTCTTCGAACATCGACATGTCTGCAACCATCAGCATGCTGCTGAGGGTTCAGGAAGAGCTTGGAAACCTCTGACTCAACCCTTACCGCCTGCGAGTCTCTGTGCGGGTAAGCTTAGTCAGCTCTCTATCCACGCGAGGAAGGGGCGTGCTCAGAGATTCTTTCGTCATCCCTTTCAAATATGCGTTATAGGCCCAAGTCACGAATTGCTCGAGCAGACTTTCGTTCTCCACTTTCAGGCGAGCGTTCTCGGCCTCCAAGCGCTTAAGACGTTCTGTAAGCGCTCCAACCTCTGCAGTAGATAATTTTTGGTGGAGCCCCGAACCAGGCACCTTGCTAAGACGCGCCTTAGTAGCCTGGTATGTCGATTTAATACGGGCGTGCTTGTCGAGTGCCTGGCGCGTGTAACGAACACCCAGTCGCTTCTCAATTGCCTCAATGAGCAGATCCCACGAAAGCTTGCCTGACCACCCATCCAACACACAGACAATGTGTTCGATGGCATGATCATCGAGATTTCTTGCTCGCCTTTTAGCCATGCTTGCTCCGCTTCATTCGGCTCGCGTTAGTCGGCGCCAAGCGCTTTAGCGTCGAATAACCATCCAATGCGGCCCGATCCTCGAGCGCTTGCTCCACTCCCGTCGAAGAAATGATCGGAACATCAGCCAGCTGAATTACAGAGCCGGTTGGAACTGCTGGGTTATCAAGAATCTCTGTAAGCTGTATCAGACGTAGTACAGTCTTCTTATGGTGCTCCATCCAGCGATCCGCTCCGTAGTAGCCCTTCACCGTCGCAGCTTCAGCACGCGCCAGCAATTCCTGCGCATCCTGTAGCCGACGTTTCACCATCATGGCCTTGCCTTCATCGCCCTTCACGCATACGTGCTCGTTACAGTTGATGCAGTCGGCATGCCGCTCGCATGGCATCATCGTGTAGTCATGGACGCAGAAGCCAAAGTCAGTTGTATGGGCTGTCGGAATCTTAAGCCGTGCAAACTCATCTCGTGAAATCGGGATATTCTTCGGCAGCTTTGCCAGCGGGCCGAACATATGGGATTCGTCGCCAATGGACTCGCGAATCTTTGCCACCATCTGATCTGCGCTCACATGGTCATAAGCCTCGTTTTGACGAACATCCAAGCGCCCCGACCACTTCGCAATATCCAACTGGCTCATCCCCCCCGCCTGCGCCAGGGTGTTCAGGTAGTGACGGAACTGATGGGTAGATACTCGGATTTGGCTGCCATCTGGCTCAGTGAAGCCAAGGCGCTCAAACATCGACTCAAAGCCATGCTCACTTCTGGTGCCGAGTGCAGTATTCACCTGATTAATGCTGACCGGCTCAATGACACAGCCAAATGTACCTCTTGCAGAGTGGAGTTGATTACGCCGCACTACGATGAGCGCCTCCGAATATTTGAGTCCCATCTCCGTGTTTAGCAGCGGAAACCCGGATGGAAGTTGCGCTATAGCGGCCTTTTCAACATCAGCAAATCGCGCGCATACACCGCTGCCATTCCTAATCAACAACACATTATTTGCAGTGCACCATAGCCTCGCAAATGAAGCCGACCCTTCCTCCAGCAAAATCACCTGTTGAACTTCATCCATTGTCAGCAGCTCTTGCCTCCTGAGGTGTTCCAAATCGTGGGGCAGATACAGCCTTTCAGGATTAAACTCATACCATTGAGCAATACGACGAGCGTCTTCCGTCAAACGCCTAATTTTGGCGATGGCCTCAGCGACAACGGGAGCCATCGAGGGAATAATCCATTTAACCATTGGATCAGCCCCCTTAGCCGGTTGCCATCGCAGACCGTAGGCATCTTTACCGCCTGAAGTTTTGTCATGAACCTCACAGCTCTCGGCAAGCAGCAACACCTCATTGATACGATCAGGAGCAGAGCAGAGAATCGCGGCAATCGACGAAAACAGCACGTCTTTAGGTTGGGTCGCAATTTGAAACGTCTTAGGAAGCGCTTCCAATGCGGCTTGAGATGGCATTTTTTCGGTACGGCGCTTGTCAAACTCCTGCCCCACGCGAACCGTATCGAGCGGTCGATTGATCGGACTACGCCACGATAGCGGAATAGCTGTGAGACGGTGCTCAGACATAAACCTGGCAATCAACTCGAGCTGAGTCCCTACTCGATAGGCCGTAGATCCTGAGAGGCGCTCAGCGATAATTCGCGCAGCTCGATTAAACGTGTCGCCATCCATCATCACCGGGATCAAGTGACCGCTCATCCTGAAAGCGGCATCAAGGGCGCGCAGCGCAGTGACTCGAAAAGCAGGATTCTTCGTTGGCCGCATACCCTGCATGTAGCGGACGTAAGCTTTGGCAAAAGACACAAACGGCTCGGCCATCTGAGTTGGCTGTATGTCGTCCACTGTTTCTCGAGTAGAGAAGCAGATGCGGATTCGCTTCTTACCATGCGCCTTCAGTTGCATGGTGTCAGTGACATCCCACGTCATATCGTTAAAACGAAGACCAGCACCGAAAATGGTCAGTTGAGACCGGCTCATCGCGATAAAATCGCCTAAGTTCTCTGCTGCATCCCGCTCTGCCCTAGGCGTGAACACTACGAGGCTGTCAGGCATCCTTCGTCTCCCCACGCTTCTCACGAGTTAGCTCAACCACCTCGGCAACAGCCAGAATCGTTCGATCATTCACTGCTGCGATACGGGCATCTGCCACTGCGGTCAGACGCTCACGCTCGACCAGCAGATAGTCCAGCACCGCTTCGTGAGGACCATCGACCCAGGCCTGGAAGTTTTTACAGGTGTAACAGGCGATAGGCGCCATAAAACCACAAGGTCCGCCGCGTCCGCAGTTCCCCATCGGCTTCATCGTTTCGTCAAAGCGAGGATCGACAATACGACTCGTTGGATCACCGCCGCGGATCGCCGCCGACTCCTCACTGATGATGACTCCGGCAAATGCATGAGCAAGCGGCGCCATTCGAAGCGCCACAGCACGATCGATCCTTTCAATGATTTCGGGTGTGGCCTTCACATAGATTCCGACATTTTGAGTGTCGCTGTGATCGAGCAATTCAGCGATGATCAGCTCGCCGTGCCCCTCTCTTGCCGCGGACGTAGCCATCGTATGTCGCAGCCTTTTAGAGGTCACCTTGATGGGTTCGCCGGTCCTCTCTGAATACACCTGCAAAGCTTCAAATACCGAACTGATTCTGCCGCCAATCTCATCAGGCGATGTGTGATGGTGAAATCCTGGACGATTCCTTTTCCTCTTATACCTTTGAGGAAACAAAGGCGCTTGCGACGGCGCAATGGAGAATTTTCCGTCAAGCTCGAATCGTTCGCGAACACTGCTCGCGTAGCCTATAAGCATTTTTCCGATGCTGGGGGTTATCAGTCGCTCCTTGAATTGCTCCCGTCGCGCCTGGGCACTTGCTTGTTTAACCCTAGGCACTCGAAGTACGTACTCGTGGCTCCCATCCGTTTTCGCAATCTCTTTGACGTCGCAGACCTTCAACATTGCGAACTGGATGTTTCTCTGCCCCAAGAGCAAACAAAGCCAAGCCAAAAGATAGTCATCCAATGCGACCTTGTTGGCGGCAAAGGCATCGTTCAGTGCCGCTTGTGTGGCCGAGCGTTCAATGTCCGTAAGCGGCCCCTTGAGCGGATCCATCGTCAGGACTGCTGCGCCCTTGCGGTTCCCTTTGAGGCGAATACTTTTGAGAAAGCGCACAGCAGCATTCGTCACGCATGGCACTCCCAAGCTATTCCACTTTCTGAGAAAGGCGCTCAAGGCGCCTAATTTCCATTCAGTATCCGTTGAGAGGGAAGCTCGAAAACTCGCGAGCTGCGGCGCGTCAATGCTTCCAACTACCTGGCCCTGCGCAATCGATGCGGATTCGAGAAACCGCCTCAGATGGTCAAAAAGTGAAATAACTGTTGTCCCTTCAGCGTTTTCGGCATACCAGATCAAGGGGAACTTCGCTGCCGCAATTAACTCGTCCGTGGCACATCTATTCAATCTTTCGAAGTTCACACTGATTGAGTAAAGGCCGTCATGGTATGTCCATCGTTTGGTGCTCGGATCGAACACCGCTCCGCTGAGGGCCCTCACAGTAGGCGGCAGAGTCAAACCACCCAACGAATGACGGGTAATCGATCTTTTTTCAGTCATCGCTCGTCACACCGTCTACTTGCTTGGCTTGCATCGCTAAGGACACCTGCTGAGCTTTCAGTCGAACGTGTCGACGAGTGTATTGCCCAGCGGTTTTCGAGGTCGGCGCCCACCCCATCAAGAACGAGCGCATGCGTTCTTCCTCGGCGTCAGAGACCTTCGCATTGTTCATGATGTCCGAGAAGCGGTCGTTCCACGTGTGGCGAAGAACATGCGGAGTCACAGCATCGAACTCGCCATTAAAGGCATTTCGAAGTTCGGCGAAAACAGCATTCACGGCACTGAGCGACAGGGGCGACCCTGTGCCCATGGCGATGAACAGGAATGGGTGACGCCTTGCGCCTTCAGTGTTTCGGCGTGTATTCGTTATATATTCGTGCGTCAGCCTGCAAAGACCTGGGGATAACGGAATTTTTCTATCACGTGTCTTGACCAATGGCTGATCCTTTCGGGGATCCTCCGGATCGTCTGCCCGTCTGGCCACAATCAGCTCTTCCGACTGGAAGTTAATGTCGGGAATTTTTACATTTAAAAGTTCGCCACGACGTAGGCCAAGCTCGTAGAACCAGCGAACTAGGAGAGCATTTCGAATGCGTGTGCTCTTCCCCTTCCAAGGGTTGTCCGGTGATGTTGGCGACGTAACACTGAGAAGTCTCTCCACCACCTCTGGCTGAAGCCCTTCCCGCTGCCCAATAGTATTTCTCCCTTTATGGCGCGGCAGTCGCGCGCCCAGCGCATCCTTGCAAGACGTCCACTCATTCCAAAGCCTCGCGCCCTCAGTTGCACCCGGGTGATAGCGAGCCATATGGTATCGCACGAGCCAATCAAGATAGTCCCGGATGACCCGAATACGGTTAGCTGCGGTATGACCTGCCACCTCTGGTGGTGCAAGTTTTCGTTGAAAAAGGCGCACGTTTTCAGCGGCGCGTCTAAGAGCGGATGGATGGGAAGGGGAAATCGAATCGCACTTCAGTTGATCGGCGACAGGGCGCTTGCAGTACCGAACAAGCTGGTCAAGCTCGCTTAAACGAAAAACACCGCCGTTTTGAATGCGCTGCTCAATATCAATCCGATTCGAGTCGAGGAATAGATGGAGCACCATGATTGACCTCAAGATCTGGTCAATTGTATTGCTCGCTCTGTTGGTCGCCCGAATCTCGCTGAGGACGTAAACGGACGGCTCGAATAAGGGAGCACCGGAGGCCAGTGCTACCAGCACAGGCAAGCGCTCCCCAGAGCCCAAGATAATTATCTTCACCGCATACGGATTCAGAGTCATTTGTTTACACCTTCGAGAGGTAAACGCTTAACAAATGTAGCTCTTACTCCGCAAAATTCTGTAAACAATAAAAAAGCGACGCCAAATCAATGGCTTCGCTTCTAATGTTTACGGTTCTGAAAAAGCTACACTTCAGAACGGGATATCGTCATCAAAGCTGTCGAAATCCGGAGCAGGCTGTGGGGCGGCCTGTTGTGGAGGCGGCGCCTGACGCGACTGTTGCGGTGCCGACTGCTGCGGACGCGGAGCCTGCTGGCGTGGGGCGGGAGCGGACTGCTGGTAGTTGTTGCCCCCGCCTTGTTGGTCGCCCTGCTGTGGACGGCCGCCGAGCAGTTGCATGGTGCCTTGCATGTCGACCACGATTTCAGTGGTGTAACGCTTGATGCCGTCTTTTTCCCACTCGCGGGTTTGCAGTTTGCCTTCGATGTAAACCTGCGAACCTTTGCGCAGGTACTCGCCGGCGATCTCTGCAACCTTGCCGAACATCGACACGCGGTGCCATTCGGTTTTCTCGACCTTCTGGCCGGTCTGCTTGTCAGTCCACTGTTCGCTGGTCGCCAGACTCAGGTTGGTCACGGCGTTACCGTTAGGCAAGTAGCGAACTTCGGGATCCTGGCCGCATGTACCGACCAATATGACTTTGTTAACCCCACGGGCCATAACGTTCTCCTAAGCTGGGCGCGCTGTCGGCACTGGGTTGACCAGTTGCTCGAGCGTCGCGCGATCCAATAATTCGGTGTCCAATTTGATGTAAATGGCGGCTTCTTCAGCAATAACCACAGCATCCGTAACCCCAGCGACGGCCTTAAGGCGCTCAACCAGACCGGCTTCGCGGATCGCTTCTGGCGATAACGGCAAACGCAGGCTCGTCACATAGGGAGGTTCGCGCATGGTAACAGCAAAGGCTAGCCAGAGGGCAGCCAGACCTGCGCATCCCAGGAACACAACCGACAAACCGCCATGCTGGAACATCCAGCCGCCCATGATGCCGCCAAGCGCAGAGCCAAGGAACTGGCTGGTGGAATAAACCCCCATCGCCGTGCCCTTGCCACCGGCCGGTGAAACTTTACTGATCAGCGAAGGCAGCGAAGCCTCCAGCAGATTGAACGCGGTGAAGAACACCACCGTGCCGATCACCAGCGCCCGCAGGCTGTCGCCGAACTCCCAGAAGAATAGCTCAGTGAGCATCAATGTCGCGACGGCGCCCAGGAGAACTCGTTTCATTTTGCGTTTCTTCTCGCCGTAGATGATGAACGGGATCATGGCGAAGAACGAAATCAGCAAGGCTGTCAGGTAGACCCACCAGTGTTGCTCCTTGGGCAGGCCGGCTTTTTGTACCAGGGCCAGGGGCAGCGCGACGAAGCTGCACATCAGCATCGCGTGCAACACGAAGATACCTAAATCCAGACGGAGCAGGTCCGGGTGCTTGAGCGTCGGCAATAATGCCTTGCGTGCGACGCCGGACTCACGGTGCTGCAAAGTGCCGGTGGAGCGCGGCACCATGAAGGCCACGATCACGATCCCGAACAACGCCATGCCGCCCGTGGCCAGGAACAGCCCGTGCAAACCAAAGGCGCGCGTCAGCAATGGACCCACCACCATGGCCACCGCGAACGACAGGCCGATGGTCATGCCGATCATGGCCATGGCCTTGGTGCGATGTTGTTCGCGGGTCAAGTCCGAGAGCAGCGCCATGACGGCCGCAGAAATTGCGCCGGCGCCCTGCAGCACGCGCCCGGCGATCACGCCCCAGATCGAATCCGACTGCGCGGCAAGCACGCTGCCGAGCGCGAACACGATGAGCCCCAGGTAAATCACTGGGCGCCGGCCGATGCGGTCGGAAATGATCCCGAACGGAATCTGGAAAAGCGCCTGGGTCAGGCCATAGGCGCCAATCGCCAGGCCGATCAGGGCGGGGGTCGCGCCTGCGAGATCCATTCCATAGGTCGCCAGCACCGGCAACACCATAAACATGCCAAGCATACGGAAGGCGAACACCAGGGCCAGACCGCTTGCTGCTCGGGTCTCGCCGCTACTCATGCGTTCGCTGTGGGGATCGTGCATGGAAAAACCTCGTGTGAACCGGCGGCGATTCTACCAGTCCCATCGATTGAGAGGGTATATGCGGCGCTTTGCCGCGCAGCTTTCATGTAAGGCTGCAACCGGCACTTTGACAGTGTATATTCATCCAGTCTTTAGCCGTATACTCCTGCATTATTTACGCCCGCCGTGCGAGGCCATCTTGGACAAGATCCTGATTCGTGGGGCTAGAACCCACAACCTGAAGAACATCGACCTGACCCTGCCCCGGGACAAACTGATCGTCATCACCGGCCTGTCCGGCTCCGGCAAATCGTCCCTGGCGTTCGACACGCTGTATGCCGAAGGTCAGCGTCGCTACGTGGAATCGCTGTCGGCCTATGCCCGGCAATTCCTGTCGATGATGGAAAAGCCTGACGTCGACACCATTGAAGGCCTGTCGCCGGCAATTTCCATCGAGCAGAAGTCGACCTCCCATAACCCGCGCTCTACCGTGGGCACCATCACCGAAATCTACGACTACCTGCGTCTGCTGTATGCGCGTGTGGGTATTCCGCGCTGCCCGGACCACGATATTCCCCTGGAAGCCCAGACCGTCAGCCAGATGGTCGACCTGGTGCTGGCCCAGCCGGAAGGCGCCAAGCTGATGTTGCTGGCGCCGGTGATTCGCGAGCGTAAAGGCGAACACCTTTCGGTCTTCGAAGAGCTGCGTGCGCAAGGTTTTGTGCGCGCGCGCATCAACGGCAAGCTGTATGAGCTGGATGAAGCGCCGAAGCTCGACAAGCAGAAAAAGCATTCCATTGATGTGGTGGTCGACCGCTTCAAGGTGCGCGCCGACTTGCAGCAGCGTTTGGCCGAATCGTTCGAAACCGCGCTGAAGCTGGCGGATGGCATTGCGCTGGTTGCACCGATGGACGACGAGCCGGGTGAAGAGGTTATCTTCTCCGCGCGCTTTGCCTGCCCGATCTGCGGCCACGCCATCAGCGAGCTGGAGCCCAAGCTGTTTTCCTTCAACAACCCGGCTGGCGCTTGCCCGACCTGCGATGGCCTGGGCGTTAATCAGTTCTTCGACATCAAGCGCCTGGTCAACGGTGAGCTGACTTTGGCGGAGGGCGCGATTCGCGGCTGGGACAGGCGTAACGTCTACTACTTCCAGATGCTGGGGTCATTGGCCTCGCACTATAAATTCAGCCTGGAAGTGCCGTTCAACCAGCTGCCGGCCGAGCAGCAGAAGGTCATCCTGCGCGGCAGCGGCTCGCAGAATGTCGACTTCAAGTACCTGAACGACCGTGGCGATATCGTCAAACGCTCGCACCCATTCGAAGGCATCGTGCCGAACCTGGAGCGTCGTTACCGCGAGACTGAGTCGGCGAGCGTGCGTGAAGAGCTGGCCAAATTCCTCAGCACTCAGCCTTGCCCGGATTGCCGCGGCACGCGTCTGCGTCGCGAGGCGCGGCATGTGTGGGTGGGCGAGAAGACACTGCCGGCCGTGACCAACCTGCCGATTGGCGATGCCTGTGAATATTTCGGTGGGCTCAAGCTGACCGGGCGTCGTGGGGAAATTGCGGACAAGATCCTCAAGGAAATCCGTGAGCGCCTGCAATTCCTGGTTAACGTTGGCCTGGACTACCTGTCGCTGGATCGCAGTGCGGACACGTTGTCTGGCGGTGAAGCTCAGCGGATTCGCTTGGCCAGCCAGATTGGTGCTGGCCTCGTGGGCGTGTTGTACATCCTCGATGAACCGTCGATTGGCCTGCACCAACGGGACAACGACCGCCTGCTGGGAACGCTGAAGCACCTGCGGGATATCGGCAACACCGTGATCGTGGTCGAGCACGATGAAGACGCGATTCGCCTGGCGGACTACGTGGTCGACATCGGCCCGGGCGCGGGTGTGCACGGTGGCCATATTGTTGCCGAGGGCACGCCTGCCGAGGTAATGGCTCACCCGGACTCTTTGACCGGCAAGTACCTGTCTGGCCGCGTGAAGATTGAAGTGCCGGCCAAACGTACGCCACGCAACAAGAAAATGGCGCTGCACCTGAAGGGCGCACGCGGTAACAACTTGCGCAACGTCGACCTGGAAATTCCGCTGGGTCTTTTGACCTGCGTGACCGGTGTTTCCGGCTCGGGCAAGTCGACACTGATCAACAACACGCTGTTCCCGCTGAGTGCCACCGCCTTGAATGGCGCGACCACTCTGGAAGCGGCCGCGCACGACAGCATCAAGGGCCTGGAGCATCTGGACAAAGTCGTCGACATCGACCAAAGCCCGATCGGCCGTACACCACGCTCCAACCCGGCGACCTATACCGGCTTGTTCACCCCAATCCGCGAGCTGTTTGCTGGCGTACCCGAATCCCGCTCGCGGGGTTATGGGCCGGGCCGGTTCTCGTTCAACGTCAAGGGCGGGCGCTGCGAAGCTTGCCAGGGCGATGGCCTGATCAAGGTAGAGATGCACTTTCTGCCGGACATCTACGTGCCGTGCGACGTGTGCAAGAGCAAGCGTTATAACCGCGAAACCCTGGAGATCAAGTACAAGGGCAAAAGCATCCACGAAACTCTGGAGATGACCATCGAGGAAGCGCGGGTGTTCTTCGACGCGGTTCCTGCGTTGGCGCGCAAGCTGCAAACGTTAATGGATGTGGGCCTGTCGTACATCAAGCTGGGTCAATCGGCGACAACCTTGTCCGGCGGCGAGGCGCAGCGGGTGAAGTTGTCTCGTGAGCTGTCCAAGCGGGACACTGGCAAGACTTTGTATATCCTCGATGAGCCGACCACGGGTCTGCACTTCGCCGATATCCAGCAATTGCTGGACGTACTGCACCGCTTGCGTGACCACGGCAATACAGTGGTGGTTATTGAGCACAACCTGGATGTGATCAAGACTGCCGACTGGCTGGTGGACCTGGGGCCGGAAGGCGGCTCCAAGGGCGGCCAGATCATTGCGGTGGGCACACCGGAGCAGGTTTCCGAGATGCCGCAGTCGCATACCGGTTACTACTTGAAGCCGTTGCTGGCACGCGATAAAGCCTGATTTTTCGGGCGCATGAAAAAGCCCCTGTCACTTTGCGGTGACAGGGGCTTTTTTGTAGCCGGGAATCAGAACTGCGATTGCAGGTAATTCTCCAGGCCAACCAGCTTGATCAGGCCCAACTGCTTTTCCAGCCAGTAGGTGTGATCTTCTTCGGTGTCGTTGAGCTGCACCCGGAGAATTTCGCGGGTCACGTAGTCGTTGTGCTGCTCACAGAGCTCGATGCCCTTGCAGAGTGCGGCACGCACCTTGTACTCGAGGCGAAGATCGGCTGCGAGCATGTCAGGCACCGTAGTGCCCACATCCAGGTCGTCGGGACGCATACGCGGCGTGCCTTCGAGCATCAGGATACGGCGCATCAGCGCGTCAGCGTGCTGTGCCTCTTCTTCCATTTCGTGGTTGATACGCTCGTAGAGCTCGGTAAAGCCCCAGTCTTCGTACATGCGCGAATGGATGAAATATTGGTCACGAGCTGCCAGTTCGCCCGTCAGCAACGTGTTGAGGTAATCGATTACGTCGGGGTGACCTTGCATCGCCCTACATCTCCCTGCTTGAAAGTCTGTAGTTTGAACCATGATGACCCGAAGGTCACGGGACCAACGGCAGAAAAGTGAAGATTTCCGGAGAAAAGTGGCTGAAATAACGCAAAAACCGCCCAAATGAGGGCGGTTCTGCTTATCGTTTAGACTTAACTAAGCGTTACACCCAATACCTTTGCGATTGCGTCTCCATAAGCCGGGTCAGCTTTGAAGAAATGCTGCAGTTGGCGCTGAACCACATCGCTGGTGACGCCGGCCATTGCACCGGCAATGTTGCTGACCAGCAGGGCTTTTTGACTCTCGTCCATCAAGCGAAACAGTGCACCGGCATGGCTGTAGTAGTCGGTGTCCTCACGGTGATCGTAGCGATCAGCGGCACCGCTCAGGGCCAGGGCGGGTTCTGCATACTGTGGCGCTTGCTTGGGCGCATCAGCGTAACTGTTTGGCTCATAGTTAGGCGCTGCGCCACCATTGCTGCCGAAGGCCATCGAACCATCACGCTGGTAGCTGTTTACCGGGTTGCGTGGGGCGTTCACCGGCAATTGCTGGTGATTGGTACCCACGCGGTAGCGGTGAGCATCGGCGTAAGCGAATACGCGGCCTTGCAGCATGCGGTCAGGTGACAGGCCGACACCCGGCACCATGTTGCTTGGGCCAAACGCGGCCTGCTCTACTTCAGCAAAGTAGTTCTGCGGGTTACGGTTGAGCTCCAGTTCGCCGACTTCGATCAGGGGAAACTCTTTCTGCGACCAGGTCTTAGTCACATCGAAGGGGTTCTCGTAGTGAGCGTTAGCTTGGGCTTCAGTCATGATCTGAATGCAGACGCGCCATTTCGGGAAGTCACCCCGCTCAATCGCACCAAACAAATCACGCTGTGCGTAATCAGGGTCTGTACCGGCCAGGCGCGCAGCTTCAGCGGGTGCCAGGTTCTTGATCCCTTGCTTGGTCTTGTAGTGCCACTTAACCCAGTGACGCTCACCACGAGCGTTGATCAGGCTATAAGTGTGACTGCCAAAGCCGTGCATGTGACGGTAGCCGTCAGGAATGCCGCGATCCGAAAAGAGGATGGTGACTTGATGCAACGCTTCCGGAGAGTGCGACCAGAAATCCCACATCATCTGCGCACTTTTCAGGTTGCTTTGCGGCAAGCGCTTTTGGGTGTGGATAAAGTCCGGGAATTTCAGCGGGTCACGGATGAAGAACACAGGCGTGTTGTTGCCCACGATGTCCCAGTTACCTTCCTCGGTGTAGAACTTCAGGGCGAAACCGCGAGGATCGCGCTCAGTGTCGGCCGAACCGCGCTCGCCGCCGACAGTGGAAAATCGCAGAAACGTCGGTGTTTGTTTTCCGACGGACTCGAACAGTTTCGCGCTGGTGTACTGAGTGATGTCTTGAGTAACGGTGAAAGTACCGTAAGCACCCGAGCCTTTGGCGTGCACGCGGCGCTCAGGAATGTTTTCACGGTTGAAGTGTGCGAGCTTCTCGATCAGGTGGAAATCGTCGAGCAGCAGAGGACCGCGCGGGCCGGCGGTACGGGAATTCTGGTTATCGGCAACGGGCGCACCGCTGGCGGTAGTAAGGACTTTACTCATGCTCAATCTTCCTCAGGTCAGACTCGGAACTGCCGGCTAATCGGCTTGGAGGAAGTATCGACCATCAAGATGACACCATCAAATGCATTAAATCATGACCTTTGATAGAGAATAACTAATGAGCCATTCGCGCAAACGGCGATGGGTTGATAGAAGCGCGGGCAGCGACGCAGGAAATCCAGGTGTTTTTTTAGACGCGCACAAAAAACCGGGCACTAGGCCCGGTTCTTCGTTGCAGACTGTCGTCTTACTCGGCGGATACAGCTTCGCCGGCAGTAGCACGATCAACCAACTCGACGTACGCCATAGGCGCGTTGTCGCCAGCGCGGAAACCGCACTTGAGGATGCGCAGGTAGCCACCCTCACGGGTAGCGTAACGCTTGCCCAGGTCGTTGAAGAGCTTACCAACGATAGCTTTCGAACGAGTACGGTCGAAAGCCAGACGGCGGTTAGCCAGGCTGTCTGTCTTGGCCAAAGTGATCAGCGGCTCAGCAACGCGACGCAGTTCTTTAGCTTTCGGCAGTGTAGTTTTGATCAGCTCGTGCTCGAACAGCGACACCGCCATGTTTTGGAACATGGCCTTGCGGTGCGAGCTGGTACGGCTCAGGTGACGACCACTTTTACGATGACGCATGGTTCATTCCTTACCAAACTCACGTTCGGTGATTACGACGATCAGGCAGTCGCCTTGTCGTCCTTCTTAAGACTTGCAGGCGGCCAGTTGTCGAGGCGCATGCCGAGGGACAGACCGCGGGAGGCCAGAACGTCCTTGATTTCAGTCAAGGATTTCTTGCCCAGGTTCGGAGTCTTCAACAGTTCTACTTCGGTACGCTGAATCAGGTCACCGATGTAGTAAATGTTTTCCGCCTTAAGGCAGTTAGCCGAACGTACAGTCAGTTCCAGATCGTCAACCGGGCGAAGCAGGATCGGATCGATCTCGTCTTCCTGCTCGATTACCACTGGTTCGCTGTCACCTTTGAGGTCGACGAACGCAGCCAACTGCTGTTGCAGAATGGTTGCAGCGCGGCGGATAGCCTCTTCAGGATCCAGAGTACCGTTGGTTTCCAGATCAATAACCAGCTTGTCCAGGTTAGTACGCTGTTCGACACGGGCGTTTTCCACCACGTATGCGATACGGCGAACCGGGCTGAACGAAGAGTCAAGCTGCAAGCGACCAATGCTGCGGCTTTCGTCTTCATCGCTCTGACGCGAGTCGGCCGGTTCATAACCACGACCACGAGCTACAGTGAGCTTCATGTTCAGGGCGCCGTTAGACGCCAGGTTAGCGATTACGTGATCGGGGTTAACGATCTCGACATCATGATCCAGCTGAATATCGGCAGCGGTAACCACCCCCGAACCCTTCTTCGACAAGGTCAGCGTAACTTCGTCACGGCCGTGCAGCTTGATAGCCAGACCTTTAAGGTTCAACAGGATTTCAATTACGTCTTCCTGTACACCTTCGATGGCGCTGTACTCGTGGAGCACACCGTCAATCTCGGCCTCGACTACTGCACAGCCGGGCATTGAGGACAACAGGATGCGGCGCAGCGCGTTGCCCAGGGTGTGGCCAAAACCACGCTCGAGAGGCTCGAGAGTGATCTTGGCGCGGGTTGGACTGACAACCTGCACATCAATGTGGCGGGGTGTCAGGAACTCATTTACCGAAATCTGCATGGATGCACCTATTTTCTAGCCCTTACTTGGAGTAGAGCTCGACAATCAGGCTTTCGTTGATGTCGGCGGACAGATCACTGCGAGCAGGAACGTTCTTGAAAACGCCCGACTTCTTCTCAGTGTCTACTTCTACCCATTCTACGCGGCCACGTTGGGCACACAGATCGAGAGCTTGGACAATGCGAAGTTGGTTTTTTGCTTTCTCGCGAATCGCGACCACGTCACCAGCACGAACCTGGTAAGACGGGACGTTAACGGTTTGGCCGTTTACGCTGACGGATTTGTGCGATACCAGCTGACGGGATTCGGCACGAGTCGAACCAAAGCCCATACGGTATACAACGTTGTCCAGACGGCATTCGAGCAGTTGCAGCAGGTTTTCACCGGTTGCACCTTTCTTGCCAGCAGCTTCTTTGTAGTAGCCGCTGAACTGACGCTCGAGAACGCCATAAATACGACGGACCTTCTGCTTTTCACGCAGTTGGGTGCCGTAATCGGACTGGCGACCGCGGCGTTGGCCGTGGATACCAGGTGCTGCTTCAATGTTGCACTTCGATTCGATCGCGCGCACGCCGCTCTTCAGGAAGAGATCGGTGCCTTCGCGACGAGCGAGTTTGCATTTTGGACCAATGTAACGAGCCATTCTTTACAATCTCCTGGATTACACGCGGCGCTTCTTCGGCGGACGGCACCCGTTGTGCGGGATTGGCGTCACGTCGGTGATGCTGGCGATCTTATAGCCACAGCCGTTCAAAGCACGGACAGCAGACTCACGACCTGGACCTGGACCTTTGACGTTGACGTCGAGGTTTTTCAGGCCGTATTCCAGCGCAGCTTGACCAGCACGTTCAGCAGCTACTTGAGCAGCAAACGGGGTGGACTTGCGGGAACCGCGGAAACCCGAACCACCAGAGGTAGCCCAAGACAGCGCGTTACCTTGACGGTCGGTGATGGTCACGATGGTGTTGTTAAAAGATGCATGGATGTGGGCGATGCCATCAACCACTGTCTTTTTAACTTTTTTACGAGGACGAGCAGCAGGTTTTGCCATGATAATTTTCCTGTCGATTCGCTGGGGCGATTACTTGCGGATCGGCTTACGCGGACCTTTACGGGTACGCGCGTTAGTCTTGGTACGCTGACCGCGTACTGGAAGACCACGACGATGACGCAGACCGCGATAGCAACCGAGGTCCATCAAACGCTTGATTTTCATGTTGATTTCGCGACGCAGGTCACCTTCAGTGGTGAACTTCGCCACTTCGCCACGCAGCAATTCAATCTGCTCGTCGCTCAGATCCTTGATCTTAGCGGCTGGGTTTACCCCAGCAACTGCGCAAATTTTCTGCGCAGTAGTGCGACCAACACCATAGATGTAGGTCAGCGAGATAACAGTGTGCTTGTTATCTGGAATGTTAACGCCTGCAATACGGGCCATTCAGTGGGACTCCAATTGACAGCTACCTACGCCCCGGAAGCCAAGAAATAGGGCGCGAGATAATATCGCTGTAATAACAAATAATCAACCCGGCAGCGCACTAGCTGCCGGGCTTCAAGCGGATCACACTCAGCCTTGGCGCTGTTTGTGACGCGGTTCCGCGCTGCAAATTACTCGAACAACACCTTCGCGGCGAATAATCTTGCAGTTACGGCACAGCTTTTTCACCGATGCACGAACTTTCATCACCAACTCCTCGAACCTTATGGGTACTCAGCGCAACATGCCGCTGCCGTAACCCTTCAGGTTGGCTTTCTTCATCAGGGATTCGTACTGGTGCGAAACGAGGTGCGATTGTACTTGGGACATGAAGTCCATCACAACCACGACCACGATCAGCAACGAGGTCCCGCCAAGGTAGAACGGAACGTTTGCTGCAACCACCAGGAACTGGGGCAACAAGCACACGGCCGTCATATATAGAGCACCGAACAGGGTCAAACGAGTCAGAACGCCATCAATGTAGCGCGCAGACTGCTCACCTGGACGAATACCCGGAATAAAGGCACCGGACTTCTTCAGGTTTTCCGCTACGTCTTTCGGATTGAACATCAACGCCGTATAGAAGAAGCAGAAGAAAATAATCCCTGCACTAAACAGCAGAATATTCAACGGCTGACCAGGAGCGATCGACTGAGAGAGGTCCTGCAGCCAGCCCATGTTTTCAGACTGACCAAACCAGGTACCCAACGAAGCCGGAAACAGCAAAATGCTGCTCGCGAAAATTGCCGGAATAACACCGGCCATATTCACTTTCAGCGGCAAGTGGCTGGTCTGCGCAGCGAAGACCTTACGGCCCTGCTGACGCTTGGCGTAGTGAACAGCAATACGACGCTGGCCACGCTCAATGAACACCACAAAACCGATAATCGCTACTGCCAGCAAACCGATAGCAACCAGAGCGAAGATATTGATATCACCCTGACGTGCAGACTCGAAAGACTGCCCAATTGCTCTCGGAAGACCGGCGACGATACCTGCGAAAATCAACATCGAGATACCGTTACCAACACCACGCTCAGTAATCTGCTCACCCAGCCACATCATGAACATCGCACCAGCCACAAAAGTGGATACCGCGACGAAATAGAAGCCAAAGTCACCAGTGAACGCAACGCCCTGCCCTGCCAGGCCAACGGACATGCCGATAGCTTGAACCAGGGCGAGGACGACAGTGCCGTAGCGGGTGTACTGGCTAATCTTGCGACGGCCAGCTTCACCTTCCTTCTTCAACTGCTCCAACTGCGGGCTGACGGCGGTCATCAGTTGCATGATGATCGATGCCGAAATGTACGGCATGATCCCCAGTGCAAAGATGCTCATCCGTTCCAGCGCGCCGCCGGAAAACATGTTGAACAAGCTAAGAATGGTCCCCTCATTCTGTCGAAACAGGTCTGCGAGTCGGTCCGGGTTGATACCTGGAACCGGGATGTGTGCGCCTATTCGGTAGACGATAATCGCCAGGAACAGAAAACGCAGACGAGCCCAAAGTTCAGACATACCGCCTTTGCCGAGCGCTGAGAGAGCACCTTGCTTAGCCATTTATTCCTCGAACTTGCCGCCAGCTGCTTCGATAGCCGAACGCGCACCTTTGGTGGCGCCGATTCCCTTGCCGATAGTGACAGCGCGAGTCACTTCACCGGACAGCATGATTTTCACACGCTGTACGTTGACGTTGATCACGTTGGCATCTTTCAGGGTCTGCACAGTAACGATGTCGCCTTCCACTTTAGCCAGCTCGGACAGACGCACTTCTGCGCGGTCCATAGCCTTCAGGGAAACGAAACCGAACTTAGGCAGGCGACGATGCAGCGGCTGTTGGCCGCCTTCAAAGCCTGGAGCGATGGTACCACCGGAGCGGGAGGTTTGACCTTTGTGGCCACGGCCACCAGTCTTACCCAAACCGCTACCGATACCACGGCCCGGACGATGCTTTTCGCGACGGGAACCCGGCGCTGGACTCAGATCATTGAGTTTCATCGATTAACCCTCTACACGCAGCATGTAGTAAGCCTTGTTGATCATCCCGCGATTCTCGGGAGTATCCTGGACTTCTACAGTGTGACCGATGCGACGCAGACCCAAACCCTTAACGCACAGTTTGTGGTTAGGAATGCGGCCGGTCATGCTTTTGATCAGCGTTACTTTAACGGTAGCCATGATCAGAAGATCTCCTTGACAGTCAAACCACGCTTGGCAGCGATGGACTCAGGAGATTGCATAGCCTTCAAACCTTTGAAAGTGGCGTGAACCACGTTTACCGGGTTAGTCGAGCCGTAGCACTTGGCCAGAACGTTCTGAACGCCAGCAACTTCGAGGACAGCACGCATAGCGCCGCCAGCGATGATACCGGTACCTTCAGAAGCAGGCTGCATGTACACCTTCGAAGCGCCGTGAGCGGACTTCATTGCGTACTGCAGAGTGGTGCCGTTCAGATCAACTTGGATCATGTTGCGACGAGCAGCTTCCATTGCCTTCTGGATCGCAGCAGGCACTTCACGTGACTTGCCACGGCCGAAGCCAACGCGCCCTTTACCATCACCAACCACGGTCAACGCGGTGAAAGTGAAGATACGGCCGCCTTTAACGGTTTTGGCTACGCGGTTAACTTGAACCAGCTTCTCAATGTAGCCTTCGTCGCGCTTTTGGTCGTTATTTGACATAACTTAGAACTCCAGCCCAGCTTCACGAGCAGCATCAGCCAGCGCTTTCACGCGACCGTGGTACTTGAAGCCAGAGCGGTCGAAAGCCACTTGCGAGACGCCAGCGGCCTTAGCACGCGTAGCGACCAGCTGGCCAACCTTTGTGGCCGCGTCGATGTTGCCAGTGGCACCATCACGCAGTTCTTTATCCAAAGTCGAGGCGCTTGCCAGGACTTTGTTGCCGTCGGCCGAGATGACCTGGGCGTAGATGTGCTGCGACGAGCGGAACACGCAGAGACGCACGACTTCGAGTTCGTGCATTTTCAGGCGTGCTTTGCGAGCGCGACGCAGTCGAGTAACTTTTTTGTCGGTCATTTGCTATGCCCTACTTCTTCTTGGCTTCTTTACGACGGACGACTTCGTCCGCGTAGCGCACACCTTTGCCTTTGTACGGCTCTGGTGGACGGAAGTCGCGGATCTCAGCGGCCACCTGACCTACCAGCTGCTTATCAATACCCTTGATCAGGATATCGGTCTGGCTAGGGGTCTCAGCGGTGATGCCTTCCGGCAGTTCGTAATCCACTGGGTGCGAGAAGCCAAGGGCCAGGTTCAAAACCGTGCCTTTTGCTTGCGCTTTGTAACCAACACCGACCAGCTGGAGCTTACGCTCGAAGCCTTGGCTTACGCCTTGGACCATGTTGTTTACCAACGCACGCGTGGTACCGGCCATTGCGCGAGTTTGTTGATCGCCATTGCGAGCAGCGAAACGCAGCTCACCAGCTTCTTCAACGATCTCAACGGACGAATGGATGTTCAGTTCAAGAGTGCCCTTGGCACCCTTCACCGAAAGCTGTTGGCCTGCGAATTTTACTTCGACACCGGCTGGCAGCTTAACGGGGTTCTTAGCGACGCGAGACATGCTTATCCCCCCTTAGAACACAGTGCAAAGAACTTCGCCGCCGACACCGGCAGCGCGCGCAGCACGATCCGTCATCACACCTTTGTTGGTGGAGACGATAGACACGCCCAGACCGCCACGAACTTTCGGCAGATCTTCAGCGGACTTGTACTGACGCAGGCCTGGACGGCTAACGCGCTTCACTTCCTCGATGACCGAACGGCCTTCGAAGTACTTCAGCTCGATGGACAGCAGTGGTTTTGTTTCGCTGCTGATCTGATAACCCGCAATGTAGCCTTCGTCTTTCAGGACTTTGGCAACAGCTACCTTCAACTTGGAAGATGGCATGCTTACGACGGACTTTTCAGCCATCTGGGCATTACGGATACGAGTTAGCATGTCCGCTAACGGGTCCTGCATACTCATGGGCTAGACGCTCCTAATACAAAAAAATTAGCCTTGCGGCTACATATGTCGCCGAGAATCTCCGAGCATAGAAAACACGGGCTCAGGCGAGCCGGGTATTCTAGACACACTCCGGAAATGAAACAAGCCCCAAAAGGGGCTTGTTCCAGATTCAAGGTCACCGGTGGTCAGTATCTTGCGACGCAGACCACCCGGACTTCGAAAGTACTTACCAGCTGGCTTTAACCAGACCTGGTACGTCACCACGCATTGCCGCTTCACGCAGTTTGTTACGGCCGAGGCCGAACTTGCGGTAAACGCCGTGTGGACGACCGGTCAGGCGGCAGCGGTTACGCATGCGCGAAGCGCTTGCGTCACGTGGCTGCTTCTGCAGAGCAACTGTAGCTTCCCAACGTGCTTCTGGACTTGCGTTCAGATCAACGATGATTGCTTTCAGTGCTGCACGCTTCTTGGCGTACTTGGCAACCGTGAGCTGACGCTTCAGCTCGCGGTTTTTCATGCTCATCTTGGCCATGGTCCTACTCCAATCAGTTGCGGAACGGGAATTTGAAAGCACGCAACAGGGCGCGACCTTCATCATCGTTCTTGGCAGTGGTGGTCAGGGTGATGTCCAGACCGCGGAGAGCATCGATCTTGTCGTAGTCGATTTCCGGGAAGATGATCTGCTCTTTCACGCCCATGCTGTAGTTACCACGACCATCGAAGGACTTGGCATTCAGGCCGCGGAAGTCGCGAACCCGAGGCAGGGAGATCGACAGCAGACGATCCAGGAATTCGTACATACGCTCACGGCGCAGAGTCACTTTGACGCCGATCGGCCAACCTTCACGGACTTTAAAGCCAGCGATGGATTTCCGAGCGTAAGTCACAACGACTTTTTGACCGGTGATCTTTTCCAGGTCAGCAACAGCGTGCTCGATGACTTTTTTGTCGCCGATCGCTTCGCCCAGACCCATGTTCAGGGTGATTTTGGTAACGCGCGGAACTTCCATCACGTTCCCGAGCTTAAGTTCTTCCTTAAGCTTGGGGGCGATTTCCTTCCGGTAAATCTCTTGTAGTCGTGCCATGGTCTTATCTACCTAGCAGTGTTCAAGCATCAACCGCTTTTTGGGTCGACTTGAAGACACGAATTTTCTTACCGTCTTCTACTTTGAAACCAACACGATCAGCCTTGTTGGTTTCGCCGTTGAAGATGGCGACGTTAGAAGCGTGCAGTGGCGCTTCTTTCTCGACGATACCGCCTTGTACGCCCGACATCGGGTTAGGCTTGGTATGACGCTTGACCAGGTTCAGACCACCAACGACCAGACGGTCATCAGCAAGAACCTTCAGCACCTTACCGCGCTTACCTTTGTCTTTGCCGGCGATCACGATGATCTCGTCGTCACGACGAATCTTTTGCATGTCGGATCTCCTTACAGCACTTCTGGGGCGAGCGAGACGATCTTCATGAACTTCTCAGTACGAAGTTCACGGGTCACTGGCCCAAAGATACGGGTGCCGATCGGCTCTTGCTTGTTGTTCAGAAGAACAGCAGCGTTGCCATCAAAGCGGATAATGGAGCCATCTGCACGGCGTACGCCGTGACGAGTGCGGACTACAACAGCAGTCATCACTTGGCCTTTTTTCACTTTACCGCGAGGAATTGCTTCCTTGACGGTAACTTTGATGATGTCACCGATACCAGCGTAACGACGATGGGAGCCACCCAGCACCTTGATGCACATAACACGGCGAGCGCCGCTGTTATCGGCCACATCGAGCATGGATTGAGTCTGAATCATATAATTTCTCCGACCCCTAGTCCTTAGACTTCCACAGCGCGTTCGAGAACATCAACCAGTGCCCAAGACTTGGTCTTGGCCAGCGGACGAGTTTCACGAATAGTGACTTTGTCGCCGATGTGGCACTGATTGGTTTCGTCGTGCGCGTGCAGCTTAGTCGAACGCTTAACATATTTACCGTAGATCGGGTGCTTAACGCGACGCTCGATCAAAACGGTGATGGTTTTGTCCATCTTGTCGCTGACAACACGGCCAGTCAGCGTACGGACAGTCTTTTCGGCTTCAGCCATGATCACTTACCTGCCTGCTGGTTGAGCACAGTCTTCACGCGAGCGATGTCACGCTTAACTTGCGAGAGCAGATGAGACTGCCCCAACTGGCCAGTTGCTTTCTGCATACGCAGATTGAACTGGTCGCGCAGCAAGCCGAGCAGTTGCTCGTTCAGCTGCTGTGCGGATTTTTCACGAAGTTCATTCGCTTTCATCACATCACCGTCCGTTTAACAAAGGCGGTGGCGAGCGGCAGCTTTGCAGCAGCCAGGGCAAAAGCCTCACGCGCCAGCTCTTCAGTTACACCCTCGATTTCATACAGGACTTTGCCTGGCTGAATCTGGGCTACCCAGTATTCCACGTTACCCTTACCTTTACCCATCCGAACCTCGAGAGGCTTTTTGGAGATCGGCTTGTCCGGGAATACACGGATCCAGATCTTGCCGCCACGTTTTACGTGACGGGTCAGAGCACGACGCGCTGACTCGATCTGACGAGCGGTGAGACGACCACGAGCTACAGACTTCAGCGCGAACTCGCCGAAGCTGACTTTGCTACCGCGCTGTGCCAGACCACGGTTGTGGCCTGTCATCTGCTTGCGGAACTTCGTACGCTTAGGTTGCAACATTTGGCGTACCCCTTACTTAGCAGCTTTTTTACGAGGCGCTGGTGCTTGTGGTTTCAGTTCTTCTTGGCGACCACCAATTACTTCGCCTTTGAAGATCCAAACCTTTACACCGATCACACCGTAAGTGGTGTGAGCTTCGTAGTTGGCATAGTCGATGTCGGCACGCAGGGTGTGCAGTGGCACACGACCTTCGCGATACCATTCAGTACGTGCGATTTCAGCACCGCCGAGACGACCGCTCACTTGGATTTTGATGCCTTTGGCACCAATGCGCATGGCGTTCTGCACGGCGCGCTTCATAGCGCGACGGAACATTACGCGACGCTCCAGCTGCTGAGCTACGCTCTGCGCAACCAGCATACCGTCGAGCTCCGGCTTGCGGATCTCTTCGATATTGATGTGCACAGGCACACCCATTTGCTTGGTCAGGTCCTGACGCAGTTTCTCAACATCTTCACCTTTCTTCCCGATAACGATACCTGGACGAGCGGTGTGGATGGTGATACGTGCAGTTTGTGCCGGACGATGGATATCAATACGGCTTACGGACGCGCTTTTTAGTTTGTCTTGGAGATACTCACGCACCTTCAGATCAGCGAACAAATAGTCCGCATAAGTCCGACCGTCTGCGTACCAGACGGAGGTGTGCTCCTTGACGATTCCCAGGCGAATGCCAATGGGATGTACTTTCTGACCCATCTCTTCGACTCCGTTACTTGTCAGCAACCTTGACAGTGATATGGCAAGACCGCTTGACGATGCGATCAGCACGGCCTTTGGCACGTGGCATGATGCGCTTCAGCGAACGCCCTTCGTTGACGAAAACGGTGCTGACCTTCAGGTCATCAACGTCTGCGCCTTCGTTATGCTCGGCGTTGGCTACGGCCGACTCCAGCACTTTCTTCATGATCTCGGCGGCTTTCTTACTGCTGAAAGCCAACAGGTTGAGCGCTTCGCCCACCTTCTTCCCGCGGATCTGGTCGGCGACCAAGCGGGCTTTCTGGGCGGAGATTCGAGCGCCCGACAACTTAGCGGCTACTTCCATTTCCTTACCCCTTAACGCTTGGCTTTCTTGTCTGCCACGTGCCCACGATAAGTGCGGGTACCGGCAAACTCGCCTAGTTTGTGGCCGACCATGTCTTCGTTAACGAGAACTGGGACGTGTTGACGACCGTTGTGTACTGCGATGGTCAAACCGACCATTTGTGGCAGGATCATCGAACGACGCGACCAGGTCTTAACTGGTTTGCGATCGTTCTTTTCCGCCGCCACTTCGATCTTCTTCAGTAGGTGAAGATCAATAAAAGGACCTTTTTTCAGAGAACGTGGCACTGTCGTATCCCTCTATTTACTTGCGACGACGGACGATCATTTTGTCGGTACGCTTATTACCACGAGTCTTCGCGCCCTTAGTCGGGAAGCCCCATGGCGATACCGGATGACGACCACCAGAGGTACGACCTTCACCACCACCGTGTGGGTGGTCAACCGGGTTCATGGCAACACCACGAACGGTTGGGCGAACGCCACGCCAGCGTTTGGCACCAGCTTTACCCAGCGAACGCAGGCTGTGCTCGGAGTTCGAGACTTCACCCAGGGTCGCGCGGCATTCAGCCAGCACTTTACGCATCTCACCAGAACGCAGACGCAGGGTCACGTAGACACCTTCACGAGCGATCAGCTGAGCCGAAGCACCAGCGGAACGAGCGATTTGCGCGCCTTTACCTGGCTTCAATTCGATGCCGTGTACGGTGCTACCAACTGGAATGTTGCGCAGTTGCAGAGCGTTGCCCGGCTTGATCGGTGCCAAAGCACCTGCGATCAGCTGGTCGCCAGCGCTCACGCCTTTAGGGGCGATGATGTAGCGACGCTCGCCATCTGCGTACAGCAGCAGAGCGATGTGAGCAGTACGGTTTGGATCGTATTCGATACGCTCGACAGTGGCAGCGATGCCATCTTTGTCGTTGCGACGGAAGTCGACCAGACGATAATGCTGCTTATGGCCACCACCGATGTGACGAGTGGTAATACGACCATTGTTGTTACGACCACCAGTCTTCGATTTCTTCTCGAGCAGCGGTGCGTGAGGAGCGCCTTTATGCAGCTCCTGGTTGACCACCTTGACCACAAAACGGCGGCCAGGGGAAGTCGGTTTGCATTTAACGATTGCCATGATGCACCCCTTCCTTACTCAGCACTGCTGCTGAAATCGAGATCTTGGCCTGGCTGAAGGGAGATAACTGCCTTCTTCCAGTCATTACGCTTGCCCAGACCGCGAGCAGTGCGCTTGCTCTTACCCAGAACATTCAGGGTAGTAACACGCTCAACTTTCACGCTGAACAGGCTTTCGACGGCCTTCTTGATTTCCAGCTTGGTTGCGTCAGTTGCAACCTTGAAAACGAACTGGCCTTTCTTGTCAGCCAGAACCGTAGCCTTTTCGGAAACGTGCGGGCCAAGCAGAACTTTAAATACGCGTTCCTGGTTCATCCCAGCAGCTCCTCGAATTTCTTCACGGCCGACACGGTGATCAACACCTTGTCGTATGCGATCAGACTAACTGGATCGGAACCTTGCACGTCACGTACATCAACGTGTGGCAGGTTACGAGCAGCCAGGTACAGGTTCTGATCAACAGCTTCAGACACGATCAAAACGTCGGTCAGGCTCATGTTGTTCAGTTTGCCCAGCAGATCTTTGGTTTTTGGACTTTCAACAGCGAAGTCCTGAACCACGACCAGACGATCAGTACGCACGAGTTCAGCAAGGATGGAGCGCAGTGCTGCGCGGTACATCTTCTTGTTGAGCTTCTGAGTGTGATCCTGAGGACGAGCTGCGAAAGTGGTACCGCCGCCACGCCAGATTGGGCTACGGATAGTACCGGCACGAGCACGGCCAGTACCTTTCTGACGCCAAGGGCGCTTACCGCCACCACGTACGTCGGAACGGGTCTTTTGCTGCTTGCTACCTTGACGGCCGCCGGCCATGTAGGCCACGACTGCTTGGTGAACCAGCGTCTCGTTGAATTCGCCGCCAAATGTCAGTTCGGAAACTTCGATCGCTTGAGCGTCATTTACATTTAATTGCATGTCAGCTTCCCCTTAACCGCGAGCCTTGGCCGCTGGACGTACAACCAGGTTGCCGCCAGTAGCGCCAGGAACAGCACCCTTGACCAACAACAGATTGCGTTCAGCGTCGACGCGCACTACTTCGAGGGACTGCACGGTCACGCGCTCAGCGCCCATATGACCGGACATTTTTTTGCCCTTGAATACACGACCAGGAGTCTGGCACTGGCCAATAGAGCCCGGGACGCGGTGGGAAACGGAGTTACCGTGAGTGTTGTCTTGACCACGGAAATTCCAACGCTTGATCGTACCCTGGAAGCCTTTACCTTTGGACTGACCGGTTACATCAACCAGTTGACCAGCGGCGAAGATTTCAGCGTTGATCAGATCGCCAGCCTGGTAGTCGCCGTCTTCGAGACGGAACTCCATAACAGTGCGACCAGCTGCAACGTTTGCTTTAGCGAAGTGACCTGCTTGAGCAGCAGTCACGCGCGAAGCACGACGCTCGCCGACAGTGACTTGCACTGCACGATAGCCATCGGTTTCTTCAGTTTTGAACTGGGTGACGCGATTCGGTTCGATCTCAATGACCGTGACCGGAATGGAGACACCTTCTTCGGTGAAAATACGGGTCATACCGCATTTACGACCGACTACACCAATAGTCATGTTGTAAACCTCATGAGTGTACGGGGCTTTCACCCGCTATGGCCGCCCATTTCAGAGCGTTACACGACTAAGACCCAAGTCTTAGCCGAGGCTGATCTGTACTTCCACACCGGCCGCCAGATCGAGCTTCATAAGTGCATCAACGGTTTTATCCGTTGGCTGGACGATGTCCAGTACGCGCTTATGAGTACGGATCTCGTACTGGTCACGCGCGTCTTTGTTGACGTGCGGGGAGACCAGAACGGTGAACCGCTCTTTACGGGTAGGCAGTGGAATTGGACCACGCACTTGAGCACCAGTACGTTTCGCGGTTTCCACGATTTCCTGGGTGGATTGGTCGATCAGGCGATGGTCAAAAGCCTTCAACCTGATACGGATTTGCTGATTTTGCATTGGATTTCAGACTCCGGCTGCTATTCCCAGCGAGCGCAATACGCCCGTTAAAAGGAGGCGCAATTCTATAGACGGCCCAGATAGGTGTCAACCCAATAAAAAAGGCCCCCGCTGAGCGGGGGCCTCTTCAAAACATCAAGGCTATCTCAGAAGAGATAATTACTCGATGATTTTAGCTACAACGCCAGCACCAACGGTACGGCCGCCTTCACGGATAGCGAAGCGCAGACCGTCTTCCATTGCGATGGTTTTGATCAGGGTAACAACCATTTTGATGTTGTCGCCTGGCATAACCATTTCAACGCCTTCCGGCAGTTCGCAGTTACCAGTCACGTCAGTAGTACGGAAGTAGAACTGTGGACGGTAGCCTTTGAAGAACGGAGTGTGGCGACCGCCTTCTTCTTTGCTCAGCACGTACACTTCAGCTTCGAACTTGGTGTGCGGCTTAACCGAACCTGGTTTAACCAGAACCTGGCCACGCTCAACGTCGTCACGCTTGGTACCACGCAGCAGAACGCCGCAGTTCTCGCCAGCACGACCTTCGTCGAGCAGCTTACGGAACATTTCAACACCGGTGCAGGTGGTGACGGTAGTGTCACGCAGACCAACGATTTCCAGTGGATCTTGAACCTTAACGATACCGCGCTCGATACGACCAGTTACAACAGTGCCGCGACCGGAGATCGAGAATACGTCTTCGATTGGCATCAGGAACGGCTTGTCGATAACACGAACTGGATCTGGGATGTAGCTGTCCAGAGTTTCAACCAGTTTACGAACGGACGTGGTGCCCATTTCGTTATCGTCTTTGCCTTCCAGAGCCATACGAGCAGAACCGATGATGATCGGAGTGTCGTCGCCTGGGAAGTCGTAAGTGCTCAGCAGATCGCGCACTTCCATCTCAACCAGTTCCAGCAGCTCAGCGTCGTCTACCAGGTCAGCCTTGTTCAGGTAAACCACGATGTACGGAACGCCTACCTGACGGGACAGCAGGATGTGCTCACGGGTTTGTGGCATCGGACCATCAGCGGCCGAGCAAACCAGGATTGCGCCGTCCATCTGGGCAGCACCGGTGATCATGTTCTTCACATAGTCAGCGTGACCTGGGCAGTCAACGTGAGCGTAGTGACGGATCAGCGAGTTGTATTCAACGTGCGCGGTGTTGATGGTGATACCACGAGCTTTCTCTTCTGGTGCGCTGTCGATTTTATCGAAATCAACGATTGCGGAACCGAATACTTCGGAGCAAACGCGAGTCAGAGCAGCAGTCAGAGTGGTTTTACCGTGGTCAACGTGACCGATGGTGCCAACGTTGACGTGCGGTAGGGAACGATCAAATTTTTCTTTAGCCACGACAATTAACTCCTTGCCTAAAGGACTGAATCAGCCTTGTTTTTTGGATACAGTTTCAGCGATGTGCGCCGGAGCTGTGTTGTATTTTTTGAATTCCATAGAGTAGCTTGCGCGACCCTGAGACATGGAGCGAACGTCGGTCGCATAACCGAACATCTCACCCAACGGAACCTCGGCGCGAATCACTTTGCCGGAAACCGTGTCTTCCATACCCAAGATCATGCCGCGACGACGGTTAAGGTCGCCCATGACATCACCCATATAGTCTTCAGGTGTAACAACTTCTACCGCCATGATTGGCTCAAGCAACTCACCACCGCCCTTCTGGGCCAGTTGCTTGGTTGCCATGGAAGCAGCCACCTTAAACGCCATCTCGTTGGAGTCGACGTCGTGGTAAGAACCGTCAAAAACGGTTGCTTTCAGGCCGATCAGCGGATAGCCGGCAACAACACCGTTCTTCATCTGCTCTTCGATACCCTTCTGGATAGCCGGGATGTATTCCTTAGGAACAACACCACCAACTACTTCGTTCACGAATTGCAGACCTTCCTGACCTTCGTCAGCAGGAGCAAAACGGATCCAGCAGTGACCGAACTGACCACGACCGCCGGACTGACGAACGAACTTGCCTTCGATTTCACAGTTCTTCGTGATGCGCTCACGATAGGAAACCTGAGGCTTACCGATGTTGGCTTCGACGTTGAACTCACGGCGCATCCGGTCAACCAGGATGTCCAGGTGCAGCTCGCCCATGCCGGAGATGATCGTTTGACCAGTCTCTTCATCAGTCTTGACGCGGAAAGATGGATCTTCCTGAGCAAGCTTGCCCAGAGCGATACCCATTTTTTCCTGGTCATCCTTGGTCTTAGGCTCTACGGCAACCGAAATAACCGGCTCCGGGAAGTCCATGCGAACCAGGATGATTGGCTTAGCAGCGTCGCACAAAGTCTCACCCGTGGTGACGTCCTTCATGCCGATCAGGGCCGCGATGTCACCAGCGCGCACTTCCTTGATCTCTTCACGGGCGTTTGCGTGCATTTGCACCATACGACCCACGCGCTCTTTCTTACCTTTAACCGAGTTGATCACGCCGTCGCCGGATGCCAACACGCCCGAGTAAACGCGGACGAAGGTCAAGGTACCCACGAATGGGTCGGTAGCGATCTTGAACGCCAGGGCCGAGAACGGCTCGCTGTCGTCTGCATGACGCTCCATTTCCTCTTCCTCGTTATCAGGGTTGGTACCCTTGATAGCAGGAATGTCGGTTGGAGCAGGCAGGTAGTCGATCACAGCATCGAGAACCAGGGGAACGCCCTTGTTCTTGAACGAAGAACCGCAAACAGCCAAGACGATCTCACCAGCGATAGTACGCTGACGCAGAGCGGCCTTGATTTCCGCGTTGGTGAGTTCTTCACCTTCGAGGTACTTGTTCATCAGCTCTTCGCTGGCTTCGGCAGCAGCCTCAACCATGTTGTTGCGCCACTCGTCAGCCAGCTCCTGCAGTTCTGCAGGGATAGGCTTACGAACAGGAACCATACCTTTGTCGGAATCATTCCAGTAAACAGCTTCCATGTTGATCAGGTCGATCTGACCCTGGAAGTTGTCTTCGGAACCGATAGCCAATTGGATTGGCACCGGAGTATGACCCAGACGCTGCTTGATCTGACCGATCACGCGCAGGAAGTTAGCACCAGCACGGTCCATCTTGTTTACGTAAACAAGACGAGGAACGCCATATTTGTTGGCTTGACGCCATACGGTTTCCGACTGAGGCTCAACACCCGAGGTACCGCAGAACACAACGACAGCGCCGTCGAGTACACGCAGGGAACGCTCAACTTCAATGGTGAAGTCTACGTGGCCTGGGGTATCGATTACGTTGAAGCGGTGCTCGTCTTTGTACTGCTTCTCGGAACCTTTCCAGAAGGCGGTAATAGCAGCAGAAGTAATGGTAATACCACGCTCCTGCTCCTGAACCATCCAGTCTGTGGTCGCGGCGCCGTCATGCACCTCGCCCATTTTGTGACTTTTGCCGGTGTAAAACAGTACGCGCTCGGTGGTGGTGGTTTTACCAGCATCCACGTGAGCAACGATACCGATGTTACGGTAGCGGCTAATCGGAGTAGTACGAGCCATAAAGCCCTCGCAAAATTAGTGAAGCTAAGATTAGAAGCGGTAGTGCGAGAAAGCTTTGTTAGCTTCAGCCATACGGTGCACGTCTTCACGCTTCTTAACAGCAGCACCTTTACCTTCAGCAGCGTCCAACAGTTCGCCAGCCAAACGCAGAGCCATAGACTTCTCGCCGCGCTTACGGGCGAAGTCTACCAACCAGCGCATTGCCAGAGCGTTACGACGGGACGGACGAACTTCGACCGGAACCTGGTAAGTAGCACCGCCTACACGGCGCGACTTCACTTCGACCAGCGGAGCGATGGCGTCGAGAGCTTTCTCGAAGATTTCCAGGGGGTCGCTGTTCTTGCGTTCTTTAACCTTTTCCAGCGCGCCATAAACGATACGCTCGGCAACGGCTTTCTTGCCGCTTTCCATCACGTGGTTCATGAACTTGGCCAGAATTTGGCTTCCGTATTTTGGATCGTCAAGCACTTCGCGCTTGGCTGCTACGCGTCTTCTTGGCATGGATAAGCCCTCAAACGGTCTTCAGGTTCGCTCGGAATCAGTGCCCTTTCGGGACGCCTCCGACCTTACTCTTATCGACTCAGAAAATAAGATGATTCAGTTTTACAAAAAGCCGCTACTACTTAGGCTTCTTGGTACCGTACTTCGAACGACCCTGGTTACGACCTTTAACGCCGGAAGTATCCAAGGAGCCGCGTACGGTGTGGTAACGAACACCTGGCAAGTCTTTTACACGACCGCCGCGGATCAGTACCACGCTGTGCTCTTGCAGGTTGTGGCCTTCACCGCCGATGTACGAGGAAACCTCGAAACCGTTGGTCAGGCGCACACGGCATACTTTACGCAGTGCCGAGTTAGGTTTTTTCGGCGTAGTGGTATACACGCGAGTGCATACGCCACGACGTTGCGGGCAGTTCTGCAGCGCAGGTACGTCGGATTTCTCGACGATACGCTTACGCGGCTGACGTACCAGCTGGTTGATAGTTGCCATCTACTAGCTCCACTGTTGTCTTGCGACGCTATTGTCTTGCAAGAAAAGCAAAATGGCAGGAACGAATTCCCGCCAAATTTAGGGGTACAAGAGTCTAAAGAGGATCTTGTCCCCAGTCAAGGCAAGGCCCCGACCTCCCCTCTCATCGAACCGGGGCAAAATTGCCTCGATCCGACGAATGGGGCTGCCAGGGCCCAGACTTATTTACCGCAGAACTCAGTTACCGCTTGAGTTCAGCGCTTCGGTCAGTGCAGCTTCCACTTCACTGGCGCTTACGCGCAGCGGTTTGTCAGCATCACGGCGGCGCTTGCGCTCGCTGTGGTAAGCCAAACCGGTACCTGCCGGGATCAAACGACCCACGACCACGTTCTCTTTCAGGCCGCGCAGGTAATCGCGCTTGCCGGTTACCGCTGCTTCGGTCAGTACACGAGTGGTCTCCTGGAAGGAGGCCGCCGAGATGAACGACTCAGTGGACAACGACGCCTTGGTGATACCCAGCAACACACGAGTGAACTTGGAGACAAATTTGTCTTCCGCGCCCAGACGTTCGTTTTCTACCAGTACGTGAGTCAGTTCCATCTGGTCGCCCTTGATGAAACTGGAATCGCCGGATTCAGCGATTTCAACTTTACGCAGCATCTGACGCAGGATGGTCTCGATGTGCTTATCGTTGATCTTCACGCCTTGCAGACGGTAAACGTCCTGGATCTCGTTAACGATGTACTTGGCCAGCGCACTCACACCCAGCAGACGCAGGATGTCGTGTGGATCGCTCGGACCGTCGGAGATAACTTCGCCGCGGTTTACCTGTTCGCCTTCGAAGACGTTCAGGTGACGCCACTTCGGAATCAGCTCTTCATACGGATCGCTACCGTCGTTCGGGGTAATGACCAGACGGCGCTTGCCCTTGGTCTCTTTACCGAACGCGATGGTGCCGCTGACTTCAGCCAGAATCGACGCTTCTTTCGGACGACGAGCTTCGAACAAGTCGGCAACACGCGGCAGACCACCGGTGATGTCACGGGTCTTCGAAGTTTCTTGCGGGATACGCGCGATAACATCACCGATCGCGATCTTCGCACCATCCGCTACACCGACCAGGGCGTTGGCTGGCAGGAAGTACTGAGCGATTACGTCAGTACCTGGCAGCAACAAGTCCTTGCCGTTGTCATCAACCATCTTCACAGCAGGACGGATATCTTTGCCTGCAGCTGGACGGTCTTTGGCGTCGAGTACTTCAATGTTGGTCATACCGGTCAATTCGTCAGTCTGACGCTTGATCGTGATGCCTTCTTCCATGCCCACGTAGGTCACGGTACCTTTCATTTCGGTAACGATTGGGTGAGTGTGCGGATCCCACTTGGCCACGATTGCGCCAGCGTCGACCTTGTCACCTTCTTTAACCGAGATCACAGCACCGTACGGCAGCTTGTAACGCTCACGCTCACGACCGTAGTCATCAGCGATTGCCAGCTCACCGGAACGGGACACAGCAACCAGGTGGCCATCCACTCGCTCAACGTGTTTCAGGTTGTGCAGACGGACGGTACCGCCATTCTTCACCTGAACGCTGTCGGCTGCGGAGGTCCGGCTTGCCGCACCACCAATGTGGAACGTACGCATGGTCAGCTGGGTACCCGGCTCACCGATGGACTGGGCAGCGATAACGCCGACCGCTTCACCGATGTTCACCTGGTGACCACGAGCCAAGTCACGGCCGTAGCACTTGGCACAAATGCCGTAGCGGGTTTCGCAGCTGATCGGCGAGCGAACAATCACTTCGTCGATGCTGTTGAGTTCGATGAACTCGACCCACTTCTCGTCTACCAGGGTGCCGGCAGGAACGATAATTTCCTCGGTACCTGGCTTGAATACGTCACGGGCGATTACTCGACCCAGTACGCGCTCACCCAACGGCTCTACAACGTCGCCGCCTTCGATGTGCGGAGTCATCAGTAGACCGTGTTCGGTGCCGCAGTCAACTTCAGTCACAACCAAGTCTTGTGCAACGTCTACCAGACGACGCGTCAGGTAACCGGAGTTAGCGGTTTTCAACGCGGTATCCGCAAGACCCTTACGAGCACCGTGAGTGGAGATGAAGTACTGAAGTACGCTCAAACCTTCACGGAAGTTCGCAGTGATCGGCGTCTCGATGATGGAACCGTCCGGCTTGGCCATCAGGCCACGCATACCGGCGAGCTGACGGATCTGCGCAGCAGAACCCCGTGCGCCCGAGTCGGCCATCATGTACATCGAGTTGAACGACTCTTGATCGACTTCTACGCCATGACGGTCGATAACCTTCTCTTTCGAGAGGTTAGCCATCATCGCCTTCGACACTTCGTCGTTGGCCTTGGACCAAAGGTCGATCACTTTGTTGTACTTCTCGCCCTGGGTTACCAGGCCGGAGGCGTACTGGCTCTCGATTTCTTTCACTTCATCGGTAGCAGCACCGATGATCTGAGCTTTTTCATCCGGGATAACGAAGTCGTTAACACCGATGGAAACGCCGGAAATAGTCGAGTAAGCAAAACCGGTGTACATCAACTGGTCAGCGAAGATCACGGTCTCTTTCAAACCAACCACGCGGTAGCACTGGTTGATCAGCTTGGAGATCGCCTTTTTCTTCATCGGCAGGTTGACGACGTCATACGACAGACCTTTTGGCACAACTTGATACAACAGCGCACGGCCGACAGTGGTGTCGACGATACGGGTGTTGGTCACGCTGCCGCCGTCACGGTCGTTGACGGTTTCGTTGATGCGCACTTTGACCTTGGCGTGCAGTGCGGCTTCGCCGGCACGGAACACACGGTCAACTTCTTGCAGGTCAGCGAACACACGACCTTCGCCTTTGGCGTTGATCGCTTCACGGGTCATGTAGTACAGACCCAATACAACGTCCTGCGACGGAACGATGATTGGCTCACCGTTGGCTGGCGACAGAATGTTGTTGGTCGACATCATCAACGCACGCGCTTCCAACTGAGCTTCCAGTGTCAGCGGTACGTGCACGGCCATTTGGTCGCCGTCGAAGTCGGCGTTGTACGCAGCACAGACCAGAGGGTGCAGCTGGATAGCCTTACCTTCGATCAGTACCGGTTCAAACGCCTGGATACCCAGACGGTGAAGGGTCGGTGCACGGTTGAGGAGAACCGGGTGTTCGCGAATCACTTCAGCGAGAACGTCCCAAACCTCTGGCAGTTCGCGCTCGACCATTTTCTTGGCCGCTTTGATGGTGGTCGCGAGACCGCGCATTTCCAGCTTGCCGAAGATGAATGGCTTGAACAGCTCAAGTGCCATCTTCTTAGGCAGACCGCACTGGTGCAGACGCAGGGTCGGGCCTACGGTAATTACCGAACGACCGGAGTAGTCAACACGCTTACCGAGCAAGTTCTGACGGAAACGACCTTGCTTACCCTTGATCATGTCAGCCAGGGATTTCAGAGGACGCTTGTTCGAACCGGTGATAGCGCGGCCACGACGACCGTTGTCGAGCAAGGCATCGACAGCTTCTTGCAACATACGCTTTTCGTTGCGCACGATGATGTCCGGAGCGGACAGATCGAGCAGACGCTTCAAGCGGTTGTTACGGTTGATCACACGGCGGTACAGGTCGTTGAGGTCGGAAGTCGCGAAGCGACCGCCATCCAACGGTACCAGCGGACGCAGGTCTGGCGGCAGAACCGGCAGAACGGTCAGCACCATCCACTCTGGCAAGTTGCCGGAACCCTGGAAGGCTTCCATCAACTTCAGACGCTTGGACAGTTTCTTGATTTTGGTTTCGGAGTTGGTTTGCGGAATTTCTTCACGCAGACGGCCAATCTCGTGCTCCAGATCGATAGCGTGCAGCAGTTCACGGACAGCTTCGGCACCCATGCGGGCATCGAAATCGTCGCCGAACTCTTCCAGCGCTTCGAAGTACTGCTCGTCGTTCAGCAGCTGACCTTTTTCAAGGGTGGTCATGCCTGGATCGATAACGACATAGCTCTCGAAGTAGAGAACGCGTTCGATATCACGCAGGGTCATGTCCATCAGCAAGCCGATACGGGACGGCAGCGATTTCAGGAACCAGATGTGGGCAACCGGCGAAGCCAGTTCGATGTGCGCCATGCGCTCACGACGAACTTTGGCCAGCGCGACTTCAACGCCGCACTTCTCGCAGATCACACCGCGGTGCTTCAAGCGCTTGTACTTACCGCACAGGCACTCGTAATCCTTTACCGGGCCAAAGATCTTGGCGCAGAACAGGCCGTCACGCTCAGGTTTGAACGTACGGTAGTTGATGGTTTCCGGCTTTTTAACTTCACCGAACGACCACGAACGGATCATCTCAGGCGATGCCAATCCAATACGGATGGCGTCGAACTCTTCGACTTGACCCTGGTTTTTCAGCAAATTCAGTAGGTCTTTCAAGGCCTTTCCTCCTGGCGGAGCAGAGAGCGGGCTAAACAGCCCCGCTCTCGATTCGCGTCACGTGTTATTCGGTTTCCAGATCGATATCGATGCCGAGGGAACGAATTTCTTTGATCAACACGTTGAAGGACTCGGGCATGCCCGGCTCCATACGGTGATCGCCGTCCACGATGTTTTTGTACATCTTGGTCCGACCGTTCACATCGTCCGACTTCACTGTGAGCATTTCTTGCAGAGTGTAAGCAGCACCGTATGCTTCCAGTGCCCAGACCTCCATCTCCCCGAAACGCTGACCACCGAACTGAGCCTTACCACCCAGCGGCTGCTGGGTAACCAGGCTGTACGAACCGGTAGAACGAGCGTGCATCTTGTCGTCTACCAAGTGGTTCAGCTTCAGCATGTACATGTAGCCAACAGTAACCGGGCGCTCAAACTTGTTGCCGGTACGGCCGTCGAACAACTGCATCTGGCCGCTTTCTGGCAGGTCTGCCAGTTTCAGCATGGCCTTGATTTCGCTTTCCTTGGCACCGTCGAACACCGGGGTAGCCATTGGAACGCCGCCGCGCAGGTTCTTCGCCAGATCCAGGATTTCCTGGTCGGAGAAGGTGTCCAGCTCTTCGTTGCGACCGCCGATCTCGTTGTAGATCTCGTGCAGGAACTTACGCAGGTCTGCGACCTTGCGCTGCTCTTCGATCATACGGTTGATCTTCTCGCCCAGACCTTTGGCCGCGAGGCCCAGGTGGGTTTCAAGGATCTGACCAACGTTCATACGCGAAGGTACGCCCAACGGGTTGAGGACGACGTCGACCGGGGTGCCATTGGCATCGTGCGGCATGTCTTCAACCGGCATGATCACGGAGACCACACCTTTGTTACCGTGACGACCGGCCATCTTGTCGCCCGGCTGGATGCGGCGACGGATTGCCAGGTAAACCTTGACGATTTTCAGCACGCCTGGAGCCAGGTCATCGCCTTGCTGCAGTTTGCGCTTCTTGTCTTCGAACTTGTCGTCCAGCAGACGGCGACGATCAACGATGTAGGCCTGGGCCTTCTCGAGCTGCTCGTTCAGAGCATCTTCAGCCATGCGCAGTTTGAACCACTGGCCGTGCTCAAGACCGTCGAGGATTTCATCGGTGATGTCCTGACCTTTCTTCAGACCTGCGCCGCCTTCGGCCTTGTGGCCTACCAGAGCGGAACGCAGACGTTCGAAGGTCGCGCCTTCAACGATACGGAACTCTTCGTTCAGGTCCTTGCGGATCTCGTCGAGTTGAGTCTTCTCGATGGACAGTGCACGAGCATCACGCTCAACGCCGTCACGGGTGAAGACCTGTACGTCGATGACAGTACCCTTGGTACCGGTAGGTACGCGCAGGGAAGTGTCTTTAACGTCGCTGGCTTTTTCACCGAAGATGGCACGCAACAACTTCTCTTCCGGCGTCAGTTGGGTCTCGCCTTTCGGAGTGACCTTACCGACCAGGATGTCGCCTGCGCCAACTTCAGCACCTACGTAAACGATACCGGCTTCGTCCAGCTTGTTCAGTGCAGCTTCACCCACGTTCGGGATATCTGCAGTGATTTCTTCAGGCCCAAGCTTGGTGTCACGTGCCACACAGGTCAGTTCCTGGATGTGGATCGTGGTGAAGCGGTCTTCTTGAACAACACGCTCGGACAGGCAGATGGAGTCTTCGAAGTTGAAGCCGTTCCATGCCATGAACGCGATGCGCATGTTCTGACCCAGTGCCAGCTCACCCATGTCGGTGGACGGGCCGTCGGCCATGATGTCGCTACGCTGAACGCGATCACCCTTGCTCACCAGCGGACGCTGGTTAATGCAGGTGTTCTGGTTCGAGCGGGTGTATTTGGTCAGGTTGTAGATGTCGACACCGGCTTCGCCAGTTTCAACTTCGTCATCGGCAACACGAACCACGATACGGCTGGCATCAACAGAGTCGATCACGCCGCCACGACGAGCCACGACGCAAACGCCGGAGTCACGCGCTACGTTACGCTCCATGCCGGTACCTACCAGCGGCTTGTCAGCACGCAGAGTCGGTACAGCTTGACGCTGCATGTTGGAACCCATCAACGCACGGTTGGCGTCATCGTGTTCCAGGAACGGGATCAGCGACGCTGCAACAGAAACTACCTGCTTGGGCGAAACGTCCATCAAGGTGACGTCTTCCGGCGCCTTAACGGTGAACTCGTTCAAGTGACGAACAGCTACCAGCTCGTCGATCAGGACTTTCTTGTCGTTCATCGTGGCCGAAGCCTGAGCGATCACGTGATCAGCTTCTTCGATAGCGGACAGGAACACGATCTCGTCGGTGACCAGAGCGTCTTTCACTACGCGGTACGGGCTCTCGAGGAAGCCGTACTGGTTAGTGCGCGCATAAGCAGCCAGGGAGTTGATCAGACCGATGTTCGGACCTTCCGGCGTTTCGATCGGGCAAACACGACCGTAGTGCGTCGGGTGAACGTCACGAACTTCAAAGCCTGCACGCTCACGGGTCAGACCGCCCGGGCCCAGTGCGGAAACACGGCGCTTGTGGGTGATCTCGGAGAGCGGGTTGTTCTGGTCCATGAACTGCGAGAGCTGGCTGGAACCGAAGAACTCTTTCACCGCCGCAGCCACTGGCTTGGCGTTGATCAGGTCTTGCGGCATCAGGCCTTCGCTTTCAGCCATCGACAGACGCTCTTTGACCGCACGTTCTACACGTACCAGGCCAACGCGGAACTGGTTCTCGGCCATTTCGCCTACGCAGCGAACACGACGGTTACCCAGGTGGTCGATGTCATCGACGATGCCTTTACCGTTACGGATGTCGACCAGAGTCTTCAGTACCGCGACGATGTCTTCCTTGCACAACACGCCCGAACCTTCGATCTCGGTACGACCGATACGACGGTTGAACTTCATCCGGCCGACCGCAGACAGGTCATAGCGCTCAGGGCTGAAGAACAGGTTGTTGAACAGGGTCTCGGCAGCGTCTTTGGTTGGTGGCTCACCAGGACGCATCATGCGATAGATCTCGACCAGCGCTTCCAATTGGTTGCTGGTGGAGTCGATCTTCAGTGTGTCAGAGATGAACGGACCGCAGTCGATGTCGTTGGTGTACAGAGTCTCGATGCGAACAACCTGGGCCTTGGCGATTTTCGCCAGGATCTCGGTGTTCAGCTCGGTGTTGCACTCAGCCAGGATTTCGCCTGTCGCCGGGTGAACGATGACCTTGGCGGTGGTGCGACCCAGGACGTAGTCCAAAGGCACGTCCAGCGACTTGATACCGGCTTTTTCGATCTGGTTGATGTGGCGCGCAGTAATACGGCGGCCGGCTTCAACGATGACCTTGCCGTTTTCATCCTGGATATCCAGGACAGCAATTTCACCACGCAGACGCGAAGCAATCAGTTCCAGGCTGAGGGTTTCATCCTTCAGGCTGAACACGTTGGTGGTGTAGAAGGCATCCAGCACCTGCTCGGTGGTATAGCCGAGCGCGCGCAGCAGTACCGAGGCCGGCAGCTTGCGACGACGGTCGATACGCACGAACACGCAGTCTTTCGGGTCGAACTCGAAGTCCAACCACGAACCGCGGTACGGAATGATCCGCGCGGAGTACAGGAGCTTACCGGAGCTGTGCGTCTTGCCGCGGTCGTGGTCGAAGAACACGCCCGGGGAACGGTGCAGCTGGGAAACGATAACGCGCTCGGTACCGTTGATAACGAAGGTACCGTTTTCAGTCATCAATGGGATTTCGCCCATGTAGACTTCTTGCTCTTTGATGTCCTTGATCGCTTTGTTCGACGATTCTTTGTCGAAAATGATCAGACGGACTTTTACCCGCAAAGGTACGGCGTACGTAACACCGCGCAACACGCATTCTTTGACATCAAATGCCGGTTCGCCCAGGCGATAACCGACGTACTCCAGCGCAGCATTGCCGGAGTAGCTGATGATCGGGAAAACGGATTTGAAGGCCGCATGCAGGCCCACGTCGCGGAACTGATCTTTAGTCGCTCCCGCTTGCAAGAATTCACGATACGAATCCAGCTGGATAGCCAGAAGGTACGGGACATCCATGACGTCCGGCAACTTGCTAAAGTCCTTGCGGATACGTTTTTTCTCAGTATATGAGTAAGCCATCAGCGTTCCCCAGCTTGGTCACCTGCTTGTTTGGCCCCTCCCGACGGGAGCAGCCAGAAAATCTCGCAAACCCCATGGTTTGCACCACCGCATCGGGTGGCTACAGCGCGTTAGTGGCGGCGACCGAGTCGACAGCCAAGAACGGAAAAAGGCCGGTGGCAAGAGCCACCAGCCATCAGCCTTCAGCTTAACGCTTGGGCTGGAGACGCAAGGTCGATGCTTACTTCAGCTCGACTTTAGCGCCTGCTTCTTCCAGCACTGCTTTGGCTTTGTCAGCGGCGTCTTTGGACACTGCTTCCAGAACCTGGGCAGGAGCGCCGTCAACTACAGCCTTGGCTTCTTTCAGGCCCAGACCGGTCAGTTCACGAACTGCCTTGATCACGTTTACTTTCTTCTCGCCAGCTTCCAGCAGCATGACGTTGAATTCGGTTTGCTCTTCAGCAGCAACAGCAGCAACAGCTGGGCCAGCGGAAGCAGCGGCAGCGGAAACGCCGAATTTTTCTTCGAAAGCTTTGATCAGCTCAACAACCTGCAGAACCGACATTTCAGCTACGGCGTTGAGGATATCTTCTTGGGAGATAGACATTACTGTATTTCCTGAATTGGGGGACGGCCTACGCGGCCATCGAAATAAACAAAAATACGCGAAAGGAGGTGCTCAGCCTTAGGCTGCGGCAGCTTCTTTTTGCTCGCGAACTGCAGCCAGAGTACGAGCCAGCTTGCTGGTAGCGCCTTGAATCACGCTCATCAGCTGCGAAATAGCTTCGTTACGGGTCGGCAGTGTTGCCAGTACGTCGATTTGGTTAGCTGCGAGGAACTTGCCCTCGAACGCAGCTGCCTTGATCTCGAACTTATCCTGACTCTTGGCGAATTCTTTGAACAAACGGGCAGCAGCGCCTGGATGTTCTTTGGAGAACGCGATCAGAGTCGGGCCGGTGAACACGTCGTTGAGAACACTGTATTCAGTGTCAGCAACAGCGCGCTTGAGCAGGGTGTTACGTACAACACGTACGTATACGCCAGCTTCACGAGCCTCTTTACGGAGTCCGGTCATAGCGCCTACTGTCACACCACGGGCATCAGCCACGACAGCGGACAGAGCAGCTTTGGCAGCCTCGTTGACTTCAGCGACGATGGCCTTCTTGTCTTCGAGATTAATTGCCACGGGTTTAACTCCTGCTTGTTACCGTTTCATCTGGCCGAAGCCGGATGTCGTTTTGGTGTCTGATTCGGTAAGGAACCGGGAGCACCATCTGCGTAGGCTTGTGGTTTAAGACTTGCGCCGCCTACGGTCTTGGATAGCCCCCGCCAGGCAGGGACCCCAATTTTTTCAATCAGCGCGATCTCTCGCGCCAACTTGTGTCTTATACGTCCAGCGAGCCTTGGTCGATGACCAGACCTGGGCCCATAGTGGTGCTCAGGGTAACGCGCTTGACGTAGATACCTTTCGAGGAAGCTGGCTTGATACGCTTCAGATCAGCGATCAGGGCTTCAACGTTTTCCTTCAGCTTGACGGCATCGAAGCCGACTTTGCCAACGGAGGTGTGAATGATGCCGTTTTTGTCGGTGCGATAACGAACCTGACCAGCCTTGGCGTTTTTAACCGCGGTAGCTACGTCTGGCGTTACGGTGCCGACTTTAGGGTTAGGCATCAGACCACGTGGACCGAGGATCTGACCCAACTGACCTACAACTCGCATTGCATCCGGGGAGGCAATAACTACGTCGTAGTTCAGGTCGCCGCCTTTCATTTCGGCAGCCAGGTCGTCCATGCCAACGCGATCAGCGCCGGCGGCCAGAGCAGCTTCAGCTGCCGGGCCTTGGGTGAAGACAGCAACACGTACAGTCTTGCCAGTACCGTGTGGCAGCACAGTAGCGCTACGAACGACCTGGTCGGATTTACGTGGGTCAACACCCAGGTTTACAGCAACGTCAACGGACTCGCTGAACTTGACAGTCGACAGCTCGGTCAGCAGGGCAGCAGCGTCTACAAAGTTGTAGGCCTTGCCTGCTTCGATTTTGCCGGCGATAGCCTTTTGGCGCTTGGTCAGCTTAGCCATTACACACCCTCCACGTTAAGGCCCATGCTACGAGCAGAACCGGCGATGGTACGCACGGCTGCATCCATATCAGCTGCAGTCAGATCCGCGTTTTTGGTTTTCGCGATTTCTTCCAGCTGAGCACGAGTTACGGTGCCAACCTTAACGGTGTTAGGACGAGCGGAACCGCTAGTCAGACCTGCAGCCTTCTTCAGCAAAACCGAAGCCGGGGTCGACTTGGTTTCGAAAGTGAAGCTACGGTCGCTGTATACAGTGATGATCACTGGAGTCGGCAGACCTGGCTCAAGACCCTGAGTACGGGCGTTGAAGGCCTTGCAGAATTCCATGATGTTCACGCCGTGCTGACCCAGAGCTGGGCCGACAGGTGGACTTGGGTTGGCCTGAGCGGCCTTCACTTGCAGCTTGATGTAAGCGGTAATCTTCTTGGCCATGAGGCACTCCAATTACGGGTTCAAACGCCTCGAAAGGCTCCCCGGTTACTTGCGCGTTTATCCCAGTGACGACAAAACCCCACAGCCTAGGGCTGCGGGGTTGGGATGCTTGCTCAGCTAGACCTTTTCGACCTGGCTGAACTCCAGCTCTACCGGAGTAGAACGACCGAAAATGAGCACTGCCACTTGGATCCGGCTCTTTTCGTAGTTAACTTCTTCGACGGTGCCATTGAAATCAGCAAACGGACCATCTGTGACACGAACAACCTCACCCGGCTCGAACAACGTCTTCGGCTTAGGTTTGTCGCTGCCGTCAGCAACACGACGCAGAATCGCTTCCGCCTCTTTGTCAGTGATCGGAGCAGGCTTATCAGCAGTACCGCCGATGAAACCCATGACACGAGGAGTGTCCTTGACCAAGTGCCAAGTACCTTCATTCATGTCCATCTGAACCAGCACGTAGCCAGGGAAGAACTTGCGTTCGCTTTTACGCTTTTGGCCATTCCGCATTTCAACCACTTCTTCAGTGGGAACCAGAATTTCGCCGAAGCCATCTTCCATGCCTGCCAGCTTTACGCGCTCTAGCAAAGAGCGCATGACATGCTTCTCGTAACCCGAGTAAGCATGCACAACGTACCAACGCTTAGCCACGGGACACCCTTAGCCAACAATCAAGGAAACAAGCCAGCCGAGCAGGGAATCAAGCCCCCACAACAGCAACGCCATAACCAGAACAACAGCCACAACAATCAACGTGGTCTGCGTGGTTTCTTGGCGAGTCGGCCAAACGACTTTACGGATTTCTGTGCGAGCTTCCTTTACCAGGACTGCGAAAGACTTGCCTTTGGCAGTCTGCAGGCCTACAAAGGCAGCTACAGCAGCAAGGGCAAGCAAAGCAAGTACGCGGTACAGGATCGGCGAAGCAGAATAGTACTGATTGCCAACAACGCCTACGACCACCAATGCGACTACAGCAAGCCACTTGACCAGATCGAAACGAGAGCTTTGAGCTTCAGCCTTAGGAGTCATCTATGAAGATCCTGTGAAAAGAAAGCCAGACACACCACGTGAATCTGGCAGGTCAGGAGGGAATCGAACCCCCAACCTACGGTTTTGGAGACCGTCGCTCTGCCAATTGAGCTACTGACCTAAAACAAAATCAGGCCGACCATTATGCAGGCCTGAAAAAGACTTTACAACAACCAACCCCAAGAGACTTGAAACCACCCAACATCAAAGCCAGGCAAAACACCATCAAGCCGAGGTAGCTGTTAAAACAAAGGCAGATATTTTCATATCTGCCTTGTTATATGGAGCTCTTGAGCGGATTTGAACCGCTGACCTCACCCTTACCAAGGGTGTGCTCTACCAACTGAGCTACAAGAGCAAAACACCGTGCACAACCTGCAAACTTGGAGCGGGTAGCGGGAATCGAACCCGCATCATCAGCTTGGAAGGCTGAGGTTCTACCACTAAACTATACCCGCGGAGCTTGCAGCTCACGCTAAAAATGGTGGAGGGGGAAGGATTCGAACCTTCGAAGTCGTAGACGTCAGATTTACAGTCTGATCCCTTTGGCCGCTCGGGAACCCCTCCTAAGCGAGCCGGCATTCTACATCACGCCGGCCTTCTGTCAAGCATTTTCTCATTAAAAATATGAGGTTAGCTGCGTTGACCTTCGCTTCACGCTGTAGACCGTAAAGGTCTTCACTGCGAAGCGGGCGCCATTCTATGCAAACTATTCGACAGTTGCAACGCCTTCGCACAACATTATTTTATGTTTTAACTCATTGAATTCCTTAGCAAGGTTTTCAAAGGGCAGATCATCGGCCAGTCGCCTGCTTTCAGGGGACACACGGAGCCAATAGCCGGTAGTGCCCGGCACATTGAGCAGTTGCACCTTGACCTTTATATCCAGACTCATCAGACGCTGCTCAAGCAACTGCGCTTGTCGCTGATCAGCAAAGCCGCCTATGTATAAGCATGTATTTTGTGGCTCAGGGGCGTTTGCCCGATCACGGCGGACAACCGAATCAGAAGATTCACTCAATAGCCGGATGTCTTGCTGAGAGCCGCGATAGAGGCTCAGAGGCGTAACGTCCTTGGCGCGCAACGGCGCCTCTTGTTGATGCCAGATGTAATAGAAGGCATTGAGAACGAGCAAGAGCAAAAACAGCCAACGCATAAAAAACCTCAGGACAAAGGGCACGCCATCGCCAGCCCCACAAAAACGAGATCCGGTACAAAACGAGCCTGCGGTACGGCATCCGAGACCAGGTCAGCATCCCCACCCGTCAGGAAGACTGTGAAATCATCCTCCCAATAACGCCGAGCCAACTCAAGCTGGGTCAATACAAACCCTCGAAGCATGAGGGCGCAGCCACGCTCAACGGCCTCCACAGTGGTTCGACCTGGGGAAAGACGCTCCATAGCCTGCTCAGCCGCAGCATCGTCGTAGCGGATCTTGCGGGTGTGTGTTCGCAACTGACTGCGCATCAGAGGCATTCCAGGGCATATAAAGCCTCCTAGATGCTCACCATCAGCAGCGATAAAGTCCGCTGTCGCTGCGGTACCGAAGTCGAGCACCAAGCAAGCACCCGGCGCTAACTTGAAACCGCCAAGCATTGCCAACCAGCGATCAAGACCGAGGCGCTCGTATTCTTCATAACCGTTGCGCACTCCCGCCATTTCTCTCGCTGAGGCAGCGCAAGACACTGTGACACCAAAAGCCTCCTGCAATGTTTCAACCAACTTTCCAGTTTCCTCTGAAGCACGAACACTCACCAGACGGCATCGTGTCAGCAGCAGACCCGGAATGGCGGTCAGACTTTCTATTAATGCGAGATCTGAACCAACAACACCCTCTGCGCAGGCGCCAGCGCTCTGCGCCTCGAGTACCCGCCACTTAATAAAGCTATTTCCACAGTCGAGCTCAAGAATCATCGCGCAGCCTCAGGCTTAACTCACCACCGCTATATATTTTCTCGACACCATCGACGTTCAGACGCAGCGCGCCCTGGTGATCAATCCCCAGCACAACCCCATCAATCTGATTGACGCCCGCAATGAGAGTCACAGCCCTACCCTGCCACAAATGATTTCGCTCCCACTCCTCCTGCAACGCAGTAAAGCCAAAGGCCTTGTGGCGCTCCAGGTGACTTTGCAGCTGTAGACTTAGCCGTGCAACCAGGTAATTACGATCGACAGGCGAGCATGTTTCCAATTGCACCGAGGTCCACTGCTGATCTACCTCAGCAGCCTGCTGCATGTTCACGTTAATGCCTATCCCGAGAACCACGTGGCAGATGTCTGCAGGGTCACCCACTAACTCAAGCAAGATGCCGGCAATTTTCTTGCGCCCTACGAGGACGTCGTTTGGCCACTTCAGTGCCGCGCCCTGTACACCTGAATCACGCAGCGCCTGCATGACCGCCAATCCCACTACAAGGCTAAGACCCTCCAGCTGCCGCAGCCCACCCTCGATGCGCAATACAAGGCTGTAGTAGACATTCTGAGCGAATGGACTAACCCACGTGCGACCTCGCCTCCCCCTGCCGGCCGTCTGCTGCTCAGCAAGCACTAGAAATGGCGCAGCAACGCCGGCGTCGACAAGACGCAAAGCTTCAGCATTAGTGGAGTCGATAGAGTCAGAGATGTGAACGGGCCATGCCAAAGAAGCGGCATTCACTGCAATTTCTTCTTTGCTCAGGAACACCAGTGGCGAAGCCAGTTGATACCCCTTGCCGCGAATTTTATGAATGGGCAAATTCAGCTCTGCCTCAAGGTGCTGGAGCTGCTTCCAAACAGCACTGCGGCTGACACCCAGGGCGGCACCCAGCGCTTCTCCGGAATGGAATCGGCCATCTTTCAGAAGTTCTAACAACGTCAGCATGCAAGTATCGCCTCACAATGAGGCACGCATGATAGCCATGCGTAAGGCCATTGCATAGAAAGGCCGGGATTTAGCGCCCATAGCCCGGAGGTAGCGGGAAGACTGGAGGCTGCGCCTACCAAGAAAGCACACATTATCGTTGACGCGCATCGCGAGCCTTTACACCTGGGC